>JAGQQE010000474.1 GCA_020426345.1 Planctomycetaceae bacterium
TTCAACCTTCTTTCGCGCGACTGCAGTGAACTCTGCAATGGACTTCGCCCCGGGCTCGATTAAAGCCGTTGTCTTGGCGACGACCGGATCATTGCTGATCAAGTGCTTCCCGTCGATTTGCACAAGCTGTGCAACCAAAGCCGCAACCGGCTTGCACCCATCGAATGCCATGGCGTAGCGGCCGGAGACATTCTCGGGTCCCGCGGAATCAATCACTGACAGGTATTCACGCGACAGAAACCACGAGTGGTTATTTGTCAGAGAATCCCATGCTCTGGCAGGAATCAGGTCGATGCGGTCCGCCAGCACAAATTGCAATCCGCTGGGAGAATGACGTTTCCTCCATGCCTGCCTTGCAGATGCAATACGATTCTGCAGCTTTGATTCTTCTGTTTTACGCTTGACCATTTGCCTGCCTGCTGAAAGCACCGCAACCGTATTTCGTTTGTGCAACGCCCATCGCCCGCGGCAAGAAGGGTTCGCGGGAAACATGCCCGTCACCGTACAAGACGTGAACGCGGTCGGCAGGATATGTCAGGAGAGTCCTTCCAACCAGCAATTGGCAGGTGATCAGGAATGCCTGGCGATCCCTTTCAACCGATCCTGAATCCGTGATGCTGAAAATGCTTCCATCGTTCCCCGGATGTGTCTCAGCCTGATGCCGCAATCAGTGACAGTGCGATCACCGGGAACTTTTCTTCCGTCGAGGCCACCGGGTCATTGCCTTTTACTTTGGGGGACTTCCGTTTGCTTCAACCAGCGATGTGAACAGCGTTTCCAGCCGTCGGGCGGCCTGCGCGATTGTGTAGTTGGCCTTCACGTGCATCGCCGCTTCTGCAGACATCTTTCTGATTTCATGGCCATCGGTCAGCACGCGGGACAGGGCGTCACAAATGGCTTTGCTGTTGGAGGGAGGGACAAGCTGTCCGAAGCG
This sequence comes from Planctomycetaceae bacterium, assembly GCA_020426345.1. Lineage (GTDB taxonomy): Bacteria > Planctomycetota > Planctomycetia > Planctomycetales > Planctomycetaceae > F1-80-MAGs062. The sequence continues at coordinate 935 of JAGQQE010000474.1, forward strand.
ACCGCCCTCAAGGATTTCTCGTGGCCCGGAGGGGCAATCGGCTGAGATGACGGGCGTCCCCAGTGCCATGGCCTCCAGCAACACGTTCGGCATTCCTTCAATGAGCGATGGCAGCACAAAGACGTCAGCGCTTCGATACCACCACGCAGCATTGCATTGAAACCCTGGCATGCGAACCTCGTTGCTTAAGCCCCGTTCGTTGACCAACTGCATCAATCGGTCACGCCAATCGCCATCTCCAAGAATGCAAAGTCGAATCGATGTATCAGGAAATCGGACCTTCAGGTCTGCGGCGGCCTGAATCAGAAAGTGGAAGCCCTTTTGTTCGTTGAGCCGACCTGCACTTACAATCCGAAGAGTGTCGGGCCGGGAACTGGTGCCGCCGGAATCCATTGCCTGATCGCCATTCCACCATGCGGCGAGGTCCGAGGATTCTGAGCCCGGCGGTCGAATGGTCTGTTCCTCCAGCAGGTTGGTGTCAACGCCGTTCAGAAGCGTCTCAATTCGTTCCGGATGGATTTTGTAGAAACGAATCGCAGCTTTCCGTGCTCCGTCCGAAACCGCCAGAACGCGAGACGATCGCTCGTACAATCGGTGTAGTTTTCTGCGTTTGATCCACTGGAATCGACCCGCCACCGGTGAGAACCCGGTTTCCGGGTCGGTGACAATGGTAGAGACGTTGGGAACGCCTGCCTTCTGGGCCCCGGCGGCAGACACCAGCGTCATCAGAAACGTCCGGTCATAGCTCACGTCCGCGCGAATCTCCCGAAGGTACTTCGCAAAATCCGCAACGCGCAGGGCATGCATAAGGCCAGGAGCATAAATCCGGGAGGGAGTCACGCGTTCTTCAAACGCAGCGACAGGAACATCATCCGGCACCAGACTCAGCAGTGGTCCGGATCGATAAATCAGGTAAAGAAACGGTTCGAAGCGTCGTCGATCGAGCTGCCGAAGCAGCGAGACGAGTTGACGTTCGGAGCCGCCACCATGAAGCGCACCAATGGAAAACACCACGCGAATGCGTCGGTGCTTTTCTGCTGGATCATCATTGCCGGACATCGCTTGCCGATACTCCACGGGCTACGAAGCGTTTGCAAGCTGACTCGCAGAAGTATGTGTGGCCAGGTCAGCGATCATGTCGCGCGTGGCCGCTGCAACAGCATCCTGCCATTTCTCAGGACCAAACTGGTCTGCATAGGGTTGGCGAGTCCATGCAAAATTAATTCCGCGCGAACTGTTGACCAAAGCACCCATGCCGGTGGCATCGAACGCGCCGGCGGTGTCCGCCGATGTGCCTCCCTGTGCTCCGTAGCCGGGAATCAACAGCGGGACGCTTGGCATACGAGCTCGAAGAGACACCAGTTGCTCTGGCCAGGTTGCACCAACGACGGCACCGACGGCACCGTACGCATCATCCTTCTTTGACTGAGCGGATAATTCTTCGACCTGATCAGCAACGCGTTCGTACAACGCCGCTCCATCAGAGATTTGATCCTGCAGATCCTTCGCGCCCGGATTACTTGTGCGGACCAGAACGTAAACACCCGCATTGCGCTGTGCAGCGAGACGGACAAATGGTTGCAGGGTGTCGCCGCCGAGGTAAGGATTGATGGTCAATGCGTCGGCTGGCCACGCAGCAGCTTCGACATCCTCACCGGCCAGCCACGCATCGGCATAGGCTTCAGCCGTCGAACCAATGTCTCCTCGCTTGGCGTCCGCAATCACAATCAGACCCGCACGTCGGGCGTGCGTCATGACGGCATGCAGCGCGCGGCAACCCGGCACTCCCAGTTGTTCGAAGAATGCAACCTGTGGTTTTATGGCAGGCACCAATGGAGCGACAATATCAATGAGTGTCCGGGAGTACGACTCGAATGCGTAGGCAGTTCGTTCGTTGATCGTGCCCGACGATCCGGCCGCCGAACTTCGAATGCTCTCTGGCAGCAGATCCCAGCGAGGGTCAATTCCGACCAGGGCGGGAGTTCGGCACTTGAGAATTCGTTCACGCAGTCGACTTGCATAGCTGGCCATAGGGGCTTCCTGATGTTTATGTTTTTCGGGCCGATTGCGCAATGGGCGTCAGAGGTTTGTGGAATGTGAGGCGGTGTGAAACCTCAGGCTGGTTGCAGTGTGTCGATCGAAGAGCGCTTCTGCAACTTGATCGGGCTGCGTCGTGGCTTTGAGATCCGCGACAAAAACGTTGGCCCACATCCGGGAATGAAGCCGGTTCGTATCCGGTCATGCCGATTTTGACGATTCGCCGGGTGGCGCGTCCGTTAATGGGGCGTTGCATCCGTAAACTTTCCATTCTGTGGCAGTCCGGAGAGTATTTCTAAGCAAGACTTTTTCGGATTGAACCTCCCCCCACGACACTCACCTGGGCGGCAAGAAATGCTAAGGCGCGTCATTCGAAAATTCATTCACGACGACTCCGGACCGACCGCCGTTGAGTATGCCGTGATGCTCGCGCTGATCATCGTCTTGTGTATTAGTGGAATTTCGATGGTGGGCGGTGGCAATAATGGCTGGTGGACCCGGACCAACACTTCGCTGCAGTCGTACGGCTTCTGATTCTGCTACACTCCGTGCTCTTTCATTTTGCAGCAGGAGCAGGAATTTCAGCCGTGTCCGAGACTCAATGCCTCATTGCAATCGGAGGCAACATTCAAGCGTCCAAAACTCTCCCGAAGCGAGCTGTTCAGCTTCTGGAGTCGTCCGATCTTCAGGTGTTGCGACTCAGTGAGTCCTTTATTACGGCACCAGTCGGTGAGAACGCAGGAACAGAATTCGTAAACGCCGCCGCTGTTATCCAAACGTCGCTCACACCGTTCGAATTGCTTGGCCGACTGCACGCTACGGAAAATCAATTCGGACGTACCCGCGACATCCACTGGGGCCCAAGGCCACTGGATCTGGATCTCATCTTCTATGGCGATCAGGTGATTGAACGGCCCGATCTGGTCATTCCCCATCCCGCGATGTGGTACCGACGATTTGTGCTGGATCCTTCCATCCAGGTGGCCGCCGACTGGGCACATCCGGTCCTCGGAGTGAGCGTACAGGATCTTCACGACAGACTCCTCAGTCGTCCTTTGATTTTTGAGTATTGCCTGCATCAGGAATCTCAACAAACGGACGTTGCGCAGCTGAGTGTTCCGATGGAAAACACGATTCAACACT
>JAGQQE010000475.1 GCA_020426345.1 Planctomycetaceae bacterium
AGATGCAGAAGGAGCAGGTGGAAACGGCAGGATGTCCTGCGCTTGAACTCTGGCGTGCCACAAAGCTCCAGAGAGAACGCCGACAATTGCGATTGTGAACAACTTCATGGCGATTTACTTCTATTCAGGGCAGCGCTGTACCCGCGTCTGATTCAGGAAACGTCATCAGGATCGACTTCACGTACCGGACTGCCCGGCACCTGTCACTTACCAAGCCTGACCGTCATTGATCGAACCGTTCCGTCAAATTCGAATGGCCGTCGGTCCATGTATTCCAGTGACACTGTGGATCCCAGATCAGCTCCCACATCAAAACTTTCGCTCGCCGTAAAGGCTGCTGGAACGGTACGTTTCAACTCGGCTTTGCCAACTTCCACACCATCGACAAGGATCGTGGCGGTGCCTCGTTTACCCGGACCGTCGATCTGAGTCACCACCTCGATCTTATGGCTTCCAGGCGCAATCGGCTGCATGCTGCGAGCCTCGTATTGCTCGATGATCAGCATGTTGTAGAGATAGACCAGATGGCCGTTATCCAAATACAGCGTTAAACCTCCACTGGAACCACCGACGGCATACAGGACGCCATTCGCATGTTCCGGTACGTCCACGTCAACAGCCACATGATTGCTTCGCTGGCCCAATCCGGGAGACGTAAATTCCGGCATGCGGCGAGTATTGCGGGTGAATGTCCAGCTTGTGTAAGGGGTCGTAATGCGATCTTCGGGGTGTAGCCGCAGCCAGTTTCCGGCTCCGATTGGGAAGTCTTGATTGGCTTCTGCCAGCTTCATGAATTCCTGTTTCAGCTCTTCCAGTTTGTCGGGCATGGAAGCCGCCAGATCATTCGCCTGGGAGAAATCTTCGTTCAGGTTGTAAAGCTCCCACTGATCATTTGCTGAATCCCACTTCGCCAGTCGCGGCACAGACGCGGGCGTGTTCCAGGGAATGAACGGTCCAAAAGTGCAGGCCATCCAGCCGTCTTTGTAGATGGCCCGACTTCCGTTGTTATCAAAAAACTGCACCTTCTTTTTTGACGCGGCCGAACCATCGGCAAATGTGTATGCAAAGCTGGTGCCATCGATGGGCATCTGCTGATGCCCATTCACAATTTCTGGTGGGGTGATCTTCAGAATTTCGTACAGAGTGGGAGCAATGTCGATTACATGATGGAACTGTGAACGAATTTTTGTATCCGGATGAATCCCCCTGGGCCACGAAACCACCATCGGATTGCGCGTGCCGCCAAAGTATGATGCCAGAAGCTTGCTGCCCTTGAACGGCGTGCCGCCGGCCCATGCCCAGCCGGCGTGATACATGTTGTCGGTCTTTGGTGAACCCAGTGCATCGAGGCCGCCCAGACGTTCCAGCGCTGCCAATTGCTGTTCCACAGTATTTGGAATGTTGTTCTGTGCCAGCAATTCGCTGATCGAACCGTGCTGACCTTCCGAACTGGAACCGTTGTCGCCCCAGATGTAAAAGATCAATGTGTTTTCACGCAGCCCGCGTGTTTCCAGCCCGTCAACCAGGCGTCCGACTTGGGCGTCCGTGTGCTCTGTGAAACCGGCGTAGATTTCCATCAGACGACGCTGAAAAGCTCGCTGGCCTTCAGGAATGCTGTCCCACGAATCCAGTGTGTCATCTCGCGAAGTGAGTTTTGTGTCGGCAGGAATAATTCCCATCTCGATCTGCCGCTTATGAACTCGTTCGCGATACGCGTCCCAGCCGTCATCGAACCTGCCTTTGTATTTGTCGGCCCACTCCGGAAAGATATGGTGCGGACCATGAACAGCACCTGGTGCCCAGTACATCAGAAATGGTTTGTCCGGAGCATACGCTTGTCGATCATCCAGCCATTTCAGCGCCTGCACGACCATATCTTCGGTCAGATGATAAGTCTCGTCATGCGGTGGTTCGATGTGGTCGAAGTTTCTGACAAGTCGCGGTTCCCACTGAGACGTTTCACCTGCCAGAAACCCGTAGAAGTGATCAAAGCCATAACCGGTTGGCCACCGATCCTTCGGCCCCATCGCTGTCGTTTCCGTCGCTGGAGTGTTGTGCCATTTGCCGAATGCTGACGTTGCGTAGCCATAGTGCCGCAGCACTTCCGCGATCGTTGCAGCTTCTTTGGGTATTACGCCCGTGTAACCGTCAAACGCGACAGCTCGTTCGGCGATTGTTCCGGAGCCAACTCGCGTATGATTGCGTCCCGTCAGCAGACTCGCACGCGTTGGAGAACAGATGGATGTCGTGTGAAACGCATTGTATCGCAGACCTTCTTTGGCCAGTCTGGAAAACGTCGGCGTGTGAACTTCACCACCAAACGTATCGGAGACACCAAAACCCGTGTCATCCAGTAACACAATCAGAATGTTTGGCGCATCGGCCGGCAGTCGTTGCGGCTGCTCGGGCCACTTCATTGTGGAATCCTGTAGCCGAGGCTTGGCGATGCTGTCCATCGGTGTCGGAGGAAACGGCAGAACGCTGCCCTGTGGCTGCGCAAATGCCCCATTCAAGCAAATCGACAGCACGCCGGGAACAAACAGGAAGAGCCGTTGCGCAGCACGCATTTTCATTTCCGCTTTGGAAAAGTGGTCAACTGTCACCAAAAGAGACAAAACGGCGTGGCGCTTCATTGAAGCGCCACGCCGTGAACCATAGTGACACAACTATTTGCTGCCGCCACTTTCAGACAGTTTCTGCATGACTTCGTCAAGGTTGAAGCTGGCCGCTTTTTGACGCGGCGGGAACTCCTTAAACGTCATGAGGAACTTGCCAACATAGTCCTGAGCAGGAACCAAAAGGAAGGCATGATCCAGCAGCCAGTCATAGTAAGTGTTGGAAGTAATATCAGCCCGTTCAAATGGGTCGGTTCGCAGGTTGAAGATCTTGGGCAACCGCAATGAAATAAAAGGTTCTGACCAGATCTGCAGCGTGCCGGCAGCACGTTGCTCCAGAAAGACAAGTTTCCAGTTGTCGAACCGCAAACCAGTCAGCTGTTGATCGTCATTACAATAATAGAACGACTCACGAGGTCCTTTTTCCTCCTGCCCGGTCAGGTACGGCAGAAAGTTGAATCCATCAAGATGGACTTTGTAGTCGCGACCAATCGCCTTGTGACCTTTCAGCAGCTTTTCCTTGATCTCTGGTTCACCTGCCATCGCCAGAATTGTCGGAAGCCAGTCCAGGTGAGAAATGATCTCGTTGGAAATCGTGCCTGCTTTGATTCTGCCGGGGAAACGCACCATTGCGGGAACACGATAGGCCCCTTCCCAGTTGGAATTCTTTTCGCTGCGGAACGGGGTCATTGCAGCATCAGGCCAGCTGTTCATATGCGGGCCGTTGTCAGTGCTGTACATGACAAACGTATTCTCTCCGATATCAAGCTCATCGATTTTGTCCAGAACGGTGCCGACATTCCTGTCGTGATCGATCATGGCGTCAGAATACTCGCTCATCCATCGACCGGACTGACCGCGACTTTCGGGCTTGACGTGTGTCCGAAAATGCATGTGGGTGAAGTTGACCCAGACAAAGAACGGCTTCTCGGCCTTGACCTGCCGTTCCATAAAGTCGGCAGCACGGGCCGCGACGTCGTCGTCAATGGTCTCCATGCGTTTTCTGGTCAGCGGACCCGTGTCTTCAATCCGACCGTCAGAATAGGAATGCAGCACTCCTCGCGGGCCGTACTTTTTGCGAAACTCAGGATCCTTTGGATAGTCCGGCAGTTCGGGTTCTTCTTCTGCATTCAGGTGATACAGGTTGCCGTAGAATTCATCGAACCCATGATTGGTGGGCAACATTTCATTGCGATCACCCAGATGGTTCTTGCCGAACTGACCTGTCGCATAACCGAGCGGCTTCAGCAAACCAGCAATCGTGGGATCTTCCTTCTGCATGCCCAGAGCCGCTCCAGGTAACCCGACCTTTGTCAGCCCGGTTCGCATGCCGTGCTGTCCCATGATAAATGAAGCGCGACCGGCTGTGCAGCTTTGTTCCGCGTAATAATCGGTGAACATCATGCCTTCGCGTGCAACACGATCGATGTAGGGAGTTTGATATCCCATCAATCCATGCGTGTACGCACTGATGTTCGC
>JAGQQE010000476.1 GCA_020426345.1 Planctomycetaceae bacterium
CTTTGTGTGGATACTCTTTTAAGAAATTAACGGGCAACTGAATACGACTGACCGGATAGCGATCAACAAACTCCTGCGGTGACTGGCGTGGATCATGCGGCGCGTTGAAGGCGATGTACATGAAAAATGGATCTTCGCTCTTGACGGCCTGATCGAGGAATTCGTTTGCGTTGTCAGCGACCACTTCGCTCCAGTGTTTGCCACCCTCCCAAAAGCCACCAAACGCGGGATCGCTGGGGCTCCATGGATCAGGCTTTCCATCGATCGGACGGTTATAACCCTGCGGCGTATCTCTGGGCATGCCGCCGCGCACGTCCTTTGCGACGTCAAACATTTTGCTGGCATCCGTCCGGATATGCCACTTACCGGTCATATAGGTTTGATAACCGGCTTGCTTCATTAACTGGGGCCAGAGCACTTCATCTTTTCGTTCATTGTCTGTTGTCTGATAAATTCGGTTGGCATCCCACACCGATCGCCCCGTAATCAGCATCGTCCGACTGGCGACACAGACAGCTCCGCTCCACGAGCCCATATTGTAGGCATGGCTGAAGTGCGTCCCCTGCTTCATTAGTCGATCCAGATTCGGAGTGTCGATATCTGTCATCTTCAACGAAGCAATAGTCTCGTAACACATATCGTCCGCGAACAGGAAAAGGATGTCGGGACGGCTCCCGGCTGCAGCCTGAGCTTCCGTTGCACCAAGGGACGTGGCAAATGATGCTTCAGGACCAAAGGCAAGTACAGCCACGGCCAGGACAAGGAAGAAAACACGGGCGAAGCGATACATGGAGCCTGACTCCTGTTCCGAACCATTAGAAGATGCGACGAGACCAAAGGCGGACTATACAGGCTGCCTTTCGGATCAGAAAACGTCCGCGATCTTTGCCGCGAGCCAGTGGAACAAGAGGTGGATTGCGTTCAGGATCAGCCGACAGAAGATGCTGATCTTTTGCAGAACAGCAGCGAATATTCGATTCGGTTTTCTGAAGACTGCGATACGATCCGGCGACTGAAAACCACGAATATCCGAGTGGTCCTGCCGAATAAAATGGCAGAAATTGGCTCACCAACCTCAGAACCTAAACAACATTCCAATGACCCAAAGCACCAACAAAAACGGTGGCCGTACTTTTGATGAACTTGCCGCTTCCCGACGACACTGGATTGAAGAAGTCCTGCGGCCCTGGTGTCAGGCGGCGTCCATGGCCCAGCTTCGAAAAGCCGAACTCGAATGGCTGGACATTGCGGGCAAAGTCGACACAAAGGCAACACTGTGGACCTGGGCGTGGGAAAGATTTCCCGCCATTGTTCATCCGGACTTGCCGGGAGTCAACGAAACCAATGAAATGGTCGTGACCCTGAACGACGGCGGCACTTTCACTGGTTACCCTGACAATCGACAAAGCACCCGGGGGCAACTGGTATTGATCACCGCCGATGACACGGGAACCCTGCAATCGTTCGGGCCGTTTTCTATCGACCAGATTGCACAAATCGACAGAATCCACGAATCAACAGGACCGATGCCATGATGACTTGAAGGCCAGCCCCTTCGACAGCAGATTCGTCTCTGCTAACAAAATGATGCGTCAGTGATCTGCGAGCACGCTTCTGCGCCGGGCTGGTCGACAGAGGCCGAACAAAACAGATTTACTCTCGTGCATAGACGCTTTTTCGCATCCAATCCGGGACGAGCAGCGAAGACGACTGGCGTCGTTAATTCACTGCGGCCACATCAACCTGGGAGCCAATAGGAACATGGGGCCAGAGACGACCGACCGGGTCGATCCGAACTGCGACCAGCGATTCGCCGGCAGGAGTCAAGGATTCTGCAAGCATCGGCAAGTCTGTGACCTGTCCTCGGAATTGCTGCCCGCCGGGGAAACTCAGTTTGACTTCTGACCCTGGCTGCAATTCGTTCACGCGGCGAGTCGGTACGTAAACGACCACGTAACGACGGTCCGTGTGCAGGATCTTCAGCATGACTTCACCTTCAGGAAGGTTGTCTCCTTCCCTGAAACGTACCTGACCGACAACTCCGTAACCCGGCGATGTGACGGAGACCTCACGACTGACTTCCTTCATCTGGTCAAGCAGAGCTGTGGCGTCCTGTAACCGTGCTCGCATATTTTCGATGCCCGCCGCCTGCCGAACCTGTTCCGGCAGGACAGATCGAAGTGACTCCAGGCGATTGATCCGAGCCTCCAGATTTTCGGCCATAGCCGATGAAGCAACCGTCGTTGCCGGTGAAGCGGCAGAAACGATCTTCGGTTCAGCCAACTGGAGGGGTCTCGCCTGGGCAACCTGCGTCGGCACCGGGCGTGGCGGCAGACCCACAGACGCCGCTGACAGTCCCGACTCCATGGTCGATTCACCACTCGCTCCGCTGAAGAACACAATGCCTCCGGCAGGGATAGCGGCTCTTTGTGCCACATCACGACTTCTAGAAACCGAAGCCAGACGTGTCCTGTTACTGCCGGAATGTTCGACCGGAGGTTCTTCCAGAGCAGCTGTGGGGACAGATGGTCGTGACTGTTTTTGCACTTCCTGAATAATCTGAGTCTGAACTCTGACGTCATACAATTCGCGCTCGAGTTCGCGACTGCGCCATGCAAGTTCGAGCTCCGACTGGGCTTCCGCCTGTCTCAGCTCATTCTGCAACTGCTGCACCCTGCTTTGCTGATCCTGAATCAACTTCTGGTGCGAAACTTTTTCCAGGGTCAGAAGCGGCGTGCTGGAAAACACCTCATCGCCAGCCTTCACGTGAGAGGCCAGTAGTTTGGAATCGGCTGGCACCCGAATGGCCGTAATGTCGGCAGACAGAACACCATGCAATGGTGTGGCTGTTCGGTTGCCCATGAAGTACACCAGGAACAACCCAATCATCATGGCACACGTGAGAATGGCCAGGGTTCGCAGAAACGGTGCAGGCGGAGCAGATGTCTGAGCAACAAGAGGTTCCGCACACAACGACTGAGCATTTTCTACCCAGCGTTCGCTGACGATTTGTGTGGGCGGAATCTGTAACTCTGCGGCAAACGCAACGACATGATGGTGACGCCACGTGGCAATTTGCGGAACAAAGTAAATCCCCATGCGATTCAACGTGACTGCTTCGCGCGTTGCAATCCCCGGAATGATAGTCAGATCATCAGCACCAGAGGGAACGCTATCGTATATCAGTCCGAAATAGCGATCGTTCCGGTAGCCTTTGGGAAGTCGAGCAGCTGAGGGAGCGGGACTTGAACCAACCATTCCAGTATTCCTTTGACTAAGTGGCCCGTAACCCGCGACCGTCTTGAATGACGAAATCGAGCTACGTCTCAGTACTTAGTTCGGCGACAAAACCGACAGCAGATCACCAAATCCCACAGTACGAACTTCCGTCACTACCTGATCGCCCAAAACACTCAACCCATTCCCCCCATTCCAACAGGCTCAATTGGGTAGAAACGGACACCAACCGCAAACAGATGTGCTCGGCATCCGCCACAGCCCACCCACCCAAAGCTCGCATACAACCCAAACATTCTCCGCAAACTGGGATGCCATCACGCCAAATCCAGGGTTTCGCTCGCAGGTTGCGCCTGATGCGCCATGAACGCGACGCTCCCAAACAGCTCGCTGGCGCAGCAACTCCAACCGACTGATCACGTGAACATGGTTTCCCTGACGGCCAATGCCGCTAGAATGACATACCCCTGCATCCCAGAATTCTTCCCCAGAATCTACGCCGATGAAAACGCCCCTCCGAATCAACTCAGTATCTCTGAGCACAGTTTTACTTTGCCTTGCTGCCTGCCTTTCCTCTGCAGCGTCTGCTCAGGACAACGCCACGTCAGCGTCGAACCAGAAACCTGACCAGAGGGTCAGGCCAGCAAATCGTCTGTCCCGCGAATCCAGCCCCTACCTACTTCTGCATGCCCATAATCCGGTGGACTGGTACGCGTGGGGTCCGGAGGCATTTGAGAAGGCTCGCAGCGAAAATAAGCCCATCTTCCTTTCGATTGGCTACAGCAGCTGCTACTGGTGCCACGTGATGGAACGCCTTGTCTTTTCCAATCAGGAAATTGCCACGT
>JAGQQE010000477.1 GCA_020426345.1 Planctomycetaceae bacterium
TTGATGCCAATCTGCTCAGCAAAGGCCGAGCGGAAGCGCTGGACCTGTTTGAGAATATCCTCGATCACGTGCAGTTTGACTATGTCGACACGATCAGCATCACGCGTTTCGTCGCCCACGGTACAGAGAGCCTCTATATGGCTCTTGGCAACGAAAAGTTTCTGGAACACAATCTGAAGAACGTCAACCAGACGGCAGTCGATCGTGCACGCGATTTGCTGATCAGGGAATACTGGAATCGCCCGGTCCGCAGTCGCACCGAGGCACGAGCAACCATCACTGGCCTTTGCGACAAGCTCGGACGTGAAATCGGATTACAGGGAACCCCCGTCGTACTTGAATTCATTTTTGGCGGATGCAACGCCCTCGACGAATACAGTAACTTTCTGACCCCCGACCGTTACAGCGAACTCTTTGGCAGTATACAGGGAGAGCTGGTCGGAATCGGCATCGAAATGAAAGCTGAAAGCGGTCGTGGCATGCACCTGGTGAACGTTCTTCTGGAGAGCCCTGCCGAAGACGGCGGACTGTTGCCAGGTGACTATATCACCAACATTGATGGTCGAAATTGTCGGGACGCGACAACAGACGAAGCCGCTTCAATGTTGCGAGGAGTCAGCGGCAGCCAGGTCGAACTTACCTGGGAAACACCCTCCGGGAAATCAAACACCGGAACGTTCACGCGTCGCCGCGTCCACATCCGAAGCGTGACGCGCGCCGTGATGCTGAATCAAACCGCCGGAATCGGATACATCCGAATGGAAGGCTTTCAGAATACGACCACAGATGAACTTGACGATGCCCTTCGCAAGCTGGAACGTCAGGGAATGAAAGCACTGATCTGGGATCTGCGAGATAACCCAGGCGGATTGCTCGAAACCGCTGCCGCAGTGATCGACCGCTTTATTGATCGAGGCGTGCTTGTTTCAACAAAAGGTCGCTCAAGCAATCAAAATCAGGTGTTTCGGGCAAACGCTTACGATACCAGAAATTATCCACTTGTACTGCTTGTGAACGAGAACAGCGCGAGTGCGAGTGAAATCGTTGCTGGTGCCATTCACGATCACCGACGAGGCACAATTGTCGGACGAAAAACCTATGGAAAATGGTCCGTTCAGACGATCATGCACCTGCCCGGAGAAACCGGTCTGAAGCTGACGACAGCTAAATTCTACTCTCCGGACGACAACAATTATTCGGGCAAAGGCCTGCAACCTGACATTGATGTTCCGCAGCCCAGAGACATCCAGCGATCTTTTTTCCGTGGCCGTACCGCCGACGAACTGATGCTGGACACGGACATCGCCAAGGCACTTGAGGTGCTTGAAAACCGTCTGGTCCGGAATTGACTGGCAGGGCGGCGTGCACGCTGACCTCCAGCGCTCCGGGTGCCTTCACCGGCAACAGAGTCGTCACGATCACTACCATCCGTCGAATGCCATATGGGAGCCACTGTTTCTTATCAGGTTTTCGCTCCCGGTTGAGATTTTGAGGTAGAGTTGCCGGGTGGCATCAAATGTTTCCGAAGCTCATCAACTTCGAACGACGGTGCCGTTTCTGTCCTGCAACTTTCACTTTCCTCTGTCTCCCTCCGAGATCAGCTGGAGCGAAGTCCATGCGAAGACTGTTGGCTAAACTTCTTAAGGATCAACACGGCATGATCCTCTCATCAGAAGTTGTCCTTGTTGGAACAATTCTGGTCCTTGGATCGATTGTTGGACTCGCAAGCCTTTCGTACGCGGTGAACCACGAGCTGACAGACGTGGCGAATGCATGGCAGTCAAACACGAATTACGGACCAGGCAGTGCAAACCCGGACGGCTATACGCCAGCCTCCGGAGATACGTACACGCTCACCGCCAGCGAAGGAGTTCGTGAGGTCGCGGGTTACTGACCACGGAAATCCGGGAAGTCTGGATTGATGCAACATCCGGGAACGTGACCAGCGCACTTCGTGCAGACACTTCTCCCGAAGGCCGGTCGTTTCGTTCAGAAACGGCCGGCCTTCTTTTTTGCGCCGCAACAGAGTCACCATTGATCAGGATGCATTCGATAAACGCGAAACGGTCCGGACTCAAATGCAACGTCATGATTCCAGGGAAATGCTCCCGGCACAGCTTCGGATTCAGAGACATCCGCCAGTAGAAATCGATGGCCACAGTGCTGAACAGTGGAAAGGATTTCATCGCGGTGTGACGGGAAAAGCTCCAGCAATGACGATATCCCAACGTATCTTGTCGAAGGCATCAATCCAAGAGCGGGATATGCGTGAATACAATGCACATTGTAACACGTCAGTTCACCTGACTGCAGGTTCTGCCGCGATAGGTATCCAATCACCTCTTCGAAGTGCTTCCATTCCGGAAACCGACCGTGTGACAGAACCGCCATTCGTTGCATGGAAGTGCCCTTCGTGACGCAATCAAGCCACAGGTTAATGCGCGGTGGCCGCAATTGTGGTGAAACGATAAGCCCCAGCAACAGAAAGATTGCCACTCCACATCGACGCACCAGCGTCGGTAGCCGCCACGGATACGCAGATAACGCCGCTATTCCCAGGATGACTGGCGGTACCTGAATGTAGTCCATGGGATGCTGCAGAAGCAGTGCCTGACCAAACCACGACAGGTACAGGACTGCGATCGTGACTGAACGACTTGAGCCTCGGTCCGGGGGCCGACTCGCCGCCTCGATGGGATGCCCGGAGCGGGCGTGAATCATTCGTTTTATCTGAATCAGCGAGACTGGAATTGCGAACACATGAACCGCCCACCATGGATGCAGTCGGCGCGCCATCATCCAGAGCCGTCCCCACGATTTCCGTTCACGACCAATCTCCAGATACTCAGGATTCCATTCGGTCTGCATTTCCCAGAAATGTGGCCAGGTTCCGGACTGGACCAGCCAAAAGATGCCTGGCATGCCGGCAAGAAGGCCACCAGCCAATACTCCTGCCGTCCGCCTGAATTCTTCGCGAGGATTGATCGCAGTGATCAAATGAAATCCATTGATCGCAACGACGGACACAGCGATGTGGGGTTTAATCCAGAATGCCACACCCCAGAGAAAGCCCTCAACAACCGGGCCAATCAACCGGCAACGACGGGAACTATCGCCCCGGCCAACACGCAACAGAATCGCCAGCGCAACTGGCAGCAGCATCCACGAGTCTCGCTGGCCGTGGCACCATTCGTTGCGTGAGAAGAAAAACAGGCAGGAAGTCAGAAGAAACGTCCATCCAAACTGCGACCTGCTGCTGACTGCCCATGAAAGCAAAGTCAAAGCGGATGCAACGATGACCAGATTAGCAGACTGCATCGCCAGCGTGGACCAGCCAACGAGTCCACGAATCGCAATATGCACCCAAACGATTCCCGGAAGATTCGGTTCGAGGATATCGCGGTACAGTGTCCCGCCCGATAGCAGCTTTCCAGCCTGTAGATCATACAAAACCGTATCCGATGTCAACGGCATACAAACCAGCAGCGGTATCGATGCAACCGCAAGCACCACCAGCATAAAGACAGCGACGGCTCGCGAAATAACTGCTTCGTCAGGGTTGAGATTGCCTGGTGGTACCGTTTCGGCCACAGCTCGGGATCCAGTGTCACGTTGTGCTACGGAATGAATTGTTCAGCCATATAAACGCTGGATTCACCGGCGCCACCGTGGCTGAGTTCCAGCTTCAGTTTCTCTTCAGCCGAAGCACGGGCGTTTTCTCTTCGCAGAATACGGACTCGAATCCCGTTTGCATCGCCCTTCGCCATTGGCAACAACTGAATCAGGCGAGCAAGTTCGACAGGACGATAAACAGGGTCGGAATCAGACGGCAGCTGCAGCAGATAACTTCTCTCGTCGATCAGCACCGTCAGCACCCTGCCGGATAAAGCCTTCCGTTCGTCATCCGAAAGTCCGTCAGGAACCGCCTGCCAGTTTTCAGCGGCGGGATCAATATCATCCGGTGGCGTTACAGTTGCCATCGGTGGACTTTCAGTCCCCGATTCTCCTTCGCTGGGCGTCGAAGTTCCTGTGCCATTCTTCAGGATCATGTACATCAGAAAAGCCAGAAACAATGCCGCAC
>JAGQQE010000478.1 GCA_020426345.1 Planctomycetaceae bacterium
AACAGAATTACGACCACGGCATGTTGATTAATGTCAACGACCCACTGTACGAAACACTTCAGGATCACTCTCGACGTACGGGTGAGAAGTTCAGGCTGAAACTGTTCAATGGCCCAACCAGCGTGGAAAACCTCGCATGGATGATGTTCTCCGAGATTACGGAAATGGGCTTCCGCCTCAGTAAGATTGAGATTCGCGAAACGGATACCTCCGTGATCGTCTACACCTGCGAAGACTGGAAACGAGATAACCTTCACTTCGAAAATTCTCGAAGTCCGGCGGTGTCCGCAGAAATTGCCTTGCAGGCATGCCAGTCATAATGCGACAGTCGAATTACGACGGACACCTCAACTTTGCCTGGCGTGAGCGCTTTTCCTGATCCAGGTTCAGCTTGAGTTTGGGTGATTGCGTGATGTCTTCTGACTTTCTGAGTCCGTTGAAATGATCAGGGATTCTGAAAGGTCAGTGTCTGGCAGCGTGCGGCTGACTGTTCTTCGTGCAGCTGACCGCCATCTTTGCAAGGGAAAGACTTTGTCGAATCGCAAGTCCATCGACCAGTTGTATACCGAAGTGACACAAGCGGCCTCGCTTGGTTTGGTGGTCAATCTGGTCCTTGGGGGAGTGAAACTGGCGGGGGGCATCATCGGCCAATCGTTTGCTCTGATTGCAGACGCAGTCAACTCCATTGGCGACGTTGTGACCACCGTGGTGGTGCTTTACGCACTTCGTGTGGCTCAGCGGCCTGCAGATGAAGAGCATCCCTATGGGCACACCCGCGCGGAAGGAATTGCCGCCTCAAATGTCGCTCTGCTGGTCATTGTCTCAGCTGTATTTATTTGCTGGGAGGCGATCCAGCGCATCAATTTGCCACAGTCAATACCGCCCTGGTGGACATTGGGAATTGCTGCGATCAACATTGTCATCAAGGAAAGCCTGTACCACTACAAGGTGCAGGTTGGTCGGCGGACGGGGTCAGCTGCAATCATTGCAAATGCGTGGGACCATCGAAGCGATGCGCTTTGTGCATTGGCCGTTCTGATTGGACTGGCATCCGTTCGCCTGGGCGGTGACGGCTTCTACTGGGCCGACGAAGCGGCATCCATCGTTGTTGCAATTGCCATTATTCGCTCCGGTGTGCATCTGTTTCGATCAAGTGCGAGCGATCTGATGGATGTTCAGGCGAATGCTGATTTTGTGAATCGTATCCGTGCGTCTGCAGAGCAGGTAACCGGCGTTGAAGTCGTAGAAAAACTCTGGGTTCGTAAGTCCGGACTGGAATACTTCGCAGACATCCATATTGAAGTGGATCAGCATATGACGGTCGCCGACGGACACAGGATTGGGCACCTGGTGAAAGCCAGACTGCTGGAAGAATTCACAAGCTTGCGAGATGTGCTGGTACATCTCGAACCGTTTCCGCATGAGCCGGCCGGACATGAACCAATGAATGCCGGAAACCGTTAATGCCAGTGTTCAGATATTGGTTCGGGCGACTGCTCTGGTTGTGACTCTGGTGAAATCTCCAGCGGAGGTTGACAGGTCTGCCACATGGCCGCCGGTCAGCGACTGACTTCGTCGGGGGATTCGGGTTCACCTGAATCAGGCTGAGACGGACTGGTTTCCGTATCTGCCAGACTTTCCATAGCGGCGCGGGCAGCCTGCTGCTCAGCCTCTTTCTTGCTGCGTCCCCAGGCAGAACTATAGGTTGTGTTCCCAATCCGGACAGCCACACAGAATTCGCGTGCGTGATCTGGTCCGCGCTCCTCTGTCACAACGTACTCCGGTGTCACGTTGCTGACTCGTTGTGTGTGCTCCTGCAGCTGACTTTTGTAGTTGTCTGTTTCCTGCAGCTGGCAGTCGGTGAGTTCGTCTTCGAATCCGCGAAGAATAAACTCGCGTGCTTCTGCGAGCCCTCCGTCGATGTAAATTCCAGCAATCAGCGATTCGACCACTGCCGCCAGAATGGAATTCGGAATGGAATTCAGCCCGCGTCCGACCAGAATAAACTCCCGCAACTCAAGCTTTGCCGCCACGCGAGCACATACCGCACGGCTCACAAGTTGAGATTTCATCTGTGTGAGTTGTCCCTCCCGGAGGTCAGGAAACGACTGGAAGAGGTAATCGCAAATCACCAAACCCAGAATGGAATCCCCGAGAAACTCAAGCCGCTCATTCGAATCGAGACGAGTCTCGGCAGACGAACTGTGCGTGAGGCAGCGGCGCAGCAGGCGGCTGTCGCGAAATCTGTAGCCGATCGATTTCTCGCATCGTACCAGCAGCTCCTCTAAATCGGCCAAGGATCGTTCTGGAAAAGGATTTCCGTTTTCAGGGCCAACCACAACTCGTGTTCCGTTCTCTTGTCATCGGGGGAATGTCTATTCGGCGGTAGGCCAGACCGCCAAACTCTGC
The DNA here is from genome assembly GCA_020426345.1 of Planctomycetaceae bacterium. Lineage (GTDB taxonomy): Bacteria > Planctomycetota > Planctomycetia > Planctomycetales > Planctomycetaceae > F1-80-MAGs062. The sequence continues at coordinate 2,410 of JAGQQE010000478.1, forward strand.
CTGAGTTCGTTGGAATTACACAGCGGAAGCATAATCGATGCAGGCAGTTTCAGGTCACACCCTTGTGCGTGAACTCAAAAAAGAGATTTCCAACCACCCCACGAAGGAATCCCCGCCCCCAGGGAACAAATAAAGAACACTCCCATGGAAGGATTTTCCGTGTCATGAGGCAGACGCTGGCAGGAATTCGACTCCCTTCCGCGCAGGCCTCAGATGCACGTGTTCAGCTCTCGGAATGCTTTGGAAAGTCCTGATGGAAGTCCGTCGATTCGACGCATAGTCACTCTATAATCGAGTTTCACACTTCTCATCATTGGCAGCAAACGGCCGCTGACAATCCCCGTTTTGCCGCATCTTTGAACGAAACACCAAATCCCATGCCGAATCGCCCCGAACTTCTCGCGCCAGCCGGTGACTGGGACTGCGTTCGTGCGGCTGTCGAAAACGGGGCCGATGCCATTTATCTTGGACTGGACGATGGGTTCAACGCCCGTGCGCGCGCTGTCAATTTCGTGCTGGAACAAATCCCGGACCTGATGGAGTACCTGCATCGCCGAGGTGTCAGGGGCTATGTCACACTGAACACACTGGCCTTTTCAGACGAACTGGTCACGGTGGAACGAATTGCCAGGCAACTTGCCCTGTCATCTGTGGATGCAGTGCTCGTTCAGGATCTAGGTGTTGCGCGACTCATCAAATCTGCTTGTCCCGATTTATCTCTCCACGCGTCCACCCAGATGACACTCACCAGCGCGGAATGTATTGAAGTCGCTGAAGAGCTTGGTATCGAACGAGTGGTTCTTCCGCGAGAAACCTCCATCGATGAAATTCGTGTGATTCGCAGAACCACGTCGATGCCACTGGAAGTTTTTATTCACGGCGCACTTTGTGTCGCGTACTCCGGCCAGTGCCTGACCAGCGAATCGCTGGGAGGCCGCAGTGCAAATCGCGGTCAGTGTGCTCAGGCGTGTCGATTGCCCTACGAACTGGTCTGTGACGGTGAGCTGATGGATTTGGGCGATCAGAAATATCTGCTGAGTCCTCAGGATCTGGCGGCCTGGGAACTCACCAGCGATCTGATCGACGCCGGCATCTGCAGTTTCAAAATCGAAGGACGTTTGAAGACACCGGAGTACGTTGCGAATATCACTCGCAGCTATCGTCAGGCAATTGACCTTGCATTAGAAAACAAGGCTGTCGAATTCAGTCGGCGCCAGGTTCAGGAAATGGAGCAATCGTTCTCGCGAGGATTTAGTCCCGGGTGGCTGAAGGGTTGTGATCACAAGATGCTGGTGCCTGCGACCAGCAGCAGTAAACGTGGCGTTCTGCTGGGGACAGTCCTGCAGGTCGACGGCGATCGAGTCCGGGTTCGGCTTCAGTATTCCGTTGCGGCAGGTGATGGAGTTGTCTTTGAAGGGGATCGCGCAGCGGGCACTGAGCAGGGGGGGCGGGTTTATCAGGTTTTTCAGCATGGAATTCCTCAAGCGGGCTCCATCGAAAATGGCATTGTTGAGCTGGCATTCGATCGAAAGGCAATTGACACACGCAAACTACGTCCGGGCCTGACGATCTGGAAAACAGATGATCCCAGACTCAACCAGCAGCTGCGAAAAACGTTTGAATCCGCGGACCCGCAACGCCGCGTGCCGCTGAATGTTCA
>JAGQQE010000047.1 GCA_020426345.1 Planctomycetaceae bacterium
GTCGTACTGTCGACCCGATATCGCCTGTACATTGATCACCTCCGGAAACCGCTGTTCATCCACCAGAAAATCAGTCAGCCGTTTCAACTGACCCTTCAGGCGATCTCCGGTGGTTCCGATCGGCATCTCCAGCGCGCAGATGATGGTTTCGCTGTCCATGTCCTGGATAAACTGCCAGCGCACGACGCCACCGACCAGCAATCCGAACGCCAGAATCAGGGCGGCCATCACACCTGCCATCGACACGTAACGCCAGGTCAGACACACTCGCAAAACCCGTTCATAAGGACGTTGCAGGATGTTCTGCAGAAGTCCTTCTTTCATCTGCTGCCCGATCACGCCGATGCGGTGAAACAGACCGTCTTTGGAAGGCACCCGCGCGGTGACGGACCCTTCACTGCTCGCGTCGCCTGAAACTTTCTGCAGCTTCCGGTGCATGGGCAGGTGTCTGAGGTGGGCTGGCAGAATAACCAGGGCTTCCAGAAGTGATATGGACAATGCCGAAATCACCACCAAAGGCAGCTGCCCCATAAAGTCGCCTATTTGCCCTCGAATAAAGAACAGGGGAACGAAAGCCCCGATTGTGGTGGAAACCGACACGATCACCGGCCACATCACTTCCTGCGCGCCATGGATCGCGGCCTGGAACGCTGGCATACCTTCCTCTACATGCCGATATACGTTTTCGCCAATGACGATCGCGTCGTCGACGATGATGCCCAGCACAATGATCAGACCAAACATGCTTAACAGGTTGACCGACGCACCCAGCAGCCACATGACAATAAACGTGCCCAGAAACGACACCACCAGACCACACGCGACCCAGACGGCCACGCGCCAGTTCAGGAACAGCAGCAGCGAACACAGAACAAGAATCAACCCAGCCTTTCCATTACGCACCATCAGGTCCAGACGGCCCTCAACAAAGCGAGCGATGTCCGTATGCAGTCGGTATGTATAGATATCCGGAAAAGGCCGTTGCCGATGCTCCTCATAGATCTGGTGCAGATTTGGTCGGCCCAGCATCGCCTGAGCGCCGGATAATCCTGCGGATGGTCCCTGGTAGGGCTCGCCACTGCGAGCCGCCACGTACGTTTTCACTACCGCTGATATCTGGACAGCGTCTTCGGCTTCGGCTTTGAAGATGACACAGTTAACAAACGGCTTGCCATTGAATTCTCCTTTGACATCGTCATCGACAAACGCATCAAACACATCGGCGATGTCCGACAAATGGATCAATCGACCAGACGAATCAGACCGGACGACGATGTCGCGCAGATCCCGGGCGTTTTGCTCTTCCCCCATCGTTCTCACCGCGATGGTACTGCGTTCGCCCTTCAGTTGTCCGCCGCTGATGTCAACATTTGTAGCACGGATCGCACTCGCCACTTCTTCAAACGTTATGTCGTACTGAACAAGCTTGTCGGGTCGTACATCGACATAGATCTCATCGTCCCGGATGCCATCCAGCTGCACTCGACTGACACCCGGCAGTTTCAGCAATTCATCACGCAAATCCTGAGCCGCGTTCTTTAACGCGGACTCGCTGGCTTCACCATAAATGGCGATGCTGATCACAGGTAACTGCGGTTCCACCTTTCGGATGCTGATCTTTTCCAGATCAGCGGGAAGATCACCGATCGAGTCGACTTCGTTACGCACTTCCTGAAGCACAGCGTCAACATCATCAACAGACTGCATCAACGTCAGCGTCGTGAAGCTGATGCTCTCTCCGGCCTGGGATTCGATTTTCTCGATACCTTCGATACTGCGAACCGCTTCTTCGATCTTGATCGTCACGGCCTTTTCAATGTCTTCCGGCTGTACCCCCGGATAGAAAGCGGAGACCAGCAAGCCTTTCGGACGTGATTCCGGAAACATCTCACGTTGCAAAGTGAACGCAAACACAAATCCGGCTGCCAGAATCACCAGCATCAGCATGTTGACCAGAACCGGATTGCGCACGCTGTAAGATGGCAGCGACATGGATTCTCTGTTTCCTGGAAGGCTGTGCCTGTTACTGGCGGATGACTAAACCGTAGGACTACGGTTCGTATATTACCGGAAAGTCCTTTGTCGATGTGCTTACCGGCTATCGTGACGCTGAAAGTCAACGGGGGTTCGGATCGATACCCGGCTTTCCGCGGGAAAAGCCAGACACCGTCGAACCCGGTACGATCTGAATGATGGCGACTGAAAACGGTATTCAACAGTCCGTTTTCTGCGTCAGATGAAAATCTCAGAAGTCGTGTTCGAACACGACGCGTGGCCGCCAATGCCGGATGGCTGGCAGCGGTGCCTGGCGAGTCGTACTTCGCCGGCAGCACATTTCCTGCGGGCTGCATCTGCCGGAACTAATCGCCGGCGATCAGTTCTCTGATTGTCGTTGCCTCATGATCGGCCAGCGGAATAGGTCGACCAATATTACTGAGATTTGTGGACGCCGGGTCCAGCCCCAGAGCGGAGCAAATCGTGGCCATCAGGTTGGGCACAGACACTGGAGTCTGTGTAATCTCCATGCCATCTTCGCTTGTCGCACCGTAAACCTGACCACCCCGGATGCCGCCGCCACCAAGCACGGTGGACCAACTTCCCGGCCAGTGATCCCGGCCGGTGTTCTCGTTGATTTTAGGTGTGCGTCCAAATTCTCCCATCCAAACCACCAAAGTCGATTCGAGCAGTCCTCGTTGTTCGAGATCGCTCATCAGGGTCGCCCAGGCCGGGTCAAGAATCTCACACAAGGCTTTTACAGAATCAAAATTGTCAGCATGCGTGTCCCAGCCTGCTCCTGGATTTGCATCAAGCCCGTTTAATGTGACTTCGACAAAAGAGACCTGATGTTCGATCAATCGCCGCGCCAGCAGGCAGCCCTGACCAAATGCGTTGCGACCATAGGCGTCCCGCAGAGACTCATCCTCCTGGCTGAGATCGAAAGCTCCTACGGCACTGGATTTCATCATACGAACCGCCTGATCGTACGACTGCAGATGGCTGACACCCGGATTGTCCGGACGGGCCGACAGGAATCGATGTTCCATTCCTGCCAGCAGACTTAACCGGGCGTCGACCTGCGCTGATGACACAGCCTCCGGGACCTTCAGATTCTGTACTTCAAAAGAGACTTCATTCATTGACGGCGCGGTGCCATCGCCGGGTGGCTGATCTGACTGGCTCGCACGTTCCTGCTGAGCTGCAACAACAAGCGGAGACCAGGCAGGGCCAAGAAAGCCCGGGCCATAGGCCAGCGGACTGAACGCTCGAAAGGGACTAATGCTGACGTAGGACGGCAGATCGCATTCCTGCTGCCGAAGTTCCTTTCCCAGAAACGCACCCATCGCCGGATACTGAACGGGCCCCTGCGGCAAATAACCCGTTCGCATGTAGTAGGTTGCGCGCTGGTGGTCGCCTTCCCGAGTCGACATGGACCGGATCGGGGCGAGCGACTTCATATGCTGTGCGACCTTTGGCAGGTTCTCTGCTATCCGAATCCCGCTCACTGCCGTTTCAATACTCTTGGTCGGACCTCCATTTTCGTTCCCTGGTTTCGGATCAAAGGTTTCCATCTGGCTGGGTCCTCCCGACATCCACAGCAGGATGCACGATCGACGAGGTTTTGCCACACCGACTGAAGTCGCCGCAGCCAACTGGCTCAACCACCCGGATCCGGATGCGCCCAGAAGCGACAGGCCTGCGTATCGAGCAAACTGGCGTCTCGTCATGAACGAATGCATGCTACTTCCCTTCCTGATCGCGTTTTTTCTTCATTGCCAGCAACCGCGAAGTCGTGCTGCCATCATCGCCCGCCGGTGCAGACGAGTTTTGATCCGGCTTTGGCTGTGATCCTGTTCCTGTGTTCGCTTCGGACAGCTTTTGGGCAGCTGTCGGCCTGGGCATGCTGGGTCGCGGCATCATGGGTCGTTCTGGCTGGGCCGGACGCGGACGTGATCCTTCGTCTTTTCTGCCTGCCAGGCTGGATCGTACTTCGCCCGTCTTTTGCAGTAACTGGCCCAGTGTCGCGGTCGACTCCTTCCTGCTGCGTCTGAACAGCCTCGCGATCCACATGATATCAATCTGAACACGCCTGATTGCGACATCCAGAGGCACCATGCATGCCAATGCCATCAGGAACCAGTCAAATACGGGTCGGCTGCTGCGCTTGGGTTTTCGTTCGCCAAAGATCCTGTTTGCCAGTTCTTCGACATTCTCATCCACCACCAGTTCTTCGCCGCCGGTTCGTTCTGCGATTTCACGGAGGACAATAGGGTTTGCCCGAAAACGGAGATATTCCGGTGAGTACGACACGATAAACCCGGCGTAAGCGGTTTCTTTTCGATCGGTCCCCACTGCACTGATTTGTACCTGGTATCGACCTTCACCCTTCAGTTCCATGGATGTCTGATAACGTCGAGGTGCTATCTGACGTACGCTTTGGGTGGTGTCAAAATTGTTGGGTCCCGTAACACTGACAGTGACATCCAGCAGACTCTCTTCCGGATGAAAATCCTCAACAACAACGACCCCTTCGTTGCCGTTGACGTACGTGTAGACTCGAAGAAACTGTTCCCGTTTGACTCGACCCACGCGGGTAATCATCTGATTAACCATTTGCTGAAACTGATCCCATTTCAGCCAGTCATCACCCCAGCGTGTCGTCATATCCGAGGTAAAAGCTGCCGTGACGCCCAATCCATATCGCCACACAGCGAGAATGGGATCACTTTCTCCGTCTGTGATGGCAGCATCTTTGTCGGAGGATGGTGCGGAAAGAATGACAGTGGCTCGCGGGTCATCCTTCGGTGATGTCAGAACATATCCATGCAATTCCGGCGGCACGCCAATATCCCGAACCATTGGATCGACGTTCTCCAGCTCCGGCACAAATGTCCGCTTCTGAATCTGACTCCGTCGAAGAGTCTTGGCTTCTTTGACAAAGATTGATGGCAACTGATTCGGGTCTGACGGATAGTAGAATCGCCCGCCTGTGACGCCGGCGATCATTTCCAGCGTTCGCGTGTCTCCGTTGTGTGGAAACACAGCGACGGTCGAAACGGTGACCTGATTGTCGATGAACTGTTTGATGAGCTTATCGCTGGGTGGACTGGCGTCACCGTCAGAAATAATGATCATGTGGCGGCTGGCGGCGTCGCTGTCGACCAGTCCCTTCAATCCCATTTGCATCGTTGCCGCAAAGTCGGGCATGTCGCCTATGCTGGCGGCATTGATTTTTCGAGACAATTCACCATATTCGCTGGCCTTGGTCATCTCGAAGATCCATTCCTCACCCGACATGCCGTACGCCAGCGCGCCTACGAGATCTTCCGCATTCAGGACCTGAATGGCCCGCTTCGTTATTCGTTTTGCCCAACTGTTTCCGGCAGGAAACTCACAGGTATGAAGGATGATGGCCAGCGCGCCTTTGGGCAGGATTTTCTTGTTACTGATCTCCATCGAAATCGGCAGAGCATCTTCTATGACCGATCCCTGATAACCACCCGGGCCGAAACTGTTTGGCCCACCCACCATCAGGAACCCGACGCCGAGATTCCGGATCGCGTCGTGAAGTGACTGCATTTGAATGTTTGTGAGAGAATCAGCCGCAACGTCCGCGAATACCACGGCGTCGTATGGCATCAGAGACAGTGGATCCACGGGAAATTCCATGGCATTGCAGACTTCGACCTGCCGTTCGCCCTGCTGCAGAGCTTTTTGCATTGACGACCATTCCTGCGGGTTGCCCTGAGGATCCGTCACCAGCAATATCCGACCCGGACCATCGATAAAAAGGTAGTTGCGGACAACATTGTTTTCGGAACGATTATCAAAGGCCGCGGGGACTTCGATTCTTGCTTCGTACTCGTAGTACCCGGGCGTCTCGACCTTAATCGGAAAAGTATGCCTGCTTTTTCCCGGACCGAATTCGACTTCGCGGCGATCCAGAACTTCTTCGCCCTGTGCCAGCACCAGCGTGCCTTTTCCATTGGCCAGGGAGGTCAGGACCACCGACGCTTCATACGTTTCTCCCAGTCGAACAAATCGAGGTAAATCCAGTCGCTCCAGAAGTACTTCGTGCTGGTAGTCATATTCTATGGGTATCACATTCACTTCGACGTTGCGTGACTGCAGGTCATCGACCACGTCTTTCAGCTGTCCGATCGTTTCCGTCCCGTCGCTGATCAATACGATGCGGCCGTTGTTTTCTTCCGGAAGCATCGCCGCGCTCAGGGCCAGTGATTGTTCCAGATTCGTCGCATCCTGACTGACGCGTGAATTGATGAACTTCTGAAACGGAAACGACTCTCGGGGAGGATACTCGACTGCTGCCGTTCGCCCGAACACCACCAAACCGGCCTGATCGGTGACGGGCTTCTGCTCGGCTGTTGCCGCCACCGTCTCCATCGCCTGATTCCTGGCTTCATTCACGGAATCCGAGACATCAACTGTGTACACCACCGATACGACGTCACTTGTTCGCACTGTCCGTGGTTCGGCCAGTACCAGAATCAGAAGACCACAAATCATCAACCGACAAAAGGATGCAAACCCGCCACGAATGGCCGGTAATCCCGAATGACCGGCCGCCTGCATCCACCAGATCCAGGGTGTTACGACCACCAGTATAAAGGCCCAGGGTCGACCATATTCCAGATCAGGAACGGCTCCCCAGACTGGGCGCGTCCAGTCCAGAAACCCAGCAAGCGCTCCGGGTTCTGATCCCCGGCGGGCAAAAGATGTTAAGCCTCGGAAAACTGCGGGAATGATCGACAGGCCGATAATGGCAAACAGCGCCGCGAAAACGACCAGAGGTATCGCCGAATACCACCCGACCGGCCGCCGGGCTGGAGGAACTATGCGCCGCAGAATTCGTTGCCAGGTCTTCACGGTGTGAGCTCCACTAATCGATGATTCCCTGTATCGCCTACCAGAATCCTGCCATCAGACAAAACGGCGATCGCCCACGGTGTGTAAAACCCGTCCACGCCTCGGCTTGGTTTTCCGAACCGTCCTTCTATGGTTCCGTCGTCGTGCATAATAGTGACGCGTGAACCTTTATTCTCCACGACAAACATCCGACCGTCCGGCAAAACTTTCAGATCGTAAGGATACGCCAGCGGTGCGGATGCCGGAGAAAGCTCTATCACTCGTTCAAAGTTCCCGTCATCTGTGAACACCTGAATTCGATTGTTGAAAGCATCCACCGCAAAGATCTTCTGGTCCCGCCATACGATTGCGCTCGGACGCTGAAACTGTCCTTCGTCGGTTCCATGAGATCCAAATTGACTGACGTAGGTGCCTTCCACGGTAAATTTCTGAATCCTCTGCTTTTCCCCATATTCACCAACGTAGAGGAATCCGGCCGGATCCTGAGCAATGGACACTGGAAAGATGAACTGACCGTCCTCATTGCCCTCTGTGCCAAACATGTAACTGACTGCACCTGACTCATCAGCATCGAAAATCACGACACGGTGGTAATGCGTATCAGCGACGGCAAGACGTCCGTCCAGCAGCTTGATAATCCCCTCCGCCCGTCCGATCGAGTATTCCGGCATGAACCAGCTTCTTAAGAGCTCTCCTTTGGGTGAGTACACCAGCACTCGCCCAGCGTCATCCAGAGCATAGACTGTGTCCGCTTCATCAGAATACAGTGCCCTCGGCGCCGGAAGATGATGACCATTTGCCGGAACTTTCCATGCATCAAACCGACGGAAGTGAAGCTGCGGATCAGCGGCCACGTCACCGCATCCACTGATAAACACCAAAACCATCAGCGCAATCAGATATGCAGCTTGTTCCGGGAGAATCGAACTACTTGCTGAGGGTTTTTGCATGCTTTCAGTCTTGATCAACAGCCAACCATTCTATTTTCACCCGATCTCCGGGCCCTAAGTTGCTGACTTCCACACGGTGCAGCAGGGATCGACCTTCCCCTGTTTGTGTGTTCACGATCGATGTTTCGGATCGGTGCCCTGAGTACCGCGTTTCGCTGATCTCCAGCAATGACGACGGATCCGGCCGTAGAATCACTCGTTCCGGGCGGATACCGACACTGTCTTCGGATATCTCCTGCTGCAACCACTTCCACGCTTCGCCAGCTGTGAACCAGTTTAACCTGCCAAGAAACTCTCCGGGTATTCGGTTGGGTGGATTGTCGTAGAGCGATCTCGTCGGGCCATGATAGATGATTTGTCCCTCGTTGATACAAATGACTTGTTCGGATTCCCGGATCACTGCCTCGAGCTCGTGCGAAGAAAAGACCAGGCTAATTCCGTGTGTTTCTGTTATTTCTGTGATCACTTTCCAGTACTTTTCACGACGAGCCGGGTCGACGTGTGACAAAGGTTCATCCAGCAGCAGCATTTCTGCTCCGGATGCCAGAGCCCGGGCAATTGCCAGCCGGGATCGCTCACCTTCAGACAACTGTCCCGGGCGCGCCGTCTGACGCTGCTGCAGATCCATCCGGAAAAGCAATTCGTCTGTCGAAATCGCCAGTTTTTGCGATTCCAAAGCGTTTTCCAGAGTCGTCAGATGTTGCCTGACCGTCATGTGAGCCCATAACCCTCCGTTCTGAGGCACCCAGAAAAGGGGCAGGCTGCTATCCGTCCGGTCTCGCTTCAGATCCACCGTGCCACTATCCGGCACTTCAAATCCTGCCAGAACATTTAACAGCGACGTTTTCCCTGCTCCGGAATACCCGACAATTGCCGTCGATTGGTCCCTGATTTTCAGCGATACGTTATTCAGGCGAGGGCGATCACTCCCGGACAGAACCAGGTTCGTTACGGTGATTTGCATCGTTGGCTGCCTCGCTTATCCTGAACTGCGGCAACACCCATCGTCGCCGCTGGTAAGCTACGCACAAATCACGAAGCAATCAAAGAGTCTCTGACGCTTCTTTTCCCTGTTTTCCCTGAGTTTCTGTTGTCCGTTCGTCGGTCGTGAACCTCAATCGTACCGCCGCGATGACCCCGACGCTCAGTCCCCGTCGGAGGGGCTGGTCAAAGAGAACTTTCTCAACTACCAGAGGCTGGTCCGGAAAACCTGTCTGTTGCAATTGCCGTTCGATCGCTGCACGACGCTGATCATCACCCTGATTCTGTTCGCTGAAGTCCCGTATGTCGTCGATGGCTCTCATCACCACCACACCACCTGGATTCTCTTTCACCCACTGCAGCAACACTTCTTTCGGGCCCTCTACCAACGGCTGTTCCAGTCGTCCCATAAAGTTCAGCTGCCCATGATAGCCCCCATACCAGAACACCGCTTCTCCTGCTTCTTGCTGAACCCGTACGAACCGAGCCATTGGGCTTAGATCGAACTCCTGCCAGAAGCCATTACCAAGTCCGACCACCAGCACACTCAGAAACATCACCGATGCTGTTGCATGATGACGAATCATTCTGATCGGTGTTTCCTGTACCGGAATCAAAACGCTCAGCGATACCAAAACCAATGCCACGCTGTAGATCGTTGGACAAACGTTGTTCAGCCGGGTCACTGCCAACTGCGGGACCATATTGACCACGGCTGGTGTCACGGCGGCAAACAAAGTTGCTGCCACCTGGAGATACTTTTCGCTGCGTTCAACCCGTGTCGCGTTCGTCATCATTGTTCGGGCGATCAACAATGCCACCAGGGGTATAGACGGCACAAGGTAATAAGGCTGTTTACCACTTACCAAAGACATCACCAGGAGCGTACCCACTATGCCTGCCAGGCAAAATCGGTTGCTTCGATCCCGAATTGCTGACATCAGATTAGCCGTACATCTGGAGAAAAGCGGCCACGGCAGCACACCTATCGGAAGCACCAGCAGGTAGAACCAAAAGGGCTGTTTGTGGGAAAACGATTCGACCACTCGATTGGCTGTCTGCCCCCAGAGTAATTCTTCTGCATAAGCCTGACCGCCACTCGCTGCAGCCGCCAGAGCCCAGCTCAATCCGATAATACCGCCAAATACGATCGTCATCGCCACTGTCAGATACCATCGCCCAATTCTTAGAGACGCTGAACACCACCATGGAGCTGACAAAGCTACTGGCAGCACATGGACGAATATCACCGGCCCTTTTGCCAGTATTCCGAGCCCTATGCCAGCCGACGCCAACAGGATGCTGCGTTTTCTTAACCCCCGGCTTGCTATGTCTTGGTATGCCAGCAAAGTCATTTGGGCAGTGACTGTCTGCAACGTGTCGAACATCGTCAGTGTGGAAAACACCATCCACAGCATCATAGATGTCTGAATCAATGCAGCAGCCTGAGCCACATCTTTTCGATTCCAGAGCTGTTTTCCCAGTTGGTAGGTGAACAGTATGCTGACTACGGCCATCGCCGGGCCGGCCAACCTGGCTGACCATCCGGTCGGTCCGGTCAAAAGCCACAGTGCATTCATTATCCAGAACAATAGTGGCGGCTTGTGTGCATAGGTGGCACCATTTTTGTGTGGTACCAACCAGTCACCGGACTCATGCATCTCCCACGCTACCGACAGATATCGTGTTTCATCGACCGGCAGAGGAGGCCGTGACATCAATGCCGATGCTGTTAATACCAGCATTAATGCGACTGGTAAAAACAATCGGGGAAGATCTCTGGGATCTTCTGTCATGCCGCTCGTCTTGATGGTTGCTCAGCTGTTGACCTTGTTTCTGTCCGTACCATCGGCAACGTCACAACTTCTGCTTCCTCTTCGCTTCTCCGCGAAGCCCTGGACAACAGTTGGAGGTTGCGAAAGTAGATGACAAAACCGGTTGACTGGCCAATGATGAATACGGGGTCCTGTCGATAGACTGCGTAGCTTAACAACACTGTTGCTCCGGATATGCTCAGATACCAGAATGCCACTGGGATCACGCTCTTCTTTTGCCGTTCACTGGAAACCCACTGAACGATAAACCGCCCAGTAAACAACGCCTGGCCAAACAAGCCAAATCCTACCCACCACTGCTCCGACGTCATGGCCCTGAAGACTCCTTCTTCTGGTCCGTTAATACTGGTAATCGGCTTCTGTGCATTAACCATGCGACTCCGACAAGATCCACTACCCCTGCCGTTAATCGACCGAGTGTCCCATAGTGTGACGAACCGCTGCCTCGGACTCGATGATTGACCGTCTGGGAGATCACTCGACCGCCCAATCGTCGCATCAACGCCGGCAAGAATCGATGCATATGATCAAAGCGGGGGAACTTCTGAAAGGCGTCTTTTGGAAAAAGTTTGATCCCACATCCGCTGTCCGGGGTCGCGTCTTTCAACATTCGGCTTCTTACGCTATTTGCTACCTTCGAGCAGAATAGCCGCCAACCCCCATCCTTCCTTTTTTGCCGGTGTCCCACCACCATGGTTAACGGTACTGTCCCCGTCTGATAGGTTTCCAGCATTCTGGGTATGTCTGCCGGGTCATTCTGACCATCGCCATCAAGTGTGGCGATCAGTTCTCCCTGACTTGCATCAACGCCCGACATCAACCCCGTACTCTGGCCACAACTTTTCTCATGTGTCACTACTCGCAACTGTGGCATCGTTTGCTGTATCGCGGTCAGCACTCCTGCTGTTTCATCACTGCTTCCATCATTCACCACAACCACTTCGTACTCGGTCCGCCCATCTTTGAACGCTTCGATGATCTCCTCGAGCAATCCTGGTAAGTTTTCGGCTTCATTATGAGCTGGAATGACAACCGACAACATCATCGACCCCTGATTCCACGGCTGGGTTTGGTTTGTCTGAGCGACGATTCTCTGGCTTGCCTTTTTTTTAGTCAAACTCAGTTCTGCTTACCATGCCTTCCTTCCCAAGTGTTGTTGATAACTTGTTAACGCGCTAGCTGTTCCTGCGCTGCTGAGCTGGTGAGTTTTCCAAACTGTCTGCTCGACATCACTGGCTGACGCTGAGTTTCGACCTTCTTTGATGCCCAGTGATCACTCTGTTTCCCAGTGTTTTCTACTGGTTTTCAACGTTCTTCACTTGTCTTAACTTCTTTTAAAACAAGGAGTTACGAATAGAGATAGGCGAGTTATCAACATTTGCGACGTCACTTACTAGTACTTCTGCTACTTCTTTTACTGATTTCATTTTTCTCGCTGTCAAAAGCAAAGACCTGAAAAGAGTCTCTCCTTTCAGGTCTTCTTGCTTCTAACTCAAGTCTTGTTTGATCTACCCCGCAATAACTTCCCAGCCACTTCGATATTCCTTGGAAACCAGTTTTGCGGCTTCGGGAGCATTGGTGGCTGTCAGAGTTGCTGCATCCCATTCCAGTGATTTGCCAGTCCGGTACGCTACGTTACCCAGCAACACTGTTTCGGTCAGTGCACCGGAATAATCAAAGTTACAGGTAGTCGGTGATCCGTCTTTGCAGGCCTTGATCCATTCAGCGTGATGTCCAATCGAAGGTGGTATGGATTTTTCTGGTGCCTGGTATCCCGCGAACTTGTTCGCTGGGAACAGCTTATATTTGCCATAGTCCGCGAACATGTGTCCTTCTGTACCAACAAACATCACGCCATTTGGTGGAACCGGTTCGTCCGCGACGCGTTTTGGAATGAGGTTTCCGTCGTACCAGGTGAGATTAACTGGTGAGTTTTGATTGCTGGTAGGAAACTTGTATCGCACAACAAGTCCCTCCGGTGCCATGTTCGCGTCTGGGGATTCACCTTCGGCTTCACAATGATTTGGATGCCGCAGACCCAGAGCCCAGAAAGGAAGATCCATGTAGTGGCAGGCCATGTCGCCAAGAGTGCCCTGACCAAAATCCCACCATCGCCGCCACTGTGCGGGATGAAATCGACCTTCGTGGAACGGGTAAACAGGAGCTGGGCCAAGCCACAGTTCCCAGTTAAGATTTGCTGGAGGTTGGGTACCAGCTTCGGTGCGACTATTAGCCCAGTCCTTCCGGTATCCCCAACCCTTTCCGACCCAGACATGGACGTCGGTAACCGTACCGATGGCTCCAGAAGCGATGATTTCAACGACGCGGCGATAGTTTTCACCGGCGTGAATCTGAGTACCAAGTTGAGTAGCAACACCCTGCTTTGCTGCGGCTTCAGCAATGATGCGTGCTTCCTGTACTGTGTGGGTCAGAGGCTTTTCACAGTAAACATGTTTACCAGCTCGGATGGCCCTGATTGAAGCAGGAGCATGATGATGGTCAGTGGTGCCGATGACAACGGCATCAATCTTGTCGCCCTCCGCTTCAATCATTTCACGGTAGTCCGCGTAGGTTCGAGGGGTGAGCTGATTCTTTTCCGTGAGCATTTTCTTAGCGCGTTCGAGGTAGTTCGAATCTACGTCGACGATGGCCACGATGTTCTCGGACATCACACCGTTGACATCTTCAGCAGCACGGTTAGCGGTGCCTATACATGCAATATTCAGTTTTTCCAGAGGACTTCGATTGAACCCAAAGCTCGCTGGGTTGACAAATAACGAAGATCCAACGGCAGCGATAGACGTGCCAGCAGTGCGAAGAAACGAACGACGATCGAGGTGGGAGGTACGCGACATCAGGCGAGCCTTTCAATCAGGAGGGTTCAGGTAAAGCGGAACTTTATCAGCAAAACACGAGTAGGAACAAAGGAACAGGGTCGGTTGGAAGAAGCATTACAGTCAAATCAAAACACTAAGAACAGTGACAACGGTGCAGAGACCGCTGAGCGGCTGGTGGACGTCATCATTGTAGGGCAGGGAATTGCTGGAACAACATTGGCCTGGGAACTGCACAACAGGGGCAGGACACTGGCGTTGATAGATCGGGTAGAGGAGGTAACAGCTTCCAGAGCAGCGGCAGGTCTGATCACGCCAGTTACGGGCAAGCGAATGACTCAGATGCCGGATTTTCAACGGTACTGGGAGTACGCGTCAGCATTCTACAGAGAGGTAGAACAGCAAACACAGTGCGAAATCTTTCAGTCGACATCGATGCTGCGAATATTTCGCAACGAAGAGGAAAGGCAGATGTTCATCACAAGACGTCGTGAGCAGCTGAGAGGCTCAGTCAGGGAAGAAGCAGATCCGGAAAAAGGATTGACCGGTTTTTCGATGCAGCCAGCAGGCCGTCTACTTGTGAAACGATACCTGATCGCATCAAAAGAGTTCTTCAGCCGCAAACACTTCGTGGTGAGTGAATCTCTGCAAATCGAAAACGACGTTCGGGTGAGCAACAGCACCGTGACGATTTCGCGCCTGAAACTTCGTGGTCACAACATCGTTTTCTGTCAGGGGTATCAGCCGCAAAGCAACCCGTGGTTTGCCCACATACCAGACAAACCCGCCCGGGGCGACATAGTAAAGGTTGCGTTGCCAGCGAGAACGGAGCGAAGAATAACACATCAGGGGATATGGATCGTGCCAGAAGAAGGCAGGAACGAGTTTAGCATAGGAGCGACCTACGACTGGAAGGACTTAACGAACACACCGAGCGAAGAGGGGCTGAGTCAGTTATTGAGCCAGCTGCCAGCAACGGAACAGAAAGAAGCCAGGGTGGTCAAGCACGTTGCGGCAGTCAGGCCGGCGATGAGCAATCGTAAAGTGGTGGCGGGGTATCACCAGGAAGAATCCCGAGTGGCAATTTTTAATGGCCTTGGGGCGAAAGGGTGCCTGGTTGCACCCGTCAAAGCGAAAGAGCTGGCAGAAGAAATAACCAGACGCTTACGAAACGAAGACGAAGTGGCTGAATGGCGAACAGAAGAGTTTCTGGAAGCGGTGATAGCGGATACAAGGCGGAAATCGCTGACAAAGCTGGTTCATCAACTACTGTCGGGACATCTGCAGCCAGGCGATCGAGTAATCGACGCGACAGCAGGAAACGGTTACGACACGGTGCTGATGGCGAAAAGGATAGGAGAGACGGGCGTAGTCACAGCGATCGACCTTCAGGATCAGGCGATCGAGGCGACTCGGCAGCGAGTTCAGGCAGAAAAACTGGGCAACGTAACGTACATCCGAGGGTGTCATGCGAAGTTGTTGAGCGGATGGTTGCGAACGGAGAGCCAGTCGGCCATAACATTTAATCTGGGATTTCTGCCAGGCAGTGACAAGACTTGTGTGACATCAGGCCACACAACAGGAAAGGCAATCGAAGCAGGCTACAGACTGCTGAAGCCGGGAGGAATGATTACAGTTGTGGCATACCGCGGTCATGAGGGCGGTCAGGCAGAGGCAGTCGAAGTGGAATCAGTGGTATCGAAGCTTCAGCGGGAAAAAGAAACGACAGTCTTCAGGATAGAAGCAGATACGAGTAATCAGGCGTCACCGGTGTTGTTGGTCATCATAAAGAGGAAGCGACAGGAAAGATGAAGTATCAAGTAATCGGTATGGTAATGCTGACCGTGCAAGTGCTTACCCACAGAGAATTGGGGGCAGGAGAGCTAAAGGGGCAACCAAACGTAGTGTTCATCCTTGCCGATGATCTGGGATACCGGGAACTGGGGAGTTTCGGGCAACAGAAAATTCAGACACCACACCTGGACAAGCTGGCATCAGAGGGGATGCGGTTAACGCAGCACTACAGCGGAAACGCGGTATGCGCCCCGTCTCGATGCGTGTTGATGACAGGCAAAGACCCGGGACACGCCTGGGTGAGAAACAACAGTGAAATGCAACCGGAAGGTCAGAAACCGATACCGGCCGAGGAAGTGACGGTGGCAGAATTGCTGAAAGAAGCGGGTTACGTCACAGGAGCTTTTGGGAAGTGGGGCCTGGGTGGACCAGGTTCAACAGGCGAGCCTTTGCGTCAGGGCTTTGATCGTTTCTTTGGTTACAACTGCCAGAGGCACGCGCACAGTTACTATCCATCGTATTTGTGGAGCGACAACGAACGAGTGGCTTTGAAGAACAATCCCGCAGTGCCCGGGCATGCAAAGCTTTCGGCCGGGGCGGATCCATCAGATCCAGCCAGTTACGATGAATTCAAAGGACAGGATTACGCCCCGGATCGTATCAATGAACAAGCTTTAAAGTTTATTCGTGACAACAAAGACAAGCCTTTCTTTCTGTATTATCCGACCGTGATTCCACATGTAGCCCTGCATATCCCGGATGAAGAGTTGTCGCCGTATTTGGCGAAAGGTTGGAATGATCCCCCGTTCACGGCAGCGACCGGGGGCTACACCCCTCACTTTACGCCGCGTGCGGCGTATGCAGCCATGATTACTCACATGGACAATGAGGTTGGCAAACTGTTGGCTGTTCTTGACGAGCTGAAACTAAGTGACAACACACTTGTAGTTTTCTCGTCGGATAACGGTACCACACATCTGGATAAGGAAGTGGACTACACCTTCTTCAACAGCGTAGGAGAACTACGTGGACTCAAGGGTTCTCTGTACGAAGGTGGCGTGCGCGTGCCAACTATTGTGCGTTGGCCAGGACATGTGAAACCCGGAACGACGTCGGACAGAATCAGCGGGTTTGAAGACTGGCTACCAACGATTCTGGAGGCCACGGGCCACGCAAAGAAGACACCGGCGAACATCGACGGGATCAGCATGGTTGCGACGCTGGAAGGAAAACAGCAGAAGCCTCGCGAGAAACTGTATCGTGAGTTTCCCGGTTACGGAGGTCAACAATCGATACGCGTCGGCGACTGGAAGGGTATTCGCCAGAATATGGGCCGAGGGAATCTGACAATGGAACTCTACAACCTCGCAACAGACGCAGGAGAAAAGCACGATGTGGCGATGGAACACCCGGAGATCGTCGCAAGGCTGAACAAAGCGATGGAAGAGCATCGCGAGCCATCACAAGTCTTCCCACTGAAGCCGCTGGACTGACAGGACGCCGGCGGTAACAGGGAAATACAGATGGTGCTCGCAAGTTGTGGTCATCGGGAAACGATCATCAACGGACAAAGCGGCAGTAGCTGCCGGTAGACGTGCGCTGAGTGAGCCGGATAATCAGAATAGTCAGGCTAATCTTCCTAAAGCAGTAAATCTATTTAAGCCGCAGGATCGCTACAGCCGAACATTCGATGAAGGCGTGGTATGGTTTTCCAGTGCCACGCATTTCCATCTTTTTGTTGTCCCGGGCTGCTTGACTCTCACCGTAAAGTCGCCGGAGGAATCAGGATGTTGATCCGACGTCGTATCGTAAGTGCCCTGTGCCTGTTGTCCGTAGGTTCATCTGTAGTTGTTGGGCAACAGAAGAATCCCTTCGCAGAGTGGGACCGAATATCAAAACAGACCGAAACTACGATCAATGAATCGTCAGTGAGCGGGGGCCAGGTAGGTCGGGCGAAATCGTCGAGACCAAACGGTGTGCAGTATTTTGCTCCGACCGGTTCAGCACCGGAAATCGCGTCCCGACAGGAGGCGACTTCAAAGGGTCAGGCATCGCCAGTCCGGAATCAGCCAGAACCCTTAAACGCTCAATCGGGCAGTGAAGCGGTAATGGTGGAGAGGCTGAAGTCTCAGCGTCAGGTGCAGGAGTCCGCATTTGAAAGCCTCGTCGAGAATTCACCATCGGGACCGGTGGCGGCCAGGAGTTCCTCCACGTCAGCTTTGTCAGGTGATAGCTCGGTTGAGCAGGCAGGCTACGAAGGTACCAGTGAAAGCGGCATTGTTCAGACGAGCGGCGTAACAGAAAAGAGACAGCAACAGGGCACAAACCCGTTTGCAGAAATGTTGTCACAACCGCCGCGTGTTCAGCCGGCGTCAGCGGTGGAACCACCGTTGTTTGATTTCGGTGAGGATGAAGAAACAGCGGCACCTTTGGGATCGACTCCTCAAGGTGGGCCTGCTCGGGCTTTCGCTGAAACGGCCGAATCGGGTACGTCATTCATGGCAACGGGTGCTCAGTCACCAGGTGTGACTTTGCAGTGGATACGTCACGGCCAGTTTAATGTCGGACAGGAGTGTGACGTAGAACTGCAGGTTCAGAACACATCTCGCGTGGCTGTACGCGGAGTAATGCTGGAGACAGTCATCCCGAACGGTCTGGACGTCGTAGCTGTGACGCCTCAACCATCGTCGGTCGCTCCGGGGCCAACATGGACATTTGGCGAAATGGCAGCGAATGAAAAACGCTCAGTGACGTTTCGCGTTGTTCCGACGCACCGTGGTGATGTACACATGGAGGGCTTCGTCCGACTGACAGGATACAGCTCGTCGACGTTTTCGGTTCAGGAGCCAATGATAGCGGTCGCTTTGGAAGGGCCGGCAGACATTAAAGTGGGGCAGCAGGTCAAATACACGGTACGTGTCACCAATCCAGGGACAGGTACGGCCAGCAATGTGCGAATTCAAACCGCGATACCCGAAGGTCTGGAACATCGTCGTGGGAGCCTGTTGACGATCGAAATCGGAACTTTGAGCCCGGGTGAGTCGCGAGAAGCGGATCTGATGATGACGGCTATTCGTGGAGGCAGCCATGACGTGGCTGTTCGAGTCGTAGCCGATGGTGGACTACTGGATCAGACGGTCGCATCCGTGAAAATAGCCGAACCACAACTGGCCCTGAAGATCCATGGTCCAGGAGAACAAATGGCGGGTCGAACCGGGGAATACACCTTGCAGGTAGGCAACGACGGAAGTGTGCCATCGGCAAACGTTCGAGCGAAATACCGGGTGCCCGAAGGTTACGAATTCGTTTCCGCAGATCGTGGTGGCAAGTTTAACGAGACTGACCGGTCGATAGAGTGGTTCGTGGGAACGGTAGGAGCGGGAGGCAGCAGCCAGTTTAAGGTTGTACTGAGGGCGACGCAGACAGGCGAAGCATTGCACCAGGCTGGGGTCATCTCAGAACTGGGTCGTGCGACACTCGCGGAACATACCACCCGGGTTGATGGTACGGCCGTACTGGAACTTGCTGTGAACGCCAATCGAACTCAGGGAGCAGTCAATGAGGAAATCACCTACGAAGTACGAATAGGGAACAGTGGTGCTCGGGAAGCAAAGAACGTAGGTTTTTCCTGTGAGATACCGTCTTCTCTGGAAATTGTGAACGTCGCGGGCCCATCCGAGTATATCGCGGAAAACGGAGTGATGGTCTTCAAATCGATGCCTGAAATCGATGCAGGCAAAGAAGCAGTGTTTGCACTGAAGCTCCGATGCAAGCGAGAAGGAAACCACAGGATCAGGCTGCGTATCGCCAGCGAATCCGTCAGTGAAGCAGTGATCGGTGAAGAGACGATTACCGTCACACAATAAAAGAGCGTGCAACAACCAGCGTGGCAAAGCATAAGCCCGACCATTTCAGGATGGTTGGGCTTATCTTGCTTCTGCACCAAAGAAAGTGCGACCACAGCGTCAGATGCTCGGGAACAGTTCTCGGGCGTCAGTGACGAACCAGAGATCAGCATTGGCCGCTCGATATGCAGCGGCGGTGACGTCAGCCGTGGAAGCGGTTTCTCCCGTCACGGTCATTGGTACAGGCGAACAAAGTGCGAGCAAAGCTGGAACGTCGCCATATTTTACGGCTCCTGGCAGTAGATTCGCATCACGGATATTCGTGATCGAATCGAAACGAAAGCCTTTGGTATCGATTCGGATGCTGGTGATAACACCTTTCGACAAAGCGCAGGCAGCAGCGGTGATGGGTCCGGCTCCGCCGGTGGCAATCAGATGTAACTCCGCTGGTTTCTCGGCGTGATTATGGGCAAAACAGATCAGTGTCAGAACATCATGAACCCGCTGAGCAAACAGAGGATGATTATAACCCAGCGTGTAGCCAGCAAATTCTCGCGGATTATTGACGGTACGATATTCCGCCACTGGCTTGCCGTCTTCCGTGTAGTCGCCGGTGTAAAGCATATCAATTGAGCCAACAGAATAACCGGCTTTCAGCAGCGACAGCACAGCATCGTTCGGGCTGCCGTCTTCTCGGAACAAGGCAGACTTGCCGTGCATATCGATCCAGAGGACCACTTTCTGATTCCAGTTCTTTGGATAAAAGAAAGCTGCAGGAATCTCCTCACCGTGCTGTGTAAAGCGAAGTCTGGCCGAGTACTGCAGATAAGTGTCCTGATCAACTTCCGTCAGTTTTTCATATTCAATGGAGCCTGCCGCAGGTAGCGAGCGGCCGATCATAATTTCCAAAGCTCCGCCGATCACTCGCCGATACTCGACCAGCGAATCCGTGTCAGTAGGAGTTAGAGCCAGGATTTGTCTGTTCGAGGCATTGTCCCACGCACGCAGGAAAGCGACTTCGCTTTCCTCAGACTTCTCCGGTGCTGGATGCTTCGGCGTGAATACCGTAGCTTCAGCAATAGAAAGTGGTTTGAAATCGCGTTCGATCAGGTCGGCATCGGTCAGACCAAGATTGAGGTACTTGTTGAAGAACTCGTACATCATCCGCCGGCTGACAGCGTTGTAATTGTGTGGAAAGGGGTAATGCCTGGCCTCCACAAGATCCGGTACCCCCATCATGGCATAGTGCTGTTTTAATTCAGGTAGTCCCTTCGTTTCGATATCCACCGTCCAGTCGTTTGCCCCAGACATGTGCACCGGACGCGGAGCAGCCATGGCGGCGAATTCGACGTTCCCCGTGTTGATCCGAAGATAGGAGGCATTTTCGCAAGTGCATCCACCCTGCATGGCAGTCGAAACCATAACTGCGGGAAAGGCAGCGGCGACGCGATCATCAATGGCGGTGATCAGAAAAGTCTGACTACCGCCACCGCTGGCGCCTGTGACACCAATACGCTCGCGATCACAATCTTCGCGCGATGTGAGCCAGTCGAGGATACGAACAGAGTTCCAGGTCTGCAGTCCCAGGATGTTCAACAACCGAAGCTCAGCCTGAGCACTAAAGAGGCCCCAGTGGTCTGCAGAGCTCATTGCGGGTCGCTGCTGGGAAAATCGATGAGCAAGTGCTTCAGTCAGAGAACCTCCGTCGGCGTAGCCGAGCATATCGTATAGAAAAACCATGCAACCCATCCGAGCCAGTTGAACGCAGCGAGCCTGTAGAGGATGCCTGCCTCCTGTCTGAAATTGTTCGGCTCCGGATTCGATTTCCTTCTTCAGTTGAGCCTCGCCGTGATCATGAAATCGGCCGTTGGCCCAGTGACCATGCGGGCAAAGGATGGTCGGCAGCTTCCCGGTCGCACTGGCGGGCTTATACAAACTGCCCGTGACCAGAAAACCGTCCGCGCTCTCAAAGTAAACACGATCGATCGTATAACCTTCGCGTTCCACACGACCATGAACTGTAGCAGAGACGGCCGGGCGTTCGGGCATGGGCCACAGGCCGGACGCTACCAGAATCTGGCGTCGAACATATTCGCGACGCACAGCCCAGTCTTCCGGAGATGCGGAGGGCTGAAATGGAAAATAACCGTTGAGGTCCTTGAGTGGGCCAAGCCTTGAGTCTTTGGGGAGATCGGCAGGAGCTTGCGGATAGGCAGCCGCATAGAGAAGATCAGTCCACGGCATGATCGCCGTCGCAGCAAGAGACCCCGAAAACTTCAACATCTGACGACGATCGAAAGGTGAACGAAACATGAAAAGACTTTCGGTGAAGGCAGGTGGGTTGTAGAAACGCCAGCAGGCAGGGCGAGAAAACGGAGCTGTAGCACAGTAATCAGGCTGAACAGAGTTGTCGGGAGACATCGGCAGTAAGTCAAGCTAACCATCGCTGGTATCCGGCGGACGCAGCAGCTCAAGGGGTCCCAAAGGGAGAGTCAGCGCAACCACACGAACAGAAGATTAAGGGGGCTTCCGCTGGATGTGAAAGACGGTGGTCGCAGAAGCGAATCGTGTCGAATCTCCGTTCGGAAGACTTCAGCATTGGCCGGGGGCAAATCAAGCAAAGCCTTTGCGGTCACTCGCTTTATTGGCACAAGCCCTCTTCAGCACGTTGTGGGAGATCAGAACACCGTCACATCAGAACGCCGACGCAAAGGAGGAAGCCGTGAGTTCGCTCTTTCCGTTGCTTTCCAGAGTGGAAAGCGGACCAGCGTGGACGCGGCTGTGGGCCCGGAACAACGCCAGCTTCTTATCCGCATCGCCGGGCAAAACCAGCTTATTTTGCTCGCTTAAAGTTAATCGCAGCGTTTGTGTTAGCGGGCGTAAAGTCGAAAGCATCATCTCCCTTTGACAGGAAAGAGCCGCTCAGGGTAAGTCCATCGCCACTAAGCGTGAGAGTCGTTCCGCGAACGGAAAAGCTGCCTGTTGTTCGGGTTTGTTTGCCTTGACTCACATGAACGAGAACGAACGAGCCATCAGCTTTGAACTCAGCGGCAAACGCTTCAGAGGCAGAGCGAGCGGCACTCCATCGACCGGTGAGTGAAGACAAGGACGCGGAGTCCGGTGCAACGGCTGGTGGAGCCGGATTCTGTGTCGGATTCGTCAGAGAAGAGTCCGGGGATTCCGAAGCTGGAGTGGATTTGGGTGATTCGAGTTTCCAGACCGAATCGGTATCCCGAGCAAGAATTGCCAGCTGGTTGATCTTGTCACGCAAAGTGAGACCGTCGACGCCAGCGTTCGGGATCTGGCAAATGACCTCGGTGCGTGTGCGGTCTGGGTTGTAGGCAAACTGAATCGACGGGTGCTTTTGATTGGCTGTCAACATGCCAATCCAGGTTGCTGCAGGGACTTCTTTCGCATCCTTTACCACGGCCAGACCCAGTGAAACAATCAAATGGTGTTCATCGTCGGAGATTTCAACCAGCACAGGAAACGTCCAGGGATCCTGTTCTTTGCTGGTTGAAACCAATCGTCCATCCAACGTTGTCGTTTCAAATCCAGCCGTTCGTAACAGGCTCGCGACGTCGTCGATCGATGTCACCCTTGAAGCCGCCGAAGTTCCGGAAGTGGTCGTTGCTGTGACGGTATCGAAAACCGACGTTCCGCGAAGGCTGGAGAATAGTTCATCCTGTTGCGCCTGAGCATTCGTCATCATGACGGCTACCAGACCGGTTGCAAACGTTTGGATAGTGGTTCGGCAGATTCGATTAAGGAAGAAGCACATGTTAACACCACCCTGGCTCAGCGTTTGAATCCTGCGAAACTGTGGAAACGACTCGCAACAATTGGCAAGCGTTATTTTTCAGGGCGCGTTAGCGGCAAAACTGTTACAGGAAAAAGCAGAAGAAGTCAGTTGTCACGGCACGTGATGGTTTGCAGAAGACCGGACAGGCCCTGGTAAACATCACGGGTCGAGGACGAAGTTGCCGCTGACGTCGAATCGGACAGACCGCGAAGTCTGTTCATTGATATCGATGGTCAAATCACCCAATGCCAGCATTTGGGCAGCCAGATTTCCCTTGAGGAATTGTCGGTAACCGACGTAGGAAGTGCAGAGCCGAGGGTTAATCTCCACGGCTAACGCGCCCAAATTTGCATCCTCAGGCACAACAATGTCCACTCCTAAATAGCCACGAAAAGCCGGAAGGCTGGGCTGTAAAAGAGATTGCAACTTCCGTATCCGCGAGCGATCCGCTTCAGAAGCGACGTCGCAAATACCAATCCGCCCACCTTTGTAAGCTAACAGGCCGTCGTCAAGGTGGACAAACTGTTCTGTTGGCGGAAGTGCGATGGACTTGCCAGCGACGCCACTTCCCAGGAAACCGATGGAGTATGATTTGCCCGATATGAATGGCTGAATAATCCATTCAGAGCCATTAAAAGGACGGGTTCCCGCGGCACCATTTGAGTGCTGAACGCGCGCAAGACAATCGTTGTATGTTCCGCAGAATACGCGGTCACTGCCCACACCATCTCGTGGCTTGATCACCACAGTTCCAGGAAACAACTGTTTCTGGTCATACACCATCGTCGAGGTTGGGATCGAAGGAATGCTGCGGTCAGACAACCATTGGTGACAGTCCATCTTGTCAGAGAACACACGAATCCATTTGGAAGGCACGCCGATGAGCTGGTCATTATTGACGGCGTTTTCTTCAACGAGTTGAATCAGACGGCACAGAGTTCCCTGACTCTCTGGTGCAATAATGAGAATGGAGTCGCCACGGGCAGCAGACCGCACGATGAACTGGTCAAGGTCGTTGACGTCAGTCGTGAATTCCCAGCACTCGCTGGAAGATGCGTGAGGACCAATGGTCTCAGGCGCCGGAAGCCCATGGCCGAGGACGCCTGTCAGCCGAATTGTGGAAGAGCGTGATGATAAGACCTCACGAAGAGTAAGGAAGTCTTCAAAGACAGCACCGAACATGGCAGCAGCCTCCAGACGCATCGAGTCGGAGGCCGACCGAAAGATGTGCGGTAAGGCATGCAGATATTCAATGCAGGTTACGCGAACGCAGTCCACTTTATGCGAAGAGTTCAAAGTTAATGGCATTCGGCAACGCTTGCAGTT
>JAGQQE010000479.1 GCA_020426345.1 Planctomycetaceae bacterium
TCAGGCCAACGTACTTGTCATTGCAATTCCTGCCATGATCGTCTTCAGTCTGTTTGTGCAAATGTCCGAAGGTGCGACGTATTCTGTTGTTCCTTTTATTAACAAACGTGCATTGGGGGCGGTTTCCGGGATTGTTGGAGCTGGAGGAAATTTTGGGGCAGTTACCGCGGGATTTCTGTTTCGTGCAGAACAGATCTCTTATCCACAAGCGCTTCTGATTTTGGGACTGATTGTCACTGTTTTGTCTTTCTGCGCGATCATGATCAGCTTTAGTCTTGCTGCAGAAAAAATGGCCGAAGAAGAACTGCACAGGGCACTGGCGTTGAGACGCGAGACAATGCCTGTCCGCCCAGCCCCTTCAGTTACGCCAGTACTTGCTAAACTTCGCCCGATGGATGCACTTCGTGTGTATTTGGGAATCGCACTTGTTGTGAAGGGTATTTATTTCATCCTGAACATGGCCGATCTTGAGGCACGTCTTGGCGGCCAGTTGGGCGAAATTCAAAATCTGATCGCTTGGGGAGTAGTGTTTGGTCATGTGGTTGGAGGTGCCAGCCTTGCACTGGGTTTCGCGACGCGGCTTTCAGCAGGAGTGAATGCCGCCATTGTTCTTGGGGCCATGCTGCTCAGTCTGGTTAAGGCTTCAGGAGCAGGTCTGCTGATAGCGGACGTGGATTTCCAGTTCACGTCGTTTGTTTTCTTCTGCCTGACGTTACTTGCATGGCAGGGGCCAGGACCACTTTCGCTGGACAGATTGTATCAGGCCGAAGATCAAACAAGTCCTGTGTCAACGTGACAACTTGTCACCGTGAAAATCGAAGGTTTGGACCGAAAGGCGACAAAAATGACCGATCCATCAAAGACTCCTTTGTCTGCGAATCCTCTCGGTGGAGACTGGCTGGAGGCATGGTCTCCGGAAGACGTCGATTTCTGGAATCGGACCGGAAGCCGAATTGCTTGGCGCACTCTAATTTTAACGACGATAACTCTCGTTCTCTCTTTCTCCACCTGGTTCCTGATCAGTGCATTGGCTGTAAGCCTGACCGGAATTGGTGTCAAATTCTCTGAGGATCCCAAGGAGAATGATCGATTGATCTACTGGCTCGTGGCGATGCCTGGTTTGGCTGGAGGAACGTTGCGAATTCTTCACACGTTTCTGATACCAATCTTCGGTACGCGAAAAGTCGTCACGATCTCAACTCTCTTGAAGGTTATTCCATGCCTTGGGATCGGGTGGGCGGTCATGACACCTGGCACCCCTTACTGGGTCTATATGATCCTGGCATTACTGCTCGGTATGGGAGGTGGTGACTTTTCATCGTACATGCCCAGCACGAGTCTGTTCTTTCCCAAGCGGTTGCAGGGAACGGCTCTTGGGATTCAAGCAGGAATTGGCAACTTTGGAGTCAGCCTGACTCAGTTTGTGACACCCTGGATCATTGGCGTTGCGTCGTTGTCAGTATTCTCGGGTGGACCACAATCGCTCAGATCACCGACGGGTGAGCAACCTGTTTGGCTTCAGAATGCAGCTTTTTGGTACCTGCCATTATTGGTGGTGTTGGGTGTAGCTTGCTGGATCGGTCTACGCAGTGTTCCTGTCAAGGCTTCATTCGGCGAACAGATGGATATTTTCAAAAACAAGCACACTTGGTTCTGCACGATTACTTACGTAATGACATTCGGTTCGTTTTCGGGATTTTCTGCTGCGTTCCCCCTGCTCATAAAGAGTCTTTATGGAGGGTTTGGGCCTTCCTCCCCCAAGCCGTTGACATACGCATTTCTCGGCCCTTTGATCGGATCAGCCGTTCGTGTGATTTTCGGATTTGTGGCTGACAAGACTGGAGGAGCAATTCTGACGCAATATTCCGGTCTGGGAATGATTGGAATCTGCATTGCACTTGTATTGACGGGTGTTCTGGCGCCAACTTCTTTGGACTCATTCCCACTTTTTGTGGGGTTAATGTTGGGGCTGTTCTTCTGTTCTGGTGTTGGCAATGCATCAACCTTTCGACAGTTTCCACTGATTTTTTCTCACAATCCCCGGCAGGGTGCCCAAGTCCTTGGTTGGACCGCTGCCATTGCGGCTTATGGTCCTTTTCTGTTTTCCTCTGCCATTGGGGAAACTCTCTCAATGACTGCGTCTGGGGACGGACGGAAGTCCGCCTCTCCATTCTTTATTGGAGCGGCTTGTTTTTATGCCATTGCGGTTCTGATTAACTGGTACTACTACACCCGCAAGGGTTGCGAGAGGCCTTCGTAAGAAATTCGAAACGATGCTTTGAAAATCGTTTTATCGAGGTTGAGACCACCATGTCACAACGAGTGTTAACCATCGCACTTTCAGTCGGATTGTGCTTTGCTGTCGTTTCGTTAGGTCTGGGTGTGGCTGCATGGAGACTTCCGGACATCGAGCGTGGTTACTCACCAAAACAACCCCTCGATTATTCGCATCGCCTGCATGCGGGGGAACTTCAGATCGACTGTCGGTTCTGCCATGTAGGAGCAGAGCAAAGCCGATATGCGGGCATTCCATCAAACGATGTTTGCATGAAGTGCCACCAAGTTGTCACAAGTTCCTTCGACGTACTCCAGAACGAACTGAAACAGGCCGATGCCGAGAAGCGGAAGCCTCAACAGATCATATCGCCTGAATTGAAGAAGCTGTACGACTGGATGGGAGTCGATGAAAATCGGCTTCCCAGAAAGGATTCAAAGCCTCAATCGATCCCATGGGTGCGAATCCACGATCTTCCCGACCATGTTACGTTCGATCACCGAGCCCACGTTACTGCCGGAGTCACCTGTCAGCGATGTCACGGCCCTGTGGAATCGATGGAGAGAGTTCGTCAGGAGGAATCCCTGTCAATGGGGTGGTGTGTGAACTGCCATCGCGAAGTCAATAAAAAAGGTATCGAAGGCCACTCTGTCCACGCCTCGACGAACTGTTCCGTATGCCATCACTAGGAAACGATGATGACCCACCATCGGCAAGAACACGACAGACTAGTCGATCGAATACAACATTCCAATCGACCTGGATCGATACCGGCACAGACGGATGCGGTTTCATCCGCCTTATCCAGGCGTTCGTTTTTGGAAACTGCAGGATTTTCGTTGTCGATAGCAGCCCTGAGCGGTTGCGGTCGGGCTCCGCAACGGCTTTCGCTTCCGTTTCCCGAACAACCTGCGGAGGTGATCCCCGGAGTATCAAAAAACTATGCATCGACATGCCACGGCTGTCCTGCGGGATGCGGATTGCTGGTCAAGGTCAGAGACGGACGACCGTTGAAAATGGAAGGTATGCCGGAGCATCCTCTTTCGAAAGGAGGGCTGTGCGCTACGGGACAGGCTCTGCCACTTGAGTTATACGACAGTTTTCGATTGAAGCATCCGATTTACAAAGGGGCACCAGCAACATGGGAAGATTTGGACCGCAAGATCGGTTTAGAGATCGAAGCCATCAAGGCGAATAAGCTGGCAGTCAGGTTCGTTACTCCGACGATCACCAGTCCTACAACGAAAGAGGAAATCAGACGTTTTCTGGGAGAATTTACAGACGGTAAACATCTGATGTTCGATCCGGTCAGCAGTTCGGCGATTCTGGACGCTCATCTGGAAACTCATGGCAGACGTGTTCTGCCACACTATGATTTCGCAGCAGCGAAAGTCATTGTTGCCTGTGGTGCGGATTTTCTGGGAACCTGGATTTCTCCGGTCGAGTTTACAGCAGGCTGGAGTTCGCGTCGACGACCGACAACGACTACTCCTGAGATGTCCTATCACGTTCAGCTTGAGGGAAGGCTCTCGTTGACTGGGACAAAAGCCGACCGTCGATATCGCGTTTCTCCACTCGAATTCGGTATGGTCCTGAGCGAGATCGCATCTCGAATAGCCGCGCGAGCTGGTGTTTCCTTCCCCCGTGTGGAATACAAACATCGACCGCTTCCCGAAGAGGCTATCGAGGATCTCGCTTCGCGACTCTGGGCAGCTCAAGCCGAAAGTCTGGTGATCTGTGATTCTCAGGATGTCGCCACGCAAACTGTCGTCAATTTCATCAATTACACACT
>JAGQQE010000480.1 GCA_020426345.1 Planctomycetaceae bacterium
AGCGGGTTCTCGAAGGTACGCAGGTATTGGATCCGATCCGTATCTTCCAAAATGCGGATAGCCGAACCAAATGTAAGCGACGATTGCAGGCTTGAGCTTCATGCCCTCCGCGACTTCCGCAAAAAAATCGGCCGATGGAATCTTTGGTGGCTGGTCTTTGCACAGGTCAATGAACTGCTGCACTGATTCCTGGATATCGCTGAGCTCAAGGGGCTGCGTTTCTTCGTTGCTGTCGACTCCGGTGACGGGATGAAATGTCTCGGATCTTGAGAATTCGACGACGTTAAATCCACGCCAGTCCCGCGTGATCACGAACTTGCTGTTTCCGTGTTGCAGAGCAGTCGCAGCTTCTCGATCATCAATATCGTCATGGCGTCCTCCGACGGCGTCCTCGAGCAGTTTTCTGAATTTGGGGTCACTATCTTCATCGATCGAGAACTGACGCAGTCGTCCCGTCAGACTCAGCGCGCCCGTTTGCAGCAGAGCCTCATAAAACGTGAGCCATTTAGTATCCCCGTCGTCTCTTGCAAACCACTGCAGCTGCCATGCGTTGAGCAGACTTTCTGAGACAATCTCGCCGAATATTCCGCACGTAAAATCTGGGGCCGTGATATCGTCTGATTCTCCCTGCAGAAACATGACGATGCTTGCCAGTTCGTTGAAAAACGAAACGGACTCGGCTCCGTACGAACGCTTTTGGAGCATGTTCAGTACATGGACTACACTTGCGTCGGCATTGGTGACTGTAATCTTCGTGGGCTGGACTCTGTTGGGATCGGATTGAGCGATGACTTTTTCGAGCGAGAGCTGAAGCTGGATCGCACCGACGATGATTCCGCGAATTCCGGCATGCAGACGCGGCGATTTCAGCCTGGGCAACAGTTTGCCGATGGCTTTATCGAGCAGCGGGTACGTCGGGTTTTCTGCCTTCTTACCCTGTTTTGCCTCGCGTTTGCTCGCAATCGCTTCGATGTCTTTTGATGCTGCATCCAGCAGAGTTTGTGTATCGTCCAGGCTGATGCTGCGTAGTTTTTTCGAGGCCGTTTCGTCCCGAACTTCGAAGAAGTTGAGATAGCGCCAGGGGATTCCGGCAGGCTGTCCCGAGTTGTACATGCCTGGATCGAATTCGGGTCGGCTGGTGACAATCTGATTATCCGGAGAATGAAGAGCCAGGTGCGGTGCCGTTCTCCAGCGTCCCTCCACACCTTCAATCGGGAGTTTCTGTGTTGTGCCTGGTTGATCCAGAAGCGCTTGAAAGGAGAGATCATCTTTGCCAGTGCAAATGGAACGCCCGTCTATTCCTTCCGCCGTAAATTGTAAGGTCACACTGTCTTTTCTGGCACGGAACCCACACAGACCATCTTTTTGGCCAAGGGGGGAATGCTGGATTCCGGAAGGCAATGGAAACAGGCTGCATCGGTGCAGCATTAACCTGGTATCCGGTGCGATGAAGTCTTCCAGAAATCCGGGTAGAGACCGACGACCTTGTTCCCCTTTTACGGGGTCAAGTTCGCAGGAGGTTTCCGTTTGGGAAGCATGATCCCAGCCTGTGGCCCAGTAGTGTTCGCCGTCGAAGAAGAAGTTTGAACTCGAGCCAATGCCGCGAGTTTCAGGTTCTCCAGCGTGAATAATTTTCTCGCCCGTAAAGGCTCCGCCACCCCGTGCGTCGATGGCGAACCCCTGCAAACCCTGATTGTCTCGTTCCCAGGTCTCCCAACTCTTCCCCGGACTCCTGTTCCAGAATTGCTTGCAGCGATAGTTCTTTCCTGCCGTGACCAGCAGGTCACCGTCGATATATTCGACGTGTTTTAGCGGCTCGCCTTTAGGGAGCTTCAACTCAAACTCTCCGACGCGTTCGTTTCCTCGAACAACAATCGCTGCGACTCCATCCGTGACCACGGCATAAGGGTAGGCGCCGAACAGTTTGACGTCGCTGGCAGTTTCCCGGGGAGCGGAGATCGAGAATTTCCCGGTAAAGTGTTCAAAGGCAGCTTCCAGCGCAGGCCATCCGTATTCGTCCATCAGTCCGTTTTTCAGCGAACGGTGCAATGCTGCTGCAACCTTTGCTTCCTGAAGTCGTTCAAATGCCTCCGGAAATTCCTGCCAGGTCGCTGTGGTCGTCTTGCCGTTGATGGTTGAGAACGCATCCTCAAATCCCGGCAATGCGGCTTTGCCAAACTTTTCAATTTCGGACAATAACCAGTTGCGCCGGACTTCCAGCATCGCTTTCTTACCCGTGGCTGCTGCTTCGAATTCTGCCACACCGACTGACTCGCGGACAGCGTCCATCAGTGCCACAGAGAATCGTGGATCCTGTGCCAGCATGACCGGGTCGCGAGGCCGGTTCTTCGCGTTGTCGTCGTGCACTCGGAACCAGCTGTACATCGACAGCCTGAGTTCACCCTCGGGATCGGCAATCGGGATACCAAGCGCCAACAGATGATCAAGCAGATCGATGTTGGCATTTAATTGTTTGTTCCAGCGATTCACTTCATATGGGTATACGCTGATGTCATCTTTCTTGAGTCGATCCGCCATCCGCTCGACCAGGTCAAACAAAATCTGACTTGGCGAACCGACCGCGCAGAGCTTTGACAACCACTCCGCCGGACTGCCAACCGGACCAGCTTGCTCTGAAACGCCATCCTTCCAGGAATTATCGAGGATTCCCCAGGTTTCGAGGTAGTTGAGCCATGTCCATGCATCACTTTGTGCATAACCACCTGACTTGGGAATCATATTCAGAAGCAATCCAGCGGCCTGATCATCATTTCCGGCGAGCGACTGCACCCATTTCGAGGCTACCTGCCAGAATCCCATGCTGGTGCGAGGCATTGCCGGAGACTCCAGCAGCTCCCTGACGACTTGCTGTATCTCAGTATCCACATCCAATCCTGCCGCTTTGGCAAGTGTGGCAAGATCCTTACACATATTTTTCCATGGAGGCAGACCGCCAAGCGTTCGCCGCACACTCAGGTCCCGAATGATGGACCATGCTTCGCCCGCGTCGCCAGCGGCCTGCAGCTCTTTGCCGTAGTCATTGATGGCGCTGGCGCTGACACATCCGGCCAGAGCAAATTCCAGGAATGCGTCTCTTCGAATCGCTTCATCGACCTTCAGTCCATGCACGCGTTCTGCTTCGCGCGCTTTACCGAAGGCTCGCGATGCATAGGTCGAATTGTCGATGGCGATGAATTCTCGCCCAACCTGTTCCCAGAACGAGGGCAGGAAATGGGCCACGCTTTTTCCCAGAGACTTCGCGATTTCGCTGAACGCATCCCAGGCATGACCGGGTTTTGATTTCGCCCGACGTGCTTCTCGCTTGAATTCCTTCACCATGTCCAGTGCGTAGCGAGCATGAGCAGGGTCGTGAACCAGGGCCCATTCCGGAAACCCCAGAGCCTGTCGTCGTCGGACCGCCACGGGGCCTGTCACATCGGGTTCGGCAAAGCCAAGGAATGAAAGCGTCAGATCTTCGCCTGCGGCCAGATTGTCCGGGGTAAGTCGGACAACGACACGATCTCCGAGTGCCGGATGTCGATAAGCACGAGCGCTTACTTCGTCAATGCCTGCTGCGTCCTTCAGCTTTGTCTTTGGGGCGAGTAAGGCACCGGCTTCCAGTAGTTGTTCTGGCTTTGGCATCTGCTTGATCCTCAACGAAAGACCAGGGATGGTACGTGTGTGATTCAGTGATTCTTGTGGTTGGCGCAGACTCTTGTGGTTGGCGCGAAGATTGTGGGCGGCCAACTGATTTCATCCCGGCATGGAGATGATGGATCGATGGGCCTGGCGATCCTGTGCGGCTTCAGACGTCTTCAGATTCTTTTTCAACGACGCGTTT
This sequence comes from Planctomycetaceae bacterium, assembly GCA_020426345.1. Taxonomy (GTDB): domain Bacteria; phylum Planctomycetota; class Planctomycetia; order Planctomycetales; family Planctomycetaceae; genus F1-80-MAGs062. The sequence continues at coordinate 3,842 of JAGQQE010000480.1, forward strand.
GGCGTAAATTGCAGCAGCCATTCGCATACCTTCAGAAAACGCGACGGGCCCCACCTCTTTGACGGGCAGCGTGCGTTCTCGATCGTCGGTGAAGATCAGGTCCCATGTGTAAGTTTCCGCCTCGGGATACTCAGCCCCGACCCAAAAGCGACCTTCAGTCAGCCTGCCGTTCTCCCAGACCGGACTACAGGCCGATCCACCGCTGACGCGATA
>JAGQQE010000481.1 GCA_020426345.1 Planctomycetaceae bacterium
GGGACCACCATTCAACATCCAGCCGAAGAAAAGGGACAAACCAAAGGCTGAAGAAAAGAAGGCTGAGGAAAAGAAGGACGACACCAAAGAAGAACCTGCCGACAAACCAGAAGCAAAGAACCCGGAGATCAAGCCGGCCGAAGCTCCCAGGACTGAAGCGAAAAAAGCGGACGCGCCAGCACCATAATTCGGCGACCATGGCTGTCGTCATGGCAGTCGTCAACAGGAATGGTAAAGTCAGGGCTCAGCGAGCAGCGGGACATAATCACTTCGCTGCTCGCCTGCCCCTGGAGCCACCGAATTCGAAGACACGTTGAATCCCAACCTCCGTACACCACCAAAGTACACCCGGCTGAGGTTTCTGGTTTCAGTTGCGACACGGCCTGAATTCACACGGCGGTACGTCGTTCGAGCTCTTCCCGAATCACCCTGCGAGCATTCGTCTCCGGTGGCCAGCTGATGATGAAACCATCCTGATCCACATAGCATTCGACCTTGTTTTCGGATGTGGATTCGTACGTTGGTCGGCCGGAATTTCGCTCCGTCTGTCCGCCAACGACGTCCAGCCACTCCTTCATGTCAGACAGCTGCTGAAGAATCTCTGTGGCGTCCTCCGGACGAATGCCAACAACAGAAGGAAGCAATTCTGCAACCTCAGCCGAACGCACATCACTGAACCAATAGAGTAAAGGCTGCTTGAGATATTCAACAAAAACGGTTTCAAATCCGGCGGCAAACCATCTTCCGCGCTGCTCAGGCATCAGATTCATCATGCCCATCAATCGCTCCGGATGCCATCCGTCGAGGGCCGTTTCTACCGGAGGAACCCAGCTAACCGGAAATGAGTCGGCATCTGTCTCACTCAGAAACGTCACCGCATCCAGATAGCGGCCGCTCTCAATCAGATTCGATACCCGCGTCTTTGAGCGTTGCTTTCGCTGAGCCGCAGGAAGGATCATCAGCCAGAATCCGATGGCACAGGCAGATGCACCCCAAACTCCAGGACTCGCAGCACGAACAGCGTCACCAGCATGGATCTGCAATGGCGGCTCAGGACGCACGGATGTCCAGGTAAGGCCAATCGATGGAACTAGCCCAATCCAAAGAAGAGCGGAGAGGCAGCCTGTGAAGTTCGCAACTACTCTGGCTTCAGGACTCCGAGAGGACGTTGAAGAGATCCCGGCCATGCCCATTGCAATCATTGGAATCTTCTGAGGACGGTCTCGTCGTCTGGTAAAATGAATGGCCGCAATGGCGACGACAATCCCAAAGAAAATGACAAGATGCATGGCCGAAGCGACGTGGATGTCCAAAAGCACGCAAAGGCAACGCACTACCAAAGCCACTCGCCAGAGGGAAACAATGGTAAGCGCAGTCAGTCGCGCCCGTGCAGCAGATTTTCTTTCGACCAATGCTTCGAAGGGGATACCATAAATCCAGGCAAGCGGTGCTGTCATCCAGAACAGCCCCGCCATTCTCGGCAACCATTCCAGCATCTGCGGGCGAAAGTCAGGCCACCACAAGGCCAGCAACACGGTCAGAGCAGTGCTGCTGACCAGCGATGCGGCAAAGGGAATCAACAACAGCCACGGCTGGACTGACAAATCATGGCGTTGCCAGTTTCTGGCCAGAGCAGCCGACAACACCAGCATGGCTCCGACCAGCAAAGTGTGCCTGGACGACGCCACCCGGACAATCGAATCTGCGTCGCCAAATAGAAATGCGATCACATCAAATAACGTCAAATGAAGCTCACTCAATATGGATCCCCAAAGGGGCAGTTCTCTTTCTTTGAACATCCTCTCGGGCGAGTTGCATCTTCAGGACCGAAGCAAACACCACTGTTTCTCGTCCGGTGGTCATCACCGAACAATAGCCCGTAATCGACACGAAGGTGAAGTGAGTTCAGTTCGGAATCGGCCTGAATCTTTTTCGCCCGTGAACCCCGGTTTCCCGGCGCTTGGGAAGGCAACAGGCACCATGCTGTTTCGATGGAGGCGGCCGTCTGAGAAGACGAATGATGAGATGACTTCTTAAACCAACGGCGATTGAGGTCCTATCCGCCCGGGGTTCAATGCGGGTGTCTTCAGGCACCCCGGCATCTCCGGCGCTACCGCGATTATGAATGACCGAAAGTGGCGTAGAATATCACGAGACAATTTTGCCGGGTTGCATTTCTGCTGAGTCTTCCGTTGCTCTAGCATTCCTGTGCTTACGAGACGTGACCGCACCTGAATCTTTGCGAATTCGCAGAACTCACCCACAATTCACATACCCACATCTTTCATCGCATGGATCGCAGGTCGTCGTTAGTGTCAGGCTGCCAATCTTCTTTTTCATCTGCTGGGCCCGAGTGAGTCTAAAATGGCTATACCAATGGAATTGAAACGATCTTGTGTAAAGGCGATTCGTAATTCTGACGTGCCAGAATTACGTCAATTCGTTGAAGCGAACCCGGAGATTAAAGCTGACACTGATCTTCTCAACACGTGGCTGCAATTCGCAGTAACGAAGCCGATCGTTATGGAATATCTCGTTAGCATTGGAGCCGATATTCATCACCCAAATGGGCCGGATGACCCGGAGAATCTTGTCGACTTCGCAGTGAGTCTGGATGAAAGTGCAGCAAACGAAGGTCTGCGATGGCTTCTTGAGCGCGGAGTAAGCCCCAATCAGGTGGCCGATGGGAAGAAGCGATGTCTGGCCCTGAACTCAGCTGGAAGAAATGGAAACCTTGAAGCAGTCAAGCTCCTTGTCGAGCATGGCGCTGATGTGAATGCGTACTTCTTAGGCTCGAATGGCCTGAGTCTGGCCATTCAGAGGAATCACACAGAGATCGTCAGCTATCTTCGTTCTGTTGGAGCAAAAACCCCCGCAGAACAGGGATGGAAATCCAGCAGCCAGTGAATCTTGTAGTCACCGTTCTGACTTTGGGCGGAGAGGATGTACTTCATTTTCGCACGGAAGTTCTCAACAGAAATCTCCGTATCTTCGTGCAGGATGGCATCCGAACGCCTCAACTTGTTTCCACATAAATCCTCCGCCTGGCAGTTGGCAGTTGTTTGAGGTCTCGTGACGAAAGCAAGAATTCGACTGCATCACAACACACTGGAACATTCTCGATGGACACATCAAAAATTGAACAGTCGCTTGGATATGCGTTGCCGGAATCGTACAGAGATATCCTGACTCGACTTCTGCCGCTGGTAGAGCAAATTCCTGATCCGTATGACGATGGCCATCTGCTTTACAGCGATTCCCACGATATTATTCACGCGAATAAGAATACTCCGGCATCACAACTGGAATTGCCAGACGACGCGAACTTTATTGAAAAGATCATCCTCGTGGCAGACAACGAAGGCGGTGATTGGTGGTTCATATTTCGCAATGGTGATCCACAGGGGATCTGGATGTATGAGCATGAGTCACAACAAATCACGCTGCAGTATTCCTCATTCGAGGATTACTATGAAAAAGAGAAAGCAGCAGAAGAAGCCGAGAGAGAATGGTGATCGTGATGCCACGCGATCCTCTCCAATTTGGCCGCAAGGCTTCGCCGTCTTGAGGTAATTGTTTGATTGAAACTGTTCTGACATAGTGACTGTCGGTGGGCACGGCCGTCGACGTCGCTTGAGACAACCCTGCGTCATTTTGCGTATGTCGACAATAACACGCGACAGGAACGGAGCTTGTACGCCCGAAGATGCCCGTGACTTATTCGTCTGTCAGTCACCTCTTTGGCTTTGTCGCTTTACGAATCTGTTACTTGCTTCTCTTCAATATGCGGTTCATCGCCCAAGTGATGCTGATTGACGCCGACATCACTCTTCCGGTGGATGGGTTCACAGTGCTGTGGAATCAATAAACGGTTCCTGACACCGTTTTCTATTTGACACCGTTTTCTATTCGCAATCGCCCGATACGATTGTGCTGGATGGCGATCGATTGTCACTCCGGGGATGGTCACCTGCTGGTCTTCCTGCCGGAACAGGAAGTACCAGCCCAGCTGGACTGCAGTTCTCGACTGGAAGGGCAGAGAGACG
>JAGQQE010000482.1 GCA_020426345.1 Planctomycetaceae bacterium
CGTGTCTCCCATCAAAAAGACACCATCGACATCCAGATTCGCCATCTCCTGCCAGATTGCATTCGGCTCGATATCCACGCATGACACGAAACTAACCGAAGCGCGACTGTTCGCCCGGGCCGGATTAGCGGTTGTGAAGGAATGCTGTTCATCAGCCGGGACAACCACGCGACCACTTTCATCTTCAATCTGATAGCGGTACTGGGTTCCCGGTTTCAGGTGATTGACCGCAAACTTGGCGACATAGTCGTGTTCGCTTTGGGACAGCGCGGTAATTCGCTGAACCACGCGTCCATCTGTCAGCACCGATAATTGCCACTTCGATTCCGCGGTTCCAGGACGGTACAGAACATGTGCAGTCGTCGACTCGACTGTCCCGACAATCGGCCCCACGACTTCGCCTGCGTGGATCGAATGGAGATCGGTCAAGGCAGCACCGATGAGCAGCAATACTGTTGCGCCACAATTGATCACGGTGGACAGGCAAGGCTTCAGCAGGGATTGAGATGTCAGGTGGTGCATTTCATCGCGCTCCGTATTGGGGCAAATCATGCCCGGAGTAACAGTTCTTCAGAATGGAATCCGGCTTTGAGACAACACATCGATCAGTTGTTCGCGACTCGCACGACGCGGATTATTCGACAACCTCTGAACATTGGCCGACTCGATTACAGTGATCAGGCCCGTGTTGTGGTTGACAATCTCTTCCAGCTTCGGGCATCCCACGCGTGTCAGCAGGCTTAGGATTGACGAGCAAGCTTCTTCAACCGTCTCGGCTCCCAGGGCTTTGAGAATCTGCGCGATTCGTTCTCGGACAGCAGCCGCTCCGCGTGGGTCGGTGCAGTCTTCATCGGTCACACCTGCGTTGAATTTGAGCAGGGGAGCAAGCGTCGTCGCGACAGCAAAGCCGTGCGGCACACCAAAACGGGAAGTTAGAGAGTACGACAAGGCATGTGGTGCAGTTGTCTTTGTGATGTTGATGGCCTTTCCGGCAAGATGGGAAGCGCGACACATCGCACGTCTCGCTTCAGGTGTGGGCGCGTTGGTTGCGGCCTCAAGGTACCTGAAAGCAAGTTGAGCGGCTTCGGTCGCGTACCCCATGGATTCCTCATTCGCCGCAACTGCCCAGACGGATTCAATCGCCTGACAGAAGGCGTCCAGCCCCGTCGCGGCAGTGATTCGAGGGGGAAGACTTGCGGTCAACGCTGGATCGACAACCGCGTAATCTGGTCGCAGCGTTGGATGGGCGACGGAATACTTCTCTCCGTCGACATACACGACAGCAAAGTGTGTCGCTTCACTGCCGGTTCCAGCCGTTGTAGGAATTGCCATCAGGGGCCTGGCACTTGCCTGAATCGGGGCGAGCCCCAACGCGATATCGCGTGAAGAATCCTGTTGTGCTGCCAGCCCGCTGATCAGCTTTGCAAGATCAATTGCCGTGCCTCCGCCCAGGGCGATCACAAAGTCGGGATTGAATGGGCGATAAAGATCGACACCACGTTGCACATCTTCCAGTTTTGGGTTCAGTTCAAAGTTTGTGAATCGCGTCGTAGCGTGTTTCTGCAGGACGGTCTCCAGGACGGTACGTGCGCCCGACACTTCGTAAGCCTCCGTATCGAGAACGACGAACAGACGCTCAAGTTCGAGCGACTCCAGCACAGAGACCACGCTGTGGAGGGAATCAATTAAGTATTGCTGTTTGACAATCAACCTGGTTATTCCGATGTGAGGCAGGCTTTTCTCGCTTGTTGCATTATGGTAAACATTGTTGACTGATAGTCAACATTGGTCATCGGTATTCATCCGCTGAAAGGTTGAGTCTGAGCATGAGCAGATGCCTCACGCCTCATTTGCAGTTCCGAGCAGCCCAATGGCGCATGCTGTTGGCAACCATGTTCTGCTATTTGTTCTTCTACACAGGGCGGCAGACATTCGGATTTGCCATTCCCGGGATCGAACAGGAACTGGGCATCTCGAAGTCGACGCTGGGTTGGGCCAGCGCGGCCTTATTGTGGACATACGCACTGGGGCAGTCGATCAACGGAAATCTGGGCGACAAATATGGTGGCCGTCGACTCATGAGCCTGGGGGCGATATTGTCGTGCGGTTTGAACTGGATCGTGAGTTTCGGAACCAGCTTTGCCAGCCTGACGATCCCGTGGGCTGCCAACGGTTACGCGCAGTCGATGGGCTGGGCTCCGGGGAGCCGTGTGTTGTCCAACTGGTGGCCACACTCCGAACGGGGAAAAGTTTACGGAGCCTATGTCTTTGCTGCGGGCAGCGCATCGGTGCTGGCCTTTGGGACGTCGACCTTGATTCTGGAGTTCAATCTTAACTGGCGATGGATTTTTCGACTCCCGGTCTTACTACTGTTGATTGGCGGCGCGGTGTACTACGTGATCGTTCGAGACCGTCCAGAAGACCTGGGGTTTCCTCCGCTCTCCGATGAGAATCTGAACGACAGCAACGAAACGCCCATCCCTCATGAAAACGCTGCTGTGTCCAATGAGTCTTCATGGCAGCGTTATCGCTACGTTCTCAGCAATCCACGATTCCTGATTGCCTGTCTGGCGATTGGATTTCAAAGTATGGCCCGTTACGGCTTGCTCATCTGGGTTCCCGTGCACTTTCTCGGTGAAGACTGGAAGAATACCGACACAAAGTGGATGACGCTTGCATTGCCAATTGGTATGGCACTGGGTGCCATCATCAATGGCTGGCTGTCGGACCGACTGTTTCATTCGAACCGAGCACGAGTGATCGCACTGTTCTTGTTCCTCGCAGCAGCCTGTTCGCTGGCAATGTATCTTCTCCCGAATGATCACTGGTTGGGGGTGCCAATGCTACTGCTGACCGGCTTCTTTGCTTATGGTCCACAGTCTGCGTTTTGGGCGTTGTGCCCGGATCTCCTGGGACGAGAGCGTGCCGGAACCGGAACCGGGGTGATGAACACTTTCGCATATGTTTTCGCGGGCCTGGGAGAACCGTTCATCGGCTGGATGATCGAGTCTCAGGGGCAAACCGCCCTCGTTTTCGGTGTTGTCGCCACGGCATGTCTCGTCGGTGCCATCATCTCACCTTTGATTCGGCGGTAGTATGAACCTCGTGGAACTCGCACAGCGGATTCGCAAGCTCCGCCTGGACAGACGGCTTACACTGGATGATGTTGCCTCGCGGACTGGTTTGACACGCAGCTGGCTCTCGAAGGTGGAGAACTTTCGGATCACGCCGTCACTGCCTGCCCTGGGACAAATTGCCTCTGCCCTCGGCGTCACTGTCTCCGAACTTGTCCAGGGACTGGATGAGAAACCAACTCTGGTCAGGATTGCCAGGGACGACCGGAAGGTTGTCGAGCGTGACAAGAGCAAGACCAATACGGCTGTCTATGAGTCGCTGGCACACAAACGCCCCAATCGATCCATGGACCCGTTTCTGCTCACCATTCCTGCTGGTGTGGCACGGGAAGAGGCACTGACGCACGAGGGAGAAGAATTTCTGATGGTTCTCCAGGGAGCCATCGAATTCGAATTCGACAGCGAATTGCATTCCCTTCGCAAGGGAGACTGCCTGTACTTTGACAGCCATATTCCCCACCGGATTATTAACCCAAACACACGTGAAGCCATCGTCTTGTGTGTGTTTATGGAACCGCGAATCAATTAAGAAAGGAGAGCTTCCATGATCCAGCTCGTTGTGTTTGACATGGCCGGAACCACGATTGATGAAGACAACGTTGTCTACAAAACCGTCCGTGCCGCCATCAATGCTGTCGGTTATCAGTTTACGCAGGAACAGGTTCAGGAGGTTGGCGCTGGCAAGGAAAAATCGCAAGCGATCCGCGACGTTCTTGCTCTGGATGGACAACAACATTCGGATGAAGAGGTCGCTGCGATCTTTGACAACTTCAAACAAATGCTTGATGCCGCCTACGCAACGCTGGATGTGAAAGAGCAGCCAGGAGCTTCAGAGGCCTTTATGAAGCTCCGACGGCATGGTGTCAAAGTGGTGCTCAACACCGGGTACGACCGAGTC
>JAGQQE010000483.1 GCA_020426345.1 Planctomycetaceae bacterium
TGCCGTTTCCTTCTGCACGAATCCGCAAACGCCTTTTGCTCTGATCGCGCTTCGAAAAGGCACACGTCTCCCTGCACAATTGCTCTGCCCCGGTTCACAGTCCTGGGTAAACTCACCATCTTCAGGCGGGTTGTGCCTGATTCCGAGGTTTTAGTTTTTGCCGCGTTCGGTTCGGTATCCCGTAGCAGCAAAGAGAAATAGAATCCAGGGCGTTCCAACATCGACCATCTCCCGTAAAAGGATCCCTTCAGAATGCCATCAGAGCTGTCGATCGCCCTTCACAAGCTGCATTCTCTGTTGACTGAGTTGGAAGATGTCGAAGGTTCACTGGCTCACGGCCCCCGAAGGATTGCGGCGGCAGAACGCAAGCTGCAAGCGTCGAAAGACGAGGTCGAAGTACAGAAACAGACAATTAAAGACTGCCGGAAAACTGCCGATGAAGGCAACCTGAAATTGCGAACCCGCGAAGCCGACTTGCGGAAGATTGAAGGACAACTGAATCAGGCTTCATCGAACAAAGAGTACGATATCTTCAAAGGCCAGATCGCCAGCGCGAAACAGGACTTGGCAACGCTGGAAGATGCCGCTCTGGCTGCAATGGAAGCCCTTGACGTCAGCCAGGCACATCTGAAGACAGTCGAATCCGGTGTGATTGACGCCCAGAAGCACCTTGAAACGGTGCAAAAGGAAGTCGCTGCTGCAGAATCAGGTCTGCGCCAGCAGCTGGATGAACTTCGCGAAAAAGTCGCCGCCGCAGAGAAGACGATCAAGTGGGGCGAACATTCCGCCGCATATGCCCGCCTTCGAGGTGCTCATGGAGCGGCCGCACTGGCATCGGTTGAAGATCAATGCTGTACCGCCTGTAACAACCGGATCACCTCACAGGACGTTGTCCGTATCAACACCGACGTGCTGATTGCCTGTCGAGAATGCGGCCGACTTATCTATCTGCTTTGACCAAGCCTGTTTGATACACGGATGGATTGATTTTCTGAAACGTCGACAGACGTAACCGAGGATCAGAACTCAAGGATGCGCAACGCCCCTCTGACTTCATTGTTTTCTCAGGATGCAGCGGATTCAGATGACGATCTGATCCCGGCGGCCAGCGTATGGAGAATACGCCTGATAGGCATTGGATTTACGATTGGGCTGGTTGTTGTTTTCGCAAGACTTGCCCACGTTCAGGTGATTCTGCCGGGACGCTATCTGGTTGCATTGAAAGCAACAACAACAGAAACCGAAATCCTACCGTCCCGGGATGGGCGAATTCTTTCCGGGGGACTCGTCCTTGCGGCTGATGTGGAACAATACGCTGTTCAGCTGCACTACCGATGGATTCAGAAAGACGCCGACAAGGACTGGCTCACTCGGCAGATTCGTTCGCGTCTTACTCGCGAGGAACGCCGTGACATTGCGCTGGTCGAACGAACCCGGGAGCAGATCCTTCTCGAACGAACTCAAACCCGGCGACAACTTGCCAGTCTTTGTGGCATGACGAACGAAGATTTCGAAGAGGCCTGTGAGGCTATCGAAACGCGTGTGCAACGGATTGCGGATTCTGTCAATCGTCGCCATTTTTCGCCAATGAACCGGCAATTGAACGAAGGAAGCGACGACACGGAAGGAAACGTTGGATGGGCCATGCATATCGCATCCGCCATTCGGAATGCACTCACGACTCCTCCACGCCGTGAGACACGTCAACGAATTATCGTTCGTGAAGAAGAAACATGGCACACGATCGCTTCGGAATTGCCCCTGGTGATTGCCGGACAGATTGCGGAACAGCCGGAACGTTTCTCTGGTGCCCGTGCCGTCACTGTAACTCGACGGACTTACCCGGAACACCAGCTGGCCGCCCATATTGTGGGCGCACAAACAACACTGTCCGACGAAGAATTGAAATCCCTGGCACAGAAGAATGGAATTCCGCAGACTGTCCTTGCTGAACTGCCAGAGCAACCTCGACACGGTCGATTCGGAGTCGAGCTCAGTTACAGCGATCGAATCAAGGGAACATTCGGCCTGCGTCAGATTGAACGAAATCGACGGCAGCAGATCGTCCGCTCAGAAGTCACCCGCAATCCAGTGAGCGGCTTGGATGTGGTGCTGACCATTGATGCCAGTCTGCAGCGTTTCTGCGAGCAGCTCCTTGCTGAGGCTCTCACCGATCGTCCGGCACAACTTACGGCCGGGCGAGAGAATGCCCTCCGTGATAATACCGATACGGAGGAATCGACAGCAGATGCTGGTACTCGAGTTGTCCCGACGGGTGGCAGCATCGTCGTTATTGATGTCGAAACAGGCGCATTGCTCGCCGCCAGTAGTGGGCCAGGATTTGACCTTCAGTTGTTTACCGGCGGGTCAGCAGACGCATGGACTGCCGCCAACAATGATCAGCGACGTCCATTTGTTTCAAGATTCAGCGCGATGGCGCTGGCGCCGGGTTCCACGTTCAAACCACTCAGTGCGATCGCAACGCTGGAAACAGGTACGTTTACAAGCCGACAAACGTTTTTCTGTCAGGGATTTCTGACCAGTCCAAACGAACATCGCTGCCTTATCTTTCGGCAATTCGGACAAGGGCATGGGAATGTCGGGCTCACCGCGGCCATGGCACAATCGTGCAATGTTTATTTCTTTGATGCCGCACAAAGAATGGGCATTTTGCCGATTGCTGAATGGGCGGAGCGATTTGGATTCGGCGAAAAGACGGGGATTGACCTTCCGTTCGAGAAGTCGGGGACGCTGCCAGTCCGAGCCGATACTGTCCGGCAGGCGATGGCAGCAACCGCGAATGGCGGTGTCGGGGAATCTGATGATGGATCAGCTCAACAAATGGTCAGTCAGACGACACTGCGTCGCTTTCAGCGAGAGGCGCTGGGGTATGCGATTGGACAGTCACGACTTACGGTGACTCCGCTTCAACTTGTTCGAATGATGGCGGCAATAGCGAATGGAGGATGGCTGGTGACGCCGCATGTTGTCAGCGAGGAAGGATTTGCCAGGCGCGCCGACGACGTGAGTTCCAGACGTCCCGGTTTCCCTCGAATTCGGATTGAAAGCCTCACCCCTGAGTCCATTGAAGCCGTGCACCGCGGTTTGGTTGCGGTCTGCGAAGAGACTTGGGGGACGGGCTACAAATCTGTGCACCTGGACCACGTCAGCATCGCCGGAAAAACGGGCACGGCAGAATCAGCTCCAGACAAGCCCGACCATGCCTGGTTTGCGGGATACGCACCGGCGGATGCGCCCCGATTTGCTTTTGCAATCGTCCTGGAGCACGGCGGATCAGGAAGTCACGCGGCCGGTCCGCTGGCAAGAGAAGTGGTCCGTTTCCTCATTCCGGAACAATCATCTGCAGTCGGCTTCCAATGATGAATTGCCTGAGAGCGAAGGCCAGGCCAAAGGTACAGCGCGGTTGTTTAGTCGTGATCCAGAACTGCTTCTGACGGGCGATCAATTGCGAGTGTTGCCATGTAATCTGTATAGGCGACAAAGTGATTCCAGGTGGCAGTGATTTCTTCTTCAGCTGCTTCCAGTGCATACTGCTCGCGCAGTGCGACCTTCAGCAGATCGCTGTCACCCACTTCAAACTTGCGTCGTTCAATCTCCGCCATCCGTGTCGCCAGTTCAACGGCTTTTCGGGCATTCAATGCTTCCTGACGGGACTGAATCATACCTGCGTAGGCTGTCCCAACTTCTGCCGTGATTTTGTCCCGCGTCATTCTGCGTTTTGCAGCGACCTGGGCCATTTTTGTCTGCACAGCGTGCATTTTTCCGCGGCCTTTACGCCGCTCAACCGGAACGTCGAAGAACACGGCTGCTTCCATTTCAAACTGTGACTTATCCCGTTTGGAACTTGCAGGTGCTCCCACATCCTGGCCGGCCGTCAGACGAGCATCCAGGGCCGGCAGTGTCATGTTGCAGGCTTCCGAGTAGTCCACCTGCAACTGCTGATACTGAACGTCGAGTGCAGTCAGTTCGGGCCGATTCTGAAGGGCTCTTTGAATAT
>JAGQQE010000484.1 GCA_020426345.1 Planctomycetaceae bacterium
CCGATTGACGAACGTCCAGGACGCGAGCCATGGGATGCGCAGGGCACGGCCGCCAACAGTCGCAGCGGTAACGGTAAGGTGCTGCGAATTCGCCCGCTGTCCGACGGAACGTACGAAGTTCCGGACGGCAATCTGTTTCCAAAGGACGGTTCAGAGGGCATGCCGGAAATCTACGTGATGGGCTGTCGTAACCCCTGGCGTATTTCTATCGATCCGGCCAACGGATTCCTGTACTGGGGCGACGTTGGTCCGGATGCTGGCGGCAACAATGCGCGTGGTCCGCGTGGACATGATGAAATCAATCAGGCCCGTCAGGCAGGATTCTTTGGGTGGCCATACTTTAACGCAGATAACCAGCCCTATGCCGATGTGAACTTCGAAACAGGCGAAATCGGCCCACTGTTTGATCCCCTGCATCCGGTCAATGATTCGCCCAACAACAAAGGTGTGCGAGAACTGCCCCCTGCTCAGCCTGCAATGATTTTTTATCCAGGAGCTGCATCGGAGAAGTTTCCGGAACTTGCGAGTGGTGGTCGGACCGCCTGCGCCGGCCCTGTTTATCACTTTGATGCCACCCTCTCTTCAGCGACAAAGTTTCCGGCAGCGCTTGATCGAGTGCTGTTTATTTACGAATGGTCACGGCACTGGGTCAAACTGGTTCACCTGGACGAAGACTACAACGTCGCCAGGATTGAACCTTTCATGCCCGAATATCACTTTGTCCGGCCGATCGATATGCACTTTGGATCAGACGGTTCGCTCTACATGCTGGAATACGGAGAAACCTGGGGCGTGAATAAGGACGCTCGCCTGATTCGCATCGATTATGTTCGCGGCAACCGCCCTCCCGTGGCAGTCGCCAAAGCCGAAAATAATATCGGTCGTCATCCATTGACCGTAACTCTTTCCAGTGAGGGCAGCTTCGACAAAGACGGCGATGTGCTGACTTATGAATGGCGATTAATCAATACCCTGGATCAGGCAGCTGCCCCCAGGTCACTCGCAAATGTCGCCAACGCAACCGTCACGATAGAAGAACCGGGTGTCTATAACATCGAAGTTGTTGTCACCGATACATCCGGGGCATTTCAGACTGCCGCTGTGCCTGTGCTTGCGGGCAACTCACGGCCGGAGGTTCGATTCGCAAGCCCAAACTCCGGTGATTTCTTCGATGCCGATCAACCACTTCGATACGAAGTGATCGTGAATGACGTTGAAGATGGGACCAACGACGAATTCCTGCTCGACAACGAGAAAGCCAGCGACATTGACAGGGAATCACCGGCTCGCGTTGTCGTCAACGCCCAGCATTCACCAGACGTATTTTCGTTCAGCGGACCGGTGGCAGGAAGTGCTGCCAATGATCCGCCTGGCCTGAAGAGGATGAAGGGCAGCGACTGTTTCAACTGTCACGCAGTCGATCAAAAGCGAGTCGGGCCTCAACTCATCGAGATTGCGAATAAATACAGGGATAAGCCGGAGGCTCTTGAAGCGTCGGTGGCGCGAGTCATGAAGGGCTCGACAGGTGTCTGGGGCAAGATTCCGATGATTCCGCATGGTCATCATTCGGCCGAAGAAGTTCGCGAAATGGTGGGATGGATTTATAGTTTGCAACCCACGGGACTCGTCCGTGTTTTCAACGGATTTGTTGGCGAAATTCCCGTCAACCCGGAAGAAGCGGACTCGCCAGGCCACTATCGTCTGGACGTCAACTACACCGACCTGGGCTCTGGCATTGTTCCTTCACTGAGTTCATCGGCGGCGGTCTACCTGCGGCCTCGTCTGGTTGAGGCGGAATCAGCTGATGAGATCAACGGCCCGCAGGTCCTGGGTTCGGGCAACGCCAGTGGCCAGAAGTTTCTCGGAGCAATCAACCACGGCCATACTCTGCGATTCCGAAAGATCAACTTTGATCAGGTTGGCGAAGTCAAACTGAAGATCGCCAGCGCTGGGTCCGGCGGTACTATTGAACTGCGCGTCGACAATCCCGAAGGCCCTTTGCTTGCGACAGTGGATGTTGAAGTGAATGGCAACTGGGAAGAGTTCTATGAACGCACGGTTGAAATCGACCACCAGGACACCAGTATTTCCGGTCGACACGACCTGATCATCGTTTTCACTCACCCCGAAAAGGCGGGTGGCCTGATGAACCTGGATGCAATTCAGTTTTCGAATCCATAATGTCTGTTTTTGAACGCCCCCTCGCCAATGGAGAGCTACGGCGAGAGATGAGAAAGTCATCAACTCTTGACAGATCAAAAGCCGATTAAAACTGATTCGATCAGAAAGGACAAATCGCAATGTCCCGATCAACCTTTGTGCATCTGGGTGGATGCCGATGCCTGTCCGGCTTCAGTCAAGGATTTGCTTTACAAGACTGTTAAACGCGTTCACGTGCCGATGGTCCTGGTAGCAAATCAGGGCATGTATGTACCGTCGTCGCAGTGGGTTCGCCTGGTGACCGTCGCTCACGGGGCCAACGTAGCGGACGACCACATTGTCGAACAAGTGAAAGTCGGGGATATCGTCATCACCAGCGACATCCCACTGGCTGCGCGAGTCGTTGAAAAATCGGCCATTGCGATCGGTCACAGGGGTGAAGTTTTCGATGAGCAAACCGTTCACAGTCGCCTGGCAACAAGAAACCTGATGGAAGAATTTCGTTCTGCAGGGATGGAAACATCCGGTCCCCGGCCGCTGAATCAGAAAGATCTGCAGCAGTTTGCCAATTCACTGGATCGTACGCTGACTCAGAGGATGCGGCGATAATCCATGTAAATTCGATGAATCCGCAATTCCGAAACCGCCAGAGGCATCGGACGGCAGGGTCGCTTTCGAGTGAATTGCGGGGAAGAAAAACCTCTGTTCTCTTTAAGCAATAGAAGCGATACGTCATGGAGATCAGTGACAGCGGCTCTGGTGGATTTCAGATTGTCTTTCAATCGCCCTATCGATTTGGAGATCAGGTATGGTTCGAATCACTGCATAACGGAAAAGGGACAGGAACTATTCTGGACATCATTCTACAGGAAGATGGGCAGATCTATTACGCCGTTCAGCTTGATGGGGGCGAAATTCAGAGTGGTATCTATCCGAATGACATCAAGTTCTTTCAGCGAACATGACGCTGTCGATCCCAAACAAACGCTTTTCTCGAAATTGCCGGCGGAACAAACCGGGTTCTGGACGTTACACACTCAATCTGACTCGAAGTATGTCCGGTTGAATGAGGTGTCATGATGCCATTAAGCCTTCCCCTGGTTTCTGTTCGCAGACAATCCATCATGTGTCTGTCCCTGATCACCAGCTGTGCGATGGTTGTTACTTCGATTGAAGCCGGTCCACCGGGAAGAGGTGGACGTGGAAATGGAAGTGGACCTGGTCAGAATGGACCGCAAGGAAATTCGCCGAGCCAGTTTTCACCGACGAGCGGTCAGCATCGCGGACAAGGTCCGGGACAAGGCGGTCAGCACGGATTGCCTGGAAACCCGACATCCATGATTCAGCAGTGCATGTCGCTCGATACAAATGGCGATGGGGCCTTATCGGCAACGGAAGTCGTCGACCCCCGAATTCAGCAAATGCTCGCACCGGCCGATGTGAACCGCGATGGACTGGTCACACTCGCTGAGCTAAACACCGCGATGGCACTCGCGGGTGGAAGTTCCATGAGCGCACAACCCAGTGGTCGGCCTCCCGGCCGGGGTCAGGGAATCAATGGACCGCCTCCCGGCCGTCCAGGTGAAGTGCTTCCATCATTCGTTCAGAATCAGCTTCAGCTGAGTGCATCTCAGCGGCAGCAGGTCGCCGCACTCCAGGCCCGGGTGGATGCTGAGCTGAAGAAGATTCTTTCGTCTCAGCAACGGCAGCAACTACAATCCGGGCGGCTCTGATTTCGGCGATCTTATACACCAGAATCTCGCCTGAGAAGCACTACTCCAACAACA
>JAGQQE010000485.1 GCA_020426345.1 Planctomycetaceae bacterium
GGGCTCGCGTCTGGCCGAACGCTGATCGTCAGCGGAGTGCTTGATCGGCAAGCTGGTCAGGATGGGACCGTTCGCCTCGAAGCTGGTCTGAACCGCGTCGAGCCATCGGCGATTGGAGTTGCCAGTCCAATCGTCACAGGCGAAAGCAGCCAGGCTCGGTTGCGCGTCCTCAAAGCATTCGCCGACTTTCGCGAGTTGTTCCCGCCGCAGCTCTGTTATGAACGAATCGTACCGGTCGACGAGGTCGTGACGCTGACACTGTTCTATCGGCAGGACGAAGCGCTGCAGCGGCTGATGTTGGATGAAAAGCAAACGGCAGAGCTTAATCGCATGTGGGACGAGTTGTTGTATATCGCCCAGGAGCCGCTGCGGTACGAAGTCGCCTTCGAACAGATTCGCGAGTTTGCTACGCAGGACCGACCGGACCTGGTGAAAGTCTGGGATCCACTCAAGCCCCAGGTCATCGCCCGGGCAGATGCGTTCCGCAAGCGTCTGCTCGACACAGAACCAGCACATCTGTCAGCGGTGCTGGAGCTCGCTAGTCGAGCGTGGCGGAGCCCGCTGACGGACGACCAGCGGGCGGGGCTCTCGCAGTTCTACCGCAACCTCCGCACTGCCGAGATGTCCCACGAGGATGCGATCCGTTTGACATTGGCCCGCGCGTTGACCTCGCCCGCGTTTCTGTACCGCCGCGAAGTTCAGTCCCACGGCAGCCAGCCGCAGCCAGTTACGGATCTCGAATTGGCCAGCCGCCTGAGTTTCTTCCTGTGGTCATCCATTCCGGATGCCGAACTCCGCCGCATCGCTGAATCCGGAGGCCTGATGGATGACACCGCACTTGCAGAACAGACTCGGCGGATGCTGAAAGACCCCCGCACGCGTCGACTGGCGATTCAGTTTGCGTGTCAGTGGCTCCATTTGCGAGGGTTTGACCGGGATGACAACAAGAACGAAAAGCTGTATCCGGAGTTTGCTGCGCTTCGAGGCGAAATGTACGAAGAGACGGTTCGCTTTTTTGAAGACATGTTCCAAAACAATGGTTCCATTCTCGATGTGCTCGACGCCAATCACACTTTTCTGAACGAGACGCTGGCGAAGCACTACGGAATTGGCGGAATTGACGGACCGCAGTGGCGACGAGTGGATTCGATCCGAAGTCACGCACGCGGTGGGATTCTCGGCATGGCCTCGTTGCTAGCCAGTCAATCAGGAGCTTCTCGGACGAGTCCTATTTTGCGTGGCAATTGGGTCTACGAAACGCTGCTTGGCGAGCGTCTTCCTCGCCCGCCCGCAAACGTCCCGCAATTGCCTGACGATGTTCCGGAAGGGCTAACGGCCCGGCAACTGATCGAAAAACATAGCTCCGTGGCTGCATGCGCAAAATGTCATGTGAAGATCGACCCCTTCGGATTCGCGTTGGAACAATACGACGCCATCGGTCGGCTGCGTCCCGCGGGCGTTGATACG
Organism: Planctomycetaceae bacterium; assembly: GCA_020426345.1. Lineage (GTDB taxonomy): Bacteria > Planctomycetota > Planctomycetia > Planctomycetales > Planctomycetaceae > F1-80-MAGs062. The sequence continues at coordinate 1,468 of JAGQQE010000485.1, forward strand.
CGAACAACGCTGGAAGACGGCACGAAAATTGACGGCATCGATGGGTTGCGTGAGTATTTATTGACCACACGGCGGAATGATGTCGTCCGTCAGTTCTGCCGGAAACTGCTGGGCTTTGCTCTGGGACGAGAAGTTCAGCTCTCCGATGAGCCGTTACTTGATAGAATGATGAACAGCCTTGGCAGCAATGACTACCGTTTTTCCATCGCAGTCGAAGAGATTGTACTGAGCGATCAGTTCCGTAAGATTCGCGGCGAGAATCACGTCCAGCAATAGCCTTAAAGAACCGCCAACATGCTAAAGCTGTTGGCGAATCGCGGCCGTAACGCGATGGACGTCTGCGACACCTTATTTACGAACGGCGAACTGGAACGTGATCACATGCAGCGATGGGATCGGTGGCTTGGGGGCAGGGATCGGCTTGATGACGCACTTCGCCAGTTTCATAAAATGACAAAAATAATTGCGATTGGAGAATTCTCATGAAGTATCAGCTTACACGTCGTATCATGCTTCGCGGCCTCGGTGTGAGCATGGCCTTGCCGTGGATGGAGTCGATGGCCGTCTGGGGGCAAGAGACTCCAACGAACAAGCCGTCTCAGGAAGCTCCCACTCGTATGGCAATCCTGTTCTCGGGCTGCGGTTTTCACCGGCATGAGTGGTGGGCCAACGGAAGTGGCTCCAGCATGGAACTCGGCAAGGTCCTTCATCCACTGAATGACTTTCGCGACCGAATGGTTTTCATCAAAGGTCTGTACAACGCCGAGGCGCTCAAAGGCAACATTCACAGTTCGCAGACCGGCAATCTTCTGTCCGGCGCGCCACTTTCGGCCGGCGGGACGATTCGGTCCGGGACAAGCGTCGATCAGATCGTTGCCCAGCGAATCGGTCAGCACACGAAGCTGCCAAGTCTTGTGCTCGGCTGCGAAAAGGCGAACCCGTCGGTCCATAAGAATTACTCGATGCTCTACAGCTCGCACATTTCCTGGAGCAGCCCAACGACACCGACTCCGCTGGAAGTGTATCCGGCCTTGGCGTTTGACCAGTTGTTCAAGGACAAAGCTCAACAGGGTGACCAAAGTGTGCTCGATGCGGTTCTTGCCGATGCGAGGGACTTCCGTCGCGGCATCAGCCGACTCGATCAGCAAAAGCTCGACGAATACCTGAACTCCGTACGCGAGGTCGAACAACGGATCGAACAGGCCGGACGCCGGGGAGAGCTCCAGGGCTGGCGACCGACTCTCACCAGCCCCAACATCCCGCGTCCAAAGGATGGGTATCCGCAGGATATTGTCGAACACATGAAGCTGATGTGCGACATTCTTGTGCTCGCCTTTCAGACCGACACGACGCGAGTCTGTACATTGAAACTCAACAACGATCATGGCACGCTGCGCTTCCCGCATCTCGGCGTCGACTACATGATCCATCACCTGCTCTCGCACAACGACACGGATGACTGGCTTAAAGTCAATCAGTTCTTCCTGGAGCAGATGGCATACCTTGCCCGTCGCATGGATGCGATCCACGAAGGCGATCGCACACTGCTGGACAACTCGATGCTGATGCTCTGTTCGAGCATGTTAAACGGCCACCACGACGCAACCCAGTTACCGGTCGTGATGCTGGGCAGTGCAGGCGGTCAAATCCAGGGCGGCCAGAATCTGGACTACAGCGGTAAGTCCGACCGGCAGATGTGCCGACTGTACCTCAGCCTGATGCACAAAATGGGCGTGCAACTCGACAGGTTTGGTGATGCCGAGCAACCGATGGCAGAAGTTTAACCACGAGGAGCGAATCTGATGCGAGGCCTCATGGAAGTCGTGATGTGACGCATGCAGACTGGTGGAACGCGACGACGATGTACGGTTTGCGTTGTGCCGCCCATTGCCTGCCTCACGTTCGCGGCGACGTCTGCCAACGGTGCGGACGATCTCGCACAGACATTTACCAACAGATCCAGCCGCTGCTCGTCAGATCCTGCGGAAAATACCACGGGAAAACGCCCACGGATAACGATCTCGACCTCACAGGCTGTGATCCCGCCCAGGCGATCCTGGCTCGGACCAGGATGATCAGTAGACCGTGACGGACCGCCGAAGTTGGTCGTCACCGATCGAGCCAACCAGCGGTTGCAGTGGTTCGCGATGGGCGGCACACACATCAAATCCATGGACGGGTTTATCAAACCGGCCGACATCGACGTTCAATTACAAAAACGCGTGATGGATCGCAAACTGGACGTCCGAAGTAAACGCGATCAGTGGCTCCCCGGAACGTTCATCCATCCCCACGATGCCTGTTTTGATCGCCACGGCAACATCTTCGTCAGCGAATACGTCCTCGGCGGGCGCGTCACAAAACTGCGCAAAGTATGAACCGCGAACAAAAAGGGGAAAGGGGTAATTAAAAAAGGGGAAGGGGGTAATTAAATTCAAAAGCGCTGGTGTGCAGGATTTA
>JAGQQE010000486.1 GCA_020426345.1 Planctomycetaceae bacterium
TCGTGTACGTACAGCTGCCTGACATGCCGACATTTGCCGAACCAGCCTTCCAGACCCTCTCCACCGTCATTCAGGGTCGAGAGACCGAATCGGTCCGCGAGGCGTTCGTTACGTACGGCAACATGCTCGATCGTCCGTATGACCAACCGGGGACAAGTTTTGCTCGTAATCAGTGGAATGGCTTTGCCGATCGCCTGGCACAGTTGGCTGTTCAAGGGCAGCGTGCCGCGTCGGCGAAGGATGCTGAGAGCATCTTCGGGCAGTTGGAAGCGGTCATGGTCGAGGTTCGTGAACAATTCGCTCCCTCCGACCGTCCCACCTTTGAAGGGCGGGAAATCGTCCTCGGTCCACGGGCGGGGAGCCATTACCTCGTGCGACACGGACTGACTGAAGGAGAACTCGTTGTCACGCAGGGCAATTTCAAGATTGATGCCGAGATCCAGATTCAGGCCAAGCCCAGCATGATGACACCCGAAGGGGGCGGCGGTGGCGGTCACCATCACGGCGGCGACAGTGGTGCGGCAAAAAAGCCGACTGACGAACACGCCGGTCACCAGACGGCACTTCCCCAGGACTTCAGGCAACATTTACAGGCCCTGGAGAATGCCTATGAGCAAGTGACGGCAGCGTTTCAACGGCAGGATGTCGTCGCCACAACAGCGTCGTTTAAGGAATTCGGTAACGTGCTGGCAAGCGCCGACGGCTCGCAACTGACCGGTCACCAGCGCATGTTATGGAAAGAGTTCCTCATGCTCCTCAGCAATGATGCTGTGGAGGGAGCCCAGGTCGAAGAACTGGCGGATGCGGAACGCGTGTATCTGCTGCTGAAGGGGCACATGCGACGCATGCGGGAACAGCTGGGTGTCATGCAGCACGAATCCAGCCAGATCGAACGTTTGGCGGTGGGACCGGAGTTTCAGGAGGCACTGAAGAACGTCTGGCAGCAATACCTCGTCGTCGGAAATGCGCTGGCAACGGACAATCTGGCGGACGCGGAGAATGGTGCGGCTGTGCTAGAGACGTTGGCCACGGAGGTTGACGGGAGTCTGTTGGAGCCGCCAGCCAGTGATGTCTGGAAGCGGGAACAAGCCAGCCTTCTCAAATTGATTGCGTCACTGCAGGAGGCGGACGACATCGCTGCCGCGAGAAACTCCTTCTTGCCGATCTCACAGGAAATCGGAGTGTTGGCACAATCGTTTGGATTCGGGTCAGAGGCACCAGTCTGGGAACTGCACTGCCCGATGGCATTTCGTGGGAAGGGGGCGACCTGGTATCAGGACAACGATCAGGTCCGCAATCCGTATTTTGGGGCCACGATGCTCAAGTGTGCGGATCGAGTGTCGCGTGTCGTCAGCAAACCACTCCCAGAATCGGCTGCCGGTGCGCATCAACATAACGGCCATGAAGACCACTCTCAACACTAGCAGACAATTTCGGGATTCTTGTCAATGATTGACCTCGTCATTCGATTCTGCCTGGAGAACAAACTTGTCGTCGCTCTGATCGTGATTGCAGTCGTCGGCTGGGGCGTCCTCGTAGCTCCATTCGACTGGGAAGTCGCCGACCTTCCTCGGAACCCCGTGCCTACGGATGCAATCCCTGATATCGGTGAGAATCAGCAGATCATCTTTACGGAATGGATGGGCCGCTCTCCCCAGGATGTCGAGGATCAGATCTCCTACCCACTGACAGTTTCACTGCTCGGCGTTCCGGGCGTGAAAACCGTTCGCAGCTATTCCTTCTTCGGTTTCTCGACGATCTATGTGATCTTCAACGAAGATGTCGAGTTCTACTGGTCGCGGACTCGCGTGCTGGAGAAGCTCAACAGTCTCCCGGCTGGCACGCTCCCCGAAGGAGTGACTCCCACGCTGGGCCCCGATGCGACTCCGCTTGGGCAAATCTTCTGGTACACGCTTGAAGGACGCGATCCCGATGGGAATCCAGTGGGAGGCTGGGATCTTGACGAGTTGCGGACCACACAGGACTGGTACGTTCGCTATTCGCTCCTTTCCGCAGAGGGAATTGCAGAAGTCGCCTCGATTGGTGGGTTCGTGCAGGAGTATCAAATCGATGTGGACCCGGATGCCATGCGTGCAGCGCGTGTCGGAATAGATGACATCTTTATGGCCGTCAAAATGTCCAATATCGACGTCGGTGCGAGAACGATTGAAATCAACAAGGCCGAGTACATCATAAGGGGCCTGGGTTTTGTAGAGAATCTTGAGGATCTTGAAGACAGTGTCGTGGCGGTCAACGACAATGTCCCGATCTATGTCAAGGATGTCGCCCGCGTCACGTTGGGACCGGCTCTCCGCAGGGGGGCACTCGACAAAGGAGGGGCCGAAGCAGTAGGCGGTGTGGCCGTCGTGCGCTATGGATTCAATCCCCTCGAAGCCATAAAGAACCTCAAAATGCAGATCGACGCGATCTCGCCGGGTCTCCCCACGAAAGCGGTCGTGGATTTCCGGCGGATCACTCGTGAACAGGCAGACGAATATGCGAAAGACAATGGATTCGAAGCTTGGTCGGGCGATGAACTCGATCACGAAGCCTGGGTGAAGTACCTGAGATCGCTTTCACGTGAGCAGTGGCCGGCCTGGGTAACGACCAGCCAGGTCACAGTCGTCCCTTTCTATGATCGGACCGGGCTGATCTATGAGACGCTGGGAACGCTCAATCAGGCACTTGTCGAGGAAATTCTGATTACCATCATCGTGATCCTGGTGATGGTAATGCACTTGAGAAGTTCGATTCTCATCAGCGCCCTGTTGCCGCTGGCGGTGCTGATGTGTTTCATCGCGATGAAGACGTTCGGTGTGGACGCCAACATCGTCGCCCTCTCGGGAATTGCGATCGCGATCGGCACTATGGTCGACATGGGTATCATCCTGTGTGAGAACATTCTGAAACACCTGGAGGAGGCTCCGGCGGAAGAGAGTCGCCTCGATGTCATCCACCGCGCCTCTGTGGAAGTCGGCAGTGCCGTGTTGACTGCGGTCTCGACGACAATCGTCAGTTTCCTGCCCGTGTTCACGATGACCGGTGCCGAAGGCAAGCTCTTCAAACCTCTGGCCTTCACCAAGACCTTCGCCTTGGCGGCTTCGGTTATTGTCGCCTTGACGATCATTCCTCCGGTGGCCCATGTGTTATTCACCACCAACGTTTCTTCGCGTCGGCTGCGTCAGGTCTTGTACACAGGATTGATCGTGGCGGGAATTGCCGTAGGCCTTTGGAGTACGTGGTGGGCCGGTACGATTGTGGCGATTCTGGGTGGCTATAAGTTGCTCGAAGAATTGCTCCCCTCGCACCTGGAAACGTGGCGGAAGAGGTTGAAAGCTGGTGGCACGCTATTCGCCAGCGGGGCGGCTGTCCTGTTTGTGGGCGCTTTGTTGACGGAGGATTGGTTGCCGTTGGGGCCGGAAAAGGGATTCCTCAGGAACTTCGCCTTTGTTGGATTGCTGATTGGCGGCCTGCTGCTGTTCTTTCAGTTGTTTCAAAAGTATCTGTACAGACCGACTCTCTGGTGGTGCCTCAATCACAAATGGCTGTTTCTGTCGCTGCCGGCCTGCATCCTGTTGCTTGGATTTGGCGTGTGGCTGGGGCCCCGTTTTGTGTTTGGCAGAATCCCGGCAGAATACGATGCCCAGTCGCTTTCAGAATCGGAGGTCGCAGACCTCTCCGCCTTTGAACGATTCAAGTACGAACTGGGAGGCCTGCGCAGTCGGCCTTGGGAAGAGATGCAGTATGCAAATCTCGGGACACAACTGAAATGGACGCTGGCAACGACCTGGAAAGGGTTCGGCAAGGAGTTCATGCCGCCGTTGGACGAAGGATCGTACTTGTACATGCCCACCACGATGCCCCACGCGTCGATCGGCGAGGCGATGGACGTGTTGTCGCTTCAAGGCC
>JAGQQE010000487.1 GCA_020426345.1 Planctomycetaceae bacterium
ACCTTCCGTTCCGGACCGCACTCGAACTGCTGGGAGGCCGTCCCGGGGGATCATGAATTGGGGTTGAATTCGCAAAGGTTGACTTGTTCTGTCGTTACAGAGGAATCCGGCACCTTTCCGAATTCCGGCCGCCCCCCACGCTTTGCCTCCGAGAACTCTCGAAAGAGTGTCTTCAGCATTTCTGCGCAAAGGAACAACACAACAACTTCATCGGACGCAGGATACCGTTTGGATAAACCTTTCTGGTTATTTGTCTGGTATCGGTCGAAACGCAGGCACTGGTTATTTGTATTGCGCCTGGATACCTATGTTCAGCATTCTGCTTTTCAGCGTGCTCACCAAAAAAAGGCTCTGCCATCCATGGATGACAAAGCCTTAGGTACGACCGCGTAGGCATTTCGAATATCGTACTTTCCAGCAGATTCTGCCGGTGAAGTCGCTGCCTATTTCTGTACTTCGAGCTGCTTGACGCGTTCCTCGAGCAACTTGTTGGCACGTTCCAGTTCAGCAATCCGGTCGTTCAGCATGTCCCGTTCCTTGCTCGAAACGCTGAACGATTTCTCACGAGCCGCCTGAGCGGCTTCCATTGCATCCGCCACAAGCTTTTCCATGTCTTCTGCGCTCATGGACTTGTTCACAGCGATGCCCGGAGAGAAACGATGAATCTGACCGTTTCCGAAGAGTCCCCTCAGCCGCTGAAAATCCTTTAGCTCGCCGGGCGGCACGGCAGTTTCCACGTCAAACCAATGACCTTCGGATGGTGTTCCACCCATTACGATTATGTTCCCTGGCTTCATCTTTTTCGGTGACAGCGAAAGATTCAGGGTTTCGCCATCGTGGATCAGGTGGATTTCGATCTCATTCCCTTCAGATTCCTTGATGACCTGCTGCAGGTCTTTCGGTTCCTTGAGTTCGACGGCAGCCGCTTTAATCAGGATGTCTCCTTCCTTCAGACCGGCTGCTTCCGCTGGCGATTCCGGAACCACGGATTCGACCACCAGACCTACGTCCCCGATCTTTAGATGGCGTCGGACGATCTCAGGAGCAGAATCACAGTGGATGCCAATCATGAAACGTTCCTGGGTTTCAGCAGTTTGAATCTCAATCCGCTGGTTTCGATCCCCGGGTTTGACGTCGAATATCTGCATGTCCGTGTCATTGTCTTCGCCCATGTCATATTCCGTCGTGCGGCCATCCGGCGTTGTAATGACAATTTTGCCGGAGAATTTTTTTACGGTTTTTTTATCGCTGTCGGCCGGTTGTTTCGCGTCCGTCTCCTCGGGGGGGGCTTCATCCTGATCTTCCGCGAAACCAAAATTCAGTCGTGAAGTTGTCACATGGGTTTCTTTGGTTTTTCCGTCGCCATCCGACTCCACAACGCGTATGGTGATCTTTCCGGTATTTTCCTGACTGTTGTCTCCCGATCTATCGTCGTCGGGGCCATCGACCCGCGCAAAGACAACCTCTTCAGTCACTGTTGCTGTTTCGGGGGAGTCAACAACTGTTTCGTCGGCAAACAGTCCTGCTGCACCAGCCGGGATCAGCAGGATATTCAGGCACCAGAATGCCCGGGATTTACGGAATTTCATAAAGCGTCTCCTTATGCGATTGTTCGATCGTCTCTGTGGCAATGAGTAAGAATGCAGACATCCCGGCTTACAGGACCGATCACCCGAGAAAACAGATGTCGTAATATCGACCCCAACATGAAATGGACCATGCGGGTTTGACCTATTGGACGCGTCGGCTGATGTTTCCATCCGGAACGATAAACAGAATATCCTTCTGATCGTCACCCGGGATTCGGATTAGCTGATAAGAATCACCGCCGGACGAGGCGGAACCGTTGATTGGCACATCTTGTGAAGATCGTGGTGCCAGGAAACCTCGCCCCCATTCGCGCGGGTCGTTGACAATGGGCAATTCCACACCCTGACCATCTTCACCCGGAACCCACTTCATGGTGTAACCAGGCTGGCTCGACAGGCTGCCTTCGCCGACCAGTTGCCCGGACTGGCTGATTCCCGGAATTGTTGCTGACTTCAAATTGCCCGTATCTCGATTTGCAACCTGACGTGAACCCTGACCCGCAAAGTCCGGTACCAGCAAACCCGTGACAAATGCAATGGCTCCACAAAGCGACAATGACACGATGGGGTGCGACCACCAATGCCGAGCTGTCTGACGCAATCGACTTTGGCTTGGTAAAGTACTGATTCCGTCTGTTGCTTCGACAGATCCTCCGGCATCCACATTCGAATGGTTGTTGGATTCAGCAGGTCTGGATGGTGACAGGTTCGGCAGATTTCGCTGGCCCGATGCATCGCGAGAAAGAATCAGGCCACTCAGTCGCGCGCCTGGGTCGGTTGAAGATTCGGGCGGTTTACGTCCCCGAATCGCGTGCTGGAACAGGCGATCCTCCAGAAATCCGCATGCCAGGGTCTTCCATCCCTGCGGAACACTTTCCAGTCTTGACATCATTTCACGCGTTTCAGCAGAAGTGAGTTCATCATCAACGCACTGCTGAATCATCCGTGAAATCGACTTCTGCCCATCGTCATCCAACTCACCGGCCGCTGAGCATCTCTCCCGAATCTCAGGCGAGACACGCCTGGCTGAAGCGGTGCTGTCGTGGTTGAGGTTCTTATTTTTTGGGTCATCTATGGACATTCGCTGCCCCCTTCTCCCATTTGCGTCAGGACACATCGAAGGTTCTTGCGAGCCTTCGTTAATCGATACTCAATGGTGTCCTCCTTGACTCCAAGCAGGTCCGCCAGTTCCCGGTAGGACCAGTTATCTTCGTATTTCAGCATCAGGATTTGCCGGTCGAGTTCCGTCAACTGATCCAGAGCGTTTCGAACATTCTGCTGAGTTTCCGCAGCAATGACTCTTTGCTCCGGCGTCGCGATCGAGCGATCCACAACGGGTGAAGCAAAACCCTCATTCAAACGGTCCTGCAGTTTGCGTTTGCGTCCAGTCGTTCTTCGGTACATCAGCACCTGTCGAACGGCAACCTGGTACAACCAGGCCCCGACACGATTGACCTCATCCAGCATCTGTTTCTGGCGAACTATCGCCATCGCAATATTCTGCATAACGTCGTCCACCGCCTCGGGTTCGCGCAGGCGACTGCGCACAATCGTGCGCAGCCACGATTCGTTTTCAAGAAAAACTGATTGGGGTGTGGCACAGGTCAATGTTGCCGATTCCGATCAAGCCTCTGATTTCGTTCCGCAAACTCAGGTGAATTCACATGCCCGAATGGTTGCCGTGGGGCATCATTTCCGACAAGAATTTCCACCGAAATCCACGAAATCTTACGGGAACAACTCTGAAATGACCTCCATTACCCGGATTGGCATCGCCGTCGTTGAATCCGCAGGACTTGTCCTGGTGGGGCGAAGGCCGGAAGGCTTGCCGCTGGCCGGCTTTTCCGAGTTTCCCGGAGGAAAGTGCGAGTCGGATGAAACGCCTCGATCCTGTGCGGTGCGCGAATGCCGCGAAGAAACCGGACTACTCGTAATTCCTCGCGAGCATTTGGCCACTGTCGAGCACTCTTATGCCCACGGGGACGTCCAACTGCACTTTTGGCGATGCGTTCTCAGTCCCGGGCTGCCCGACAACGCTCGCCCGACGCCTCCATTCCGCTGGGCGACCTACGACGAGCTTCGCACACTGAATTTTCCAGAGGCCAACAGGACCGTTCTGGACGCGATGCTGAATCCCCTGCGTTCCGAAAATCCCTGAGCCGCCTCAACTTCCGAGACCTTTTCAAGCCGGTCGCAACGCGCGCTGCCCAAACCGGATGATACACCACCGGGAAAACCAGGGCAGCCGGATGAATTGGTCATGTTTGCTTAGGCCGTCAGTCATTGATTGATGGACGCCGGCGGCCCTGTT
>JAGQQE010000488.1 GCA_020426345.1 Planctomycetaceae bacterium
TGGGAAGTACATGTGCAAGTGGTTCTGCGGAACCAGCCCCGGCGCTGCTGGCGATGGGAGTGCCGCCGGACATCTGCCTGGCCACCGTTCGGTTGAGTCTCGGAATCCTGAATACAATGGATGAAGTCAACGATGCCGCAAATCGAATCGCCGAAGTCGTTCGTCGAATGCGATCTTCACAGAACCCAACTGGGTAACGCGATTGTGCAGACATCAAGTGGTGTTAGCCATTGGCTGGTCCGGAAAATGAAATTTGCGTTACTTGCATGTCTCGCAGTGACGCACTGGTCAGACATGCTGGTTGCTCAGGAAGCACAGTTGTCGGACATTGAGCTTCGCGATCGCATCAAACAGTCCATGGCGCGGGGCTGCGATTATCTGAAGCGGAGTCAGAACGGCGATGGGTCGTGGGTCACTCCTGAGCAGATCTCTTCCAGGCACGAAGTTGGAAGCACTGCTCTGGCCGTCATGGCACAGATCAACTGTGACGTTCCTGTTTCTTCTCGTGAGATCCAGTTGGGACTGCAGTTCCTGCGGCAGCAGGCACCAAATGTGATGGAACGCACACACTCCGTGTATGAAGTTTCTCTCTTGATCATGGCGCTCGTGGCCGCCGAAGAATATGAAAAAGACATGCCGCGAATTCGAATACTCGCTCGAGAGCTTGAGAATTCGATGGTGCTGCGCGGGGCGGATGCCGGACTCTGGGGATATCGAGTCGGAAGTCGTGGCGGTTCACCAGACCGAAGTAACGGCCAATATGCCGTCCTGGCGCTCCGGGAAGCTGCTTATGCGGGAGTTGAGGTTTCACAGGATACCTGGCGCACGATTCACGAACACTGGGTGAATCATCAGAATAATGATGGCGGGTGGGGATACCACACTGGCGATGGGAAATCGATCGGGACGATGACGGTTGCCGGACTTTCAACCATCGGCATTACCTCCCGAATGCTGATGAACGATCTTGATGTCGATGATGAGGGACGACCGAATTGTTGCCAGCCACCTTCCACAAACGACGCGATGCGAAAGGGAAAGGAGTGGATGGCGAGGAACTTCTCGGTCTATCGAAATCCGGGTGGAAGCAGCTGGCTGTTCTACTATTTGTACGGACTTGAGCGTGCCGGACGACTGACAAACAGTCGATTCTTCGGGAGATTCGACTGGTACAGAGACGGCGCTCGGTTCTTCATCAGTGCTCAGCAGGGCGCAGGGAACTGGCTCGCACAGGCGGGAACCAACGAACGGGACGAAATTCTGAATACGTCCATGGCGCTGCTTTTTCTTTCGAAGGGCCTGTCACGCGTCGTCATCAACAAACTGGACTACAGCTCACCCAACGGTGAATCCATCGAAACAGGTGAATGGAATCGCCATCCCAACGATGCAATCAACCTCGTGGAACTCATTGATTCTCTGCCCCAGTGGCCGCCGCGTTTGGTCAGTCAGACGCTGACGCTGTCTCGCCTGCGTCCTGAAACTGCCGTTGCCGATCTGAATCAAGCACCGGTGTTACTGATCTCCGGAAAAGAGGCACCTCAACTGACCGATACCCACGTCGCCTGGCTGCGCGAATTTGTTGACCAGGGGGGCTTCATCTTTGCCGTTGCAAACTGCGACGGCAAAGGCTTCGATACAGAGTTCCGCAGACTTGTCGAGCGACTGTTTCCACAGGGGGACGCATCGCTGCAGCGACTGACCTCCGACCACCCGGTGTTTCGCAGTGAGTATCTGCTGAATGCCGATGGTATCGAACTGTGGGGCGTCGATTTTGGTTGTCGGACATCGATTATTTACAGCCCCGATGATATTGGCTGCCTCTGGCAAAAGTGGCAGCGACACGACGCTCCAAATCGAAACAAGGATCTGGTGCAGCGAATCATCAGAGGAACCCGAATCGGGGTGAATGTTCTGGCCTACGCGACCGGACGCGAGCCGCCGGAAAAATTCAGCATGAACAATGTGAACGATGAGAGGAATCGAAGAATTGAGCGTGGTCTTCTGGAGATTGCAAAACTAAGGCACAGCGGCGGATGGGATACGGCGCCCAGAGCACTGCCAAATTTGCTGCGAGCGTTAAACGAAAAGGCAGGCGTCCCGACGGCGGTTAACGGTGAGCCGATTCCAATTACCCCGAATGAACTTTTGCGGTTCCCTCTGGTTTACATGCATGGGCGATACAGTTTCGCGCTGGAACAAACGCAGCGGGAAGCGTTACGAACCCACATTCTGCGAGGAGGCGTGCTGTTCGCCGACGCCTGCTGCGGATCAACCCGTTTCGACAGAAGTTTCCGTGACATGATGCAACAGACATTTCCTGAGAATGCTCTGAAGCAAATTCCACCAGACCATGAACTGTTTTCGAGCGAAATCGGATATGACATCTCAAAAGCCACCATCAGGAAGCTGGTCCCAACCGCTGCCAACGCGAGCATGAAGTCCAAAGAGGAAACCGGGCCGCCAATTCTGGAGGGTATCGAAGTGAACGGTCGAATGGCCGTCATCTACAGTCGATACGACATCAGCTGTGCACTGGAACACCAAGCCTCTCTTGCCTGCAATGGCTACCTGGAAGACGATGCTGCCCGAATCGCGACGAATGTCGTCCTGTATGCGCTGCTCAAAGAAAGTGATCTGCCGACGGAGTGAAAATGACTCCGCAGAAAACGCCCGCTGACAAGTCGAACAATCAAGGTGTGGAAGTCTGCAGCGGGTGTATTCCTACGGAGCCACATAAGCCGGCAATCGAAAAGTGCGCGGGTGTCAGACAGAAGGAGCAAAAGCATGCGCACGGGAGTAAATCGCAGCAGTCATTCCAGACCGGACCGGAAATCTGATGAAAACTCAGAATTCCTTTTGAACTCCGTAAGCTCTTGCCTGCAAACGACTTCTGCCATAAGCACTCAAGGAAGAACTGTACGAAAAAAGAGCCGAGCCTTCCCAAAGAAGACTCGGCTCTCGATTCAGTAAGGGGTGCACCGATCAACCGGCTATGCTGCCTGATCCAGTGAGTGGTCTCCCTCGGATTCATCTTCGTACACGAGGTAATAGATGCTGCTGGCAGCTTCTTCCAGGTAATGCTTGATGTTCTCGCTTTGCACGATTTCAATCAGATGGTCAAGGGCTTCGACAACCCGATCCACTTCATCACTGCTGATTTCTTCGTATTCCTCAATGTCCGCCAGATCCTTCAGTTCTGCATCCTGTTGATTCATGGCTTCTGTCATCACTGTCTCCTGATGCGGGATTTTCCCGCCTGGTAACTGGAATCCGCGCTGGCTACGCGTCTTTCTTCACTTCGGTTGTTATCGGACAGGCGAGCGATCGCCTTTGAAAGAAACTGTGAGGGCTTTGGGAGCTGGCCCGATTGGAGAACCGGAGAATCCGGCGGATTTTCCCCAGGTTGATGCGGATCTGAACTCTCAACAGCGTAATGGATTCCCTGGATTCCCCATTTCCCTGACCTCATCGGACCCTCACGAAGCGGAAAACAGGCTCGAGTATTCAGTCCTCCTGAATCCAAAATCTCAGTCCTTCCGCGCCAGCGGACTTTTTCCCCGGCCGACTTGAGGCAACCGTCGGAGTTTTTTGTTGTGGTGTGACCGAAAACAGCGATAAACTGCTTGATCCTGCCGGTGAAATTCCGTTTTGCGTGAAGCAGTGGTAACTCTGGCGGTCAATTTGTTCAAAAAGGCTGACACTTTCGGCCGCGCGTACTTGAGGAGCTCTTCGATGCATCAGTCTGGTGGTTTGTTCAAACGTTCACTGATTCTCTGCGCTGCCGCTGCGGTGCTGGTCGTGACAGCCGGGGCCACCCAGGCTGAACCCGGACGACGGGAAGTGCGGAAGCCAGTCATTACAAAGCCGAAGTTTGATCCGACCGCTGAAAGAGT
>JAGQQE010000048.1 GCA_020426345.1 Planctomycetaceae bacterium
GTTTGTCATTCTTTCGTTGCTGGGCAGCTCCGTCACCCCTTCTATGGCGGGAGACGGGGCCGGATTCTTTTCTGCAGCTCGGTCGAAATGGTCGGGGATGCGGAAAGAGACTGAGTACAACCATGTTGAGCAGCTCGCGTTGTGCCTGGATAAGCTGGAAGAAGAACTGCTTGAAGACGGCGCAGTTGTCGCCAAGGCCCCGGACATTTGGGGAGAAGCACGCCTGACTCGCCATCGTCAGGAATTTGAACGCAAGCTGGCTGAAAGGCTTGATGGATTTAATGTCCGATTCAATGCCAATATTGCCCGCAGCGACCAGGCATTTCTGGCATCGGCAATTGCCGTGCAATCTAATCTTGCGGCGGGTGCGACCTCGGCACCTTCGGGCGACCTGACTCAGATCAATAACCTTCTGCCGGGCGTCATTCTGAATCCAACCGAAGAAGCTAATACCGGTGCGACTACATTCAGTGTGTATTCAACAAAGCCCGGTAACCTGTTCGATCAGAGTTCTTTTGGACTCGATGATGCGAAGGTCAATATCGAACCCACAATCGAACTGGACCAGCTAGCTCGTTATCTCAACCATCTGCATGAAATTCGCCGGATGAATGAAGGCGACGACACATCGGATTCGCCCGGCTATTCGCTGAACCTCGTACGCATTCCGATTTCACTACTTCCTGGCAGCAAGACTCGAAAGGGCTACGGTGCAGAAATCACTGTCACTGCCGAAGCCCACGTCACCGACGAATTACTTCCCACTACATTCCGGCAACTGGTGATCAACGACCTTGTTGACCAACTGAGCGTTCCGATTTACTCCATGATCCGATTTGAGAGCGAAAAGGAATCCGCTCTTCAGGACGCCTTCCTGAGCACGAAAAGGCTTTGGCAACGTGTTGCACCAACACTTGTCAGCATCTACCCCCAAATAGACCTCGAAGGTAAATGGCTAACGCGTGAGAAGTTTGATGATGTTGTTAAGGGACTCGACGAACGGTTTTCACCTCGGCAGGTGGCTGACGATCTGGAGTTTCTCTCCCGACTGGTTCAAAAACATGATGCTGGCAACACGTCGATCACAACAGCGGAAACAAATCGGCTTAAAACGATCGTCGATGAACTCATCAGTCAAGTCCGCAGAGTTTTTCCGGACGAATACAACACTGTCCGTGCACTCGCAATCCAGCAAGTTGCCGCGGTACCGGGTGGCCTGAAAGGGCTCAATCCTGTCCTGGAAAAGCAAATATCCAATGTCCTTCAACCAGCAGGACTCTCTACGGAGGCATTAACCAGGACTCTGAGTTCGGATCCGGCGATGCAAATTCTGACAGACCAGGCTCTGTCCGCAAGAATCGCAAAAGAATACAGCTCCGCTGGGCATGCCAGCGCCAAGAACGATGCCCTGAATGCAGCGTGGACACAAATCCTGCAGACGCTTGCCAGCGGTGGTGAAATGGCAGAGCGAACACTGGGCTCCTATCGCGCCGTGAATATGGCTTATACCTCCGGTGCTGGTACCGCGTCCGCCCAACGCAGAGCACGTTCACCATTATCCGGTCAGAATCTTCAGGATACTCTCGGAAGAGTGCGAACTGAGGAAATCGCGAAACTCTTCGCCAAATCAGTCAATGGAAATGACCAAAGTCTGCCATCTGCCCTCCGTGGCGTTCTGCGAGACGAATTGGAAACTGCCTACGATGCTACCTTCCATGACACATTGTTTGGTAAGCAGTCTCTGGAAGTCTTTGAAACGGCCATCCTCACGGGCGCCGGGATCGAAGGCCTGCGAAACAACATCGATCAGCAGTTCGCTCAGGCTTCCGTCGCAACCAGCTCTATGCGGGCTTTGCTGGCATGGCCCATTATTGTGGAATCTGTCCTGCTGAATAAGCAGCTGAACGACGACATTCAACACGTCTCCAAAGATCCTGAATGCCACTGCATGGCACCCGGATATCAATTACCTTTCTACGGAACGAATCCTCCGCCGGAGGCACGGCAGGCGTTTGTGGAATACGTCAAATGTCGGTGGCCAATCCATGTGTTTGCTCTTGACCCGATGGCTCAGGAGCAAAACATCGCCGATCAGTACAGCATGCGACGCGAAATGCAGCTGGCAATGGCGCTCGCGTTTGCCAACGGATCCACCAACGCGCAGAACGCAACTCGTTATATGAGACGCCTGGAAATGGACATGGAGACCGTCGCGCTTAATCGAACGGCCGTCGCATTTGGTCACGGAAACGATACCTTCGGATGGCGTTTTACCCCTCGTGTTCAAACGCCGGATTTTGAAAGTAACACGACCACCGGATTCCGCGATCTGTTGCTTGGCGGTCCAAACCGAGATGATCTGCGAAAAGACTGGGAACTGGAAGCGGGCATGAAAGAATGCGTCGCCATCGTGCTGATGCCTTCGTTTGTGACACATATTCGCTTTGACTGCCGAGGTCACTTCTATCCGCTGACCTGCGGGCGTCTGGGCATCAAAACACCATCCGATGCCCGCACATCGGTGTATGATAATGTCGAAATGAGTCGCATGGTGCGACAGATGCAGGACTGTGCCGTGTGTGCTTTCAACGAATCGCACCTGTACCGGGATGGCGAAGTGGATCGCCTGCTTCGACGTGTCAAACAGCTGGAAAAGCGATTACCTCTGCAAACATCCTACAGTCGTGTTCCCAACGAGAACACGCTGGGTGGATTTGAAATGTTTTCTTCCGGCGTCACCGATCTGGCTCCCGAACTGTATGACTTCTACGGCGAACCCGGATTCGAGCCGGGAACAGAATCCCGCTTCTTCCTTGTCGGCGGCAACTTCAGCGTAACAGGCACGCGAGTGATCGCGGGAAATCGCGAAGCCGAATTTGATCTGCTGAGTCGAGAGGTTATGGAGATCGTCATTCCCGCAGACGCGGTTCCAACTGATGGACACGATGGAAAATCATCCATCGACATTCATGTTGCGACACCGTACGGCGTGTCGCCTCATGTCCATATACCACTGCGAGAGGTGGAACCGGTCGTTAAGAAAGGACCCGTTTGGTCAGCCAGCCTTCAGGAAGTCCTGTATCGATGGACCACCACCCAAAATGGAGGCTCAGTAGTCGGATGGGAGGTTTCAAACGATAAGGTAATGGTGAAGAGGCCACATGAAATCCGAATCGCACTGCCTTCAGGGGCCGTCAATCTGCCAGTCAAAGCAAAGCTGGACTGGACGGCGTCGATCGACGCGGGTGATAACATCAGCGATTCGGACAAGGTGATCGTGAATTCATCAAGTGTCGTTGATATTCCATACGACGCCGCTTCAGGGGAGTACGTTGTTGATAGTTCGAAACTGCAGACGCTGCATTTCGCCCTGAAGGACGGACTCGTTCAAAAGCTGAAAGCACTGGGAGACAAGAAGGGACCACCTTCTGATGATCCAGTCACAGTCCTTGTTACCGGAAAACTGACGCTGACGGTGGACAGCAGGGAGCAGACCCTGCCTGTTGGGGGAGTGCTGAAGTTGAACGTGTACTTCCCTGATCAACCGGACTAACGCAGCCTGGCTTCCGATTTAAACGGATCACCCGCGAGCAGTGACTTGCCGCACGGGTAACACGTCATCAGGACCTGAGTCATTATCGCGAGCAGTGCAACCTTTTCGCGGATGGTGACATCAGGTCCTTTTGTTTGGTGTCAGCGCTGTTGAACATTCGCTTACTACCTTGAGGCAGTCCTGTTTCGCCATCGCTGCATTTGTTTTTGCACAAATGCCTGCAAAGGAGCAGCAAGTGCGAAGTAACAGAAAATCAAGGGAAGCGCCATTTCACGGACTACAAACACCAACACGAGCGCGAAGACCATCTTGAGCAGTTGCCTTCGTCCTCGCTCTCCCCGCACAAGTTGATTGAATACGTGGGCATAGCGAACACGAGACACCATCAGGATGGCAACGGTCAGGGCAATCAGCGGCAGAAGCAAAGACAACGCAGGCAGCAGAAAATCTGTCACGGGACGTGCCCATTTGACGTTTCCTTCGATCGTCAGATCATGCAGGCCCTTCAGTCCGATCGGAAATGCGGCAATCACACCTGCGGCCGCAGGAGATGGCAGCCCACTGAAGTGGGAGTGAGAATCTTCGTCGTCGGTTTCCACATTGAATCGAGCGAGACGCAGGATCGCGCAAAGCATGAACAACGCAGCAATCGCCCATAGAATTCGCGCCGGGTATTCGAAGGGAGGCTGGGTTAGCGAATGCAGCAGGTTATTGTCCGGGTGAGTCAGCTTCAGCATGATAAATGCCGGTGCGACACCAAAACTGACGGCATCGCAAAGACTATCCAGCTGCGCGCCGAATTCGCTTGTCTGATTCGTGAGCCGTGCGGCACTTCCGTCAAGCATGTCGAACAGCATTGCCAGAAAGATCAGCTGTGATGCATGGAACAAAGTAATCAGCGGGATTGACGCGGCATCAACTCCACCGGCGACGGCCGCAGCATCTGACGCCGCCGCCAGCATATCAGGTCCCACGCGCGCGCAGAGGGTGATGGCGCCGAATCCGCAGACCGCATTGCTAAGCGTCAGCAGCGTCGGCAGAACCGCGAACACTTTCTGGCGTCGCGTCTTCGGAGCGGGAGGGGCCGTGAAACGAGTCGCGGTGGATTCAGTGTCATCCAGTTCAGGTTCGCTCAACGCAGGTTCGTTCATCACGGGTTCGTTCATCACAATGTCCTTATCAGGGCTCGATCAGGCTGTCCAAAAGCCCTTATTCGATCGGGGCCTGCAGGCTCCGCCCTGGTCGATGTCCCCGAATCTGTCCGAATCTCCGGATCGTGGCGTTGTTTTCATTCGAATTCCAGCAATGGTCAGCGGAACCCGCTCGGAAACTCTGATCTGAGGCGCATTTTGACGGAAAGTCGGCATGCCGGCCAGGATCAGCGGGGTGGCTGGTTCCGTGGCCGTGCGCCGCCACGAATTCTGCTGGTCCGGATTTCTGCTGTGAACCTGAATCTGTGGCTACTGCGTTTCCAGATACGACATCAGATCTGCGAGCTCTTCGGGGGTCGTATTTCTCAGCAACCCGGACGGCATCAATGAAGAACGCTGTACCTCCTGAGATTCGATGTCCGCACCTTCGATTCGGTACGTCTTGTGATCGGCATCTCGCAGCAGCACACCATCGATTGCCTGATAGACAATCAGGCCTGTGTAGACCTTCCCCGAGGTGGTGACAATGGTGGTGGTTTGATAGCGAGGCGAGATATCCCGATTGGGCTCGACGATCGCCGCAATCAGGTCATCTCGGGAAAACCGCCGCGTGACGCCGATCAGATCCGGTCCCAGCGCGCGTCGACCGCCATGGCATTTTGCGCAGGAAAGTCGCTCAAACAGCTTCTGACCTCGCTGCGAGCTGCCGGACTTCCAGTCGACTTCGGGCAGCATTGCGTAGACCTCCTTCGCAACGTCGCTGGTGGTGACGGGAGTAAATTCCGGGTACCGGTTTGCAAGTAATTCCTGCCATCGGCGCATGGCGTCCGGCTGAGGGCGATGGCCATCCGGACCATAAACAAATCCTCCGCTTTGTCCGGTATTGTTTTGTAGCAGTCGCATCACCGTTTCGCGAATCCGGAATTCGCGCAAGTCATTGACCAGTCGTCGTGCCGTCGAAAGCAACTGGTACTGCTCCGCAGGTGTATTTGATGGAGGCAGTTTTGTCAGGGCTTTGACGCACGCGTCGACAGCATTCAGCTGGGCCGAGTTCAGTCCGTCCAGGTAAAGTGAGCGATCGTCTTTCGCTGGCTTTTCGGACAGCACAATCAGGATGGCATCCCGGACGGACAGATTATCGAGCTGGTCGCGAAGAAACTGTTGGTGTGCCGGATTCTTTGATTCCCCGATGATGAACACAACGTCATTTGACCAGACAAAGTCATCGTCGGACTGAATTGTGCTGACGAATCCATCGATGGCTTTTGGCACCTGATCCTGTGCAACCTGACTCATGTAATAGGCATGCCCGGGCTGACCGAATCCGGGCTGATCAACAAGAAGTTGCGGCATGGCGGGATCAACGCGGCACAAGGCTTTGAATAACTCGCCCATGCGGTCATCCCAGTTGGTGTCCTGCTTTAATCCCAGACGCCGGACCTTCACGTCAATATTAATCAGCGCCTGAGCCGTTCTGGTGCTTTCGTCGAACGAACGTTCCAGCTCAAACTGAGACAAAGCAGCGAGACGATGGATATCATCCGATGGAGAGGATTCTTCCGTGATCCCTGCCAGCAGTGATCCCAGTAATTCGCGATTCAGCGGCGTTGTCATGGAAATGATGCGAATCAATTCCTGGTCAAGTAAAGGATCTCCGCTGGGAAACGTTTTTGCGACGGCAGCGCGAATCGGATTGAGTTCGAAGTCGTATTCGGCGAGTGGCAGCCGGGCGGCATAGCTGTCGAACATTGGCGGCCGTTTTTCTGAAGGGCCGACGTCTCCCAATGCCAGTTGCAGCGCCCTGGCCGCTTCCCGCCGCAATTCCATGGGAGCATTCGTGGCTGTGAGAACCTGCGTTGCCTGCTTTGCAACGGACATGTTGACGCCTTCTGACCGCATTTGCTGACCAAGACCCAGCCAGATGAGTCCACGGGCATTTGAAGGTATGAGTCCGGCGATGATTTGTTGCTGCCGGTCAGACAGCTTCTGTACGAGCATCGCTGACGACAGTCTCACGAATCGATCGTTCGAAACCAGCCCCGCAGCAATCTGTGGCAGGTAATCATTCAGCGTGCCTGATTCTGATTCATTGTTCGCTTCGGTCGTGTTGATGGTACTCAGCGCCTCAAGTGCGACCCTTTGCACGAATGGGTCGGTGTCAGACAGCAGTTGTTTTAACGACCTGGAATCCGGTTTTTGCGGGTTCGATCGACCGATGGCCCAGGCCGTTCGGGCGCGGATAACCGGCGACGACGCCTGGAGCAACTCACTCGAAAGTGTTGCATCCAGTCCGCCAAACAGCTCGACAAGTATTTCGATCGCGCGTGTTCGTTCGGCAATGCGGTGGGTCACATCAAGAGCCGCCGCCTGGAATTCTTTCCTGCCCAGCTTTGCTGCCCGAGGAACCCACTGCGATCTCGACCAGCTGCTCAACGGTTGATCGGCTTTCAGGACCTGATCAATGGCAGCGTCCTCTTTTAAGGTTTCGGTCGCCTTTTGCAGGGCCGCCAAACCGTCTTCGTGAATTATTCGGTAGACGCTGCCTCGTGTGCCGCGACCTCCAACAGAAACAAACAAACTTCCATCCGGTCCGACTTCGATATCGGTGGGAGCAAACCCGAATTGATTCGTGCCGGATGCAAATTCAATGGGTTCGGACTTCCACGTTGAACCATCCTGGTCCAGCGGCACAGCCAGAATCCGCCCCAGCGTCCAGTCGAGTACAAACAACGATCCAAACCACGACGCCGGAAACTGACGATGCTGATAACTAACGACGCCCGTCGGAGATCCACGGCCAAATGACGCGATCACGGGAGGCATGTCGGCCCAGAAGGAGGGTCGCTTCCATCCACTGCTGACCCAGCCCGCGTCGGACATCGGAAGCAACTGGAAAACTCGCGTCGGAAGATACCATGGCAATGTAATGTCGCGTTCGTCATCGCTGTCGTAAGTGAATATGTCGCCATTGGTCGAGAAAGCAAAGTCGTAGGCATTGCGCATTCCATCGGCAACGACTTCACCGCCGCTGAGATCATGCCGGAGACGCATCAGAACACCGTTGTGGGGATTCTTCAGTGGCGTTGTCGGCAGATTGGCATAGGCACTGGTGACTCCCGCAAAGTTTCCGGCGATGATGTACCACCAGCCATCCGGTCCCTTCTGAATCGAATGCACATGGTGTTCGCCACCGGCTTCAATTTTCAGAAATGTCTGCGGCGGCCCATCCGCGATATCGTTCGCATCCTCGTCGCGGAAAATCAAAAGGCCCTCGTCGCCCGAGCATAAGAGATGACGCCCCAGCCAGTACATCCCCTGAGAACCCGTCTCGGGCTTATCGGCAAACTGACGAAACGAATCGGCCCGTCCATCGTTATCTTCATCAATCAGAATTCGAATATATCCGGGCCCCGAAACGACGACACGCCCCTGAGAATCGATCGACAGGCTGTGGATGTCGTGAGCCAGATCGTCGTCCGCGTACAGCGAAACGCGAAACCCATCGGGGACGCTGATTCCTTTGAAAGGCTCAGGCGTTTCTGCGGAATTCGACGTGCGATCAGGGCTGTCTTCGACGACAGGGATGTCAGTCTGACACGCAACGGCACCGGACAGCATGGCTGATTCTGTCAACAGGCATGTCGCGCACAATGCTGCGTTCAACAAACGCATATCACAATCCTTTGTAGGTCCCACAACGGTCTCTGGTTGGGCATTCTACGCAGTTGGCTCGATCTTTGTCAGACCAGTCGCACGAATCTGCCGAGCGATGCCAACCGGATTCTGCAAGCCGTTCCGTAAGCAACCACTGTTCGAAGAAAAGCGTAAGAACGTTGCCGACCAGACCGTTGCGAGATCAAATCGGTGTTCCTTTGCTGGCAAATCCCCGGACATTTTTCTTTGCAGCACGAAAGAATTCAGCATCGAATCTCTCGTGGTATTGCCGGCGAGGTCCCGCGGAATTGCCGGGGTTCCTGCCGACTCCAGAGAACTGCCGTGGTCTCGAATGGACTCGCAGATCGACATGGCATCGTGTCAGCGGAAAAATATCAGGATCGCAGTGCAATGACGCTGATGCGAAATCGCAGACGATGCGAAATCAGAGAGAGATGGCGGGCAGTTTTTTTGCTGTCACGGCCACCAGTCAATCATCCGACCTGGTCAAAACGTCCGCGCGTGGACAAACGGCGACAGGTCTGAACGAACTGTCGCCGTTTGCACTGATGTTCCGAATTGTCGCGGGAGAACCATCATGCGTTGGACCCAATGATTCAGAATGGTCCAGACCGCGTCTGACTGCAAGTGCCAATTGAAGCGAACGGATCCCGCGCGACCTGCGGAATCTGCTACGGCTGAATTGGCCCTCGAATTTGTCGAGTGACAATTCGATGGCCTGGTATCTGGGTGTGATTCGACTGATTGGGGATGGTCTGCCAGCTTGCTGGATTAATGTCGCCACCCGGAAACAGATCCGGCTCTTCATTCAGACGGGGAGCTGGTGTTGATGGCTCTGGAACTCCAAAATCAGGATTCGTCTGCTCCGGCATATCGTCGAAAGTTCGGCCTTCATCCGAGACAGGTTCTTCTGCCGTTGTACCAGGTGCACGGAATTGTTTTTCTGGCGGAACCGGCGGGTTGAGTGTTTGATCAGGCACCGGGCTGGAAGCGCTAGGAGGTACTTCCGCCGATGTCGTATTGTCGTACCAGACATCCTGTCCAACCGCGCATCCCGGTTCGAACGAATTCTGAAATACGGGTGCGTGACAACTCGGATCGGCCATTATGGGTGATGTCGTACACGATGCATCATATGAGGGCATCGGAATCGGGTGAGCTGGCATCAGAGTCGCCGGAGGCATCGGCACCGGCATCACTGGTTCATGCATGATCGGGGTATGCATGACTGGGGATGGCATTGCGGGTGCTGGCTGGTAAAACTGCTGTATCACCGGTTGAGGAAGTTGATTCATGACTGGCGTGGTCATCTGCATCACGGGAAATCCGCTGGCCGGACCGCACTCCTGACAGGGATCGGATATTGTTTCGCCGCATCCGCAGTCATCACCCATTATTGTTGGCATCACAGCTGCCGCTGGTGCTCCGCATCCACAATCACTGGTCACCATGAAGGACTGAGAATACGGTGTCTGGAAGGCAGCTGGCTGTACGAAGGTTGGTTGGGCGTAGGCAGGTTGACCGTACAGATTCGTGGCCTGCTGTGAATAGAGCTGCTGCAGCTCTCGCCTCTGTTTGCGTGACAACGAAGTGAGTCGGCTTTGCTGATCCATGGGATACAAAGGAGCCGGCTGGTAAATGCTGGTATAAGGATTCTGTGAAGCATTCCTGCGCAAGCCCGGTGGCTTGAAGATTTCGGGGCGGTGGTGAAGGCAACAGCCCGACGAAAGGATGCCGACAAGGGCTGCGAGCAGCAGATTTTGCCGTTGCATGAGAACGTCCATTCTGAGACGGGATTGGTCTGACAGGAGCACCTGATGATCGAAGGCGCTGCGAGGGGGAAGAGAGGGCAATACGTATCTTGAGGATCGGACTTTCCGTGTGGTAAACTTTAACGGTTGTAACGATTATTTTTCGGATTTCCGGATATTGCTCCTGGGCAGACTCCTGGGTTTGCACAACCGTTGGGAATCGGGATTTGTCGGCTGTCGTTCCTGCGGAGAGAGAAGCTGGAATCCACCGGGGCTGAATTTGTCGGCCCGGCGAACATTCACCGCGTCGACAGGACCACACAGTGTTGGCGGAGTGCGTGGCCAGGTTGCAGTCGCTAACATCCGGTTTCAACGCATCCTTCCCTTTGCCATCGCGGTTCTGACCGCGGGTGAGCCTTCCTGAAAGTCAACAAAACAATGATTCGCACGTTATTGCTTGCCAGTCTGATTGCCCTTGCCCCGACATCAACTGTTTTGGCCCAGTCGCCAAAGCCAAAACCGGAGGGGGAAAAACCAATCCGCGTTCTTCTGATTACGGGCGGTTGCTGTCACGATTACCCTTTTCAGAGCTACAAGTTGCAGTCAGCGGCGAAGGAAAGAGGCGTGGATGTTGACTGGACGATCGTCAACCAGGGCGGCAATGGCACACAGGCAACCATCGAGCTCTACAAAAACCCCAATTGGGCTGAAGGATATGATGTCGTCATTCACAACGAATGCTTTGCGAATACCACGGATGAGTCTTACATTCGCACGATCACGAATGCCCACAAGTCCGGTGTCAACGCGGTCGTGATCCACTGTGCAATGCACACCTACCGCGCCGCAGAAATTGACGATTGGCGAGAAATGCTGGGCGTGACAAGCCGTCGTCACGAACACAAAAGCGAATACATGGTTCGTAATGCCAGGCCTGAACATCCGGCAATGAAGGACTTTCCTCAGGAATGGACAACGCCCAGTGACGAGTTGTACGTGATCGAAAAAGTCTGGCCGGATACTGAGGTTCTGGCCACTTCGGTGAGCGAAAAGACACAGGAAATGCACCCGGTCATCTGGGCACACAAGTATGGAAAAGCGCGTGTCTTCGGAACGACCTACGGACATTCCAACGAAACTTTTGAAGACAAAGTCTTCCTGGACACCATCATCAACGGCATGCAATGGGCCGCTGGCAGGATTTGAATTCTGTTACATCCAACGCAGAACATCCAAGGCAGAACAGACGGCGACGGCAACGCCCGTCTCTGTCGCCGTCTTTCTCGTTCGGACGCTTACTGAATTCGGTGTGGGCAGGATCGGTTGCCGGCCTACGTGATTGCTCCGGCGATGGTGGGAGCTGTGGTACGAGATGCCGGCTCTGCCAGCTGACGGGCTGTCGCGACAGACGTGTCCAGCACGATCCGGAGATCGACAACCCAGGCGCCAGACTGGGGCATCACGAACTCCCAGTGTGGCATCACACAAACGCTTTGATGGACCAGCTCGAAACCGCCTTCCGACTGACTGATGGTCTCGATCGGTGAGGTCCAGATTCCGCCTTCCCGGGAAGATTCCACCGAAACGTCCAGCCCAAGCCATTCGTCAACCAGACTGAGTCTATCGGTGTTGTGCAGATCCAGCTGCCGATCCAGAGTCCCAATACGGTTGCCCGAACCGTCATAAAAGTACCGGTCTTCGGCATGCCCCGGCATCGCCGCAAAGTTCAGTTCAATTCCGAAGTGCAGTGGAATATTCCGCGGGAAGTCAGACAGCTGATATTGAATCAGAATTTCGTTCGGGCGATCGGATGACAGGACAATGATCTTCCGCACTTCGCCCGTGACGTCGCCGACATTGCCCCGCCGCCGCATTTCGACGGCAATTCGTGTTTCGCCTTTTCGAATCGAAGCTTCGTACGCCCCGGTTTCGAAGTCCCCAATCAGACCTTCGCCTCGATTGAACTGGTCATGCTGGAGCTGTGGTTGCAGAAAATGATCGACAAGGCTCTTACGAGGCCATTTGTCGTAGAAAATCTTCTTGTCCAGATCCGGCTGTTTAAACTTGATTTCCCGCTGAATGCTTGCGAGGTTCTCCTTGTCATCGCCATCCTTGTGCTTGCCGAAATCCAGGATGCTTTGATGATAAGCTTCCGGGCGTCGATCCAGCGTTGCCAGCACATTCACACCACCGCGGCACACATCAAGTTCATAAAGGTGCCCACCACGAGCCGGCGCCAACCATCCAATCAGACGATGATTGCTGAGGCGGATTTCCTGTCGTGCGTCGAAATCGAAATCAGCCGTGGACACATCGACCCACGGTTCGGTACGGCCTGCCGCTTCTTCAATCAAACCATCAGCCTGAATGAGCTCCCGATAGACGGCATTGCGCAGGTGAGGAAGATACAGACCGCCGAATGCCCCGTGCCAGTAACTGCAGTTGCACTGACCGCGGTACAAATGCAGCTGTGCTTCTTCGAGCAATTCGCGTTGATCGTCTGACAGCTTATCCGCTGACAAAGCGGTTGCCACACGACGGCTGACATCTGTCATTCGCGCGTACATTTCGTTGCTTTCGGGATAGCGCGTCCGAAAGTTGCGCCAGAAGCCGCCTCGAGTAAATCGCAGCAGCTTCTGGAAGTCGGCATCGTGCTGGTGCGCGTTGCGAAGTCCGACAAAATCCTTTTGTGCTTCCGGCGGCAACACCCATTCGGTCATTTCGCGATAGCTGGCATCGGGCAGATAGATTCGCCCGGATGGTGGCACATGATCGATCACTTCTGACGGAGTTGTGACATGAATCCATGAATCATTCTGACGCAACAGATCGAAGAAGCGTCGCAGCCAGCCGTCACCATAAACGTGTTTGTGAGTATCCGGCCACGCACCAAACTTTTCGCCATCATCGCCAAACAGGGCGACTGGTTGACCAGGCAATTCTGCCAGTGTTCGAAGATACTCGACACAGTTCTCAGGATGATCGAACGGGATGAGGTAGCGCAGGCGTTCGCTTCCGGGGAAGACATTCAGCGTCCGGCCTTCGTCTTCAGTGACGTAGTAACCGTACAGCTCTTCCTGCGCGACGCCGGCGCATTTGAAGTGATAGTCGTCGACGATCGTGTACTGCATGCCAGCGGCGGCAATATCACTTGCGAACGACTGTTCCCAAACACGTTCCGGCAGCCACATGCCACGGACAGCCGTGTGGAAAATTCGATTCAGATGTTCTGCATACGTCTTTATCTGACCGATTCGATCGCGTCGCGGAATGTTCGCCAGAATCGGTTCGAAGAACGCTCCACCGATAATCTCCACCTGACGCGACGTCACCATCCCGCGTAAACGCTCGATGTATTCCGGATGGCTGACCTCAAGCCATTCCAGAAGACTGCCGCTTGTGTGCAGCGCAAACGGGATTTCAGGATAGTCCTGCAACACATCCAGAAACGGCTTGTAGCTGTCGCGGAACGATTGTTCGAAAACGCCGTCGAAGTTTCCGATTGGCTGGTGATTGTGAAATGCAAGTATGAGCCGAACCGAACCAGTCATCGAAGAAACTCCGGTGGCGAGTATGACAAACGCCACACAAACAGAACAATGCGGGTGAAAGCTTTGCAAACTATATCAGATTGACATCACTCGGTAAGACGCTCAATTCAACCGCCGACATCGTTCTTATTTATCGATTGAGTAACTCCCTCTGATCCACTACCACGGGAACAACACTCCTTTGTTCTCCAGATCACCCATTTTCACGCTCGCGTCCTCTCTGCGAGAAGTCTCCTCCGGGATTCCCACAGGACTGCTGAGCCCGCCTCAGCCGAGCAGAATCCAGCCAAGTCCGGCAGACCGGACGCTCCACAGCAGAGTCCGCAACCAGTTTGAGCGAACAAGGCGGCGATGGACGCCGGATTCGAAGCCATTTTCCAGCTTGCGGTGAAGCGGTACCTGAACCAGTGCGGTCGAAAGCCAAATCAAAATCGTGGCCAGCGCGAGAGAATTCCACAACCCAGCCGAAGCCGAGAAGGGTGATGCGACTGGTGGGCGAAAGGCGATCCAGATGCTGGATATCAGTTCCAGCATCATCAGTGGGAACACGATGGGTGTAATCTTCTGGCAGTGAGCCTTTTCATACTGCACGAACTGGGCTGGTCCAACGTTCGCCATCAACGGGTAGTGAACCAGTTGAACCAGCCAGATCAATCCTGTCATGGCAAAAGTGCAAAAGGCACAGCAGAATAAGAGCGGCGGCATATCGATCTTTCCGGTAGGCAGGCAGACTGTATTCTGTGCGATCCCGCAGTCACGCACGGTCATTAACATCGCCTGATTTCAGCTCAGGAGGGCTGTCATCGAAGTGCCGCAGATGGTCATGGTTCGAAAGTTCAGGCCAGACAATGAACTGGGCTGAAATTCGTAGAGACATTTGGGGGGAGGGATTACTTTAATGACTCCGCTCGACTGCACTCTGAGTCATCGTACGAAATCGCGTCAAGAAGGGTTGCCGGGGACGCACGCGGCCGCTTTGATCATGCACAGATTCAGATTTCTCAGTTTGTCAACGGTTCGGTAACCATGTGCTCCATCGGTTGGGTTTCGCTTTGGCCGCTGTGTGTTTGGCAGTATCCTCAAATGATTGATGAAAGAATTCCTTCTATCAAGCCCTGCCATATGACGTCAGAATCTCAGGAATCAGTGCCGCCGATGTCTCATTCCCATCTGTCAAAGACCGATTGGGGGCCCGTTGTGTGGACGTCGATTGCCGTGATCGCAACTGTGTTTTCATTATTCTTTCTCATGGGTTTTTTCAGCGCGTGGCTCAAGGGCGAAGGGGACTGGATGGCACTGGTGATGCGAGGCCTGAAGTTTAGTGCATCGGGGTCACTCGGCGTCTTGTGCATCGGCATCTCCGCACAAAGCTGGAAACGGCTTCCGGTCCCGGCATGGGTTCCATCAACAGCATCGTTTGCGGTCGGTTTCTTTGTGATGAATGGAATGGGCGAATTGCTGGATGGACGCTACGAAAGCATCCTGCCGAAAGCCGGCGGTGGTTTTTTGGCCGGATGTCTGGGAGGCCTGGGACTCTACGGAATGCAAAAGTATGGCTGGGGCAGGCCGCCCACGAGTGCCCCGGGATCAACTTCCAGTAATCAGCAGTTACCAGAGAGCACCCAAACATCGGGTGAGTCGGGAGTCGAAGGGCCGTCGTGACGTCAATTCAGAAAAAGTCCGGACGATTCCTCCGGATCTCCTGCATTGATCTCAGGTGGGTACTCTGTTCTTCATCTTGCCTTTCCGGCAAGGCAAAGGAACTCTGATTCTTCTCTCGAAAGTCCTGTCGTGCTGAACGAATCTGAAATCACTTTCGGAACGACGGATTCCGTCGTTGTTCATCGCTCTGAACAGATTGTTCAGTCACGTCGGCTTCTGCTGAGTATGGCAGAACGTCTGATGAATGACGCGTTGCGATCGCGGGTTGCGGCTTCAGACGTCGTTCAGCAGACTCTGCTGGCGGCCATTCGCGACCAGGCCTCTTTTCGCGGGTCTTCTGAACAGGAACTGACGCAGTGGCTCGTTCAGATTCTGAAACATCGTATCATCGACGAAGCACGCCGAATTCACTCAAGAAAAGAACTCTTGTGCCTGAAGTCTGACACTGTTTTTCAAATTCCGCAATCGATCAATCAACCCACGTTACTGTCGGACCTTGTCGCTCAGGAAACCATTCAGCAGTTGCTGCATGCCATTGAACATCTGGAAACGCAACAACAGACGATTGTTCGGCTTCGCTACATTGAATCGCTTTCATTTGACAAAATCGGCGAGCTCATGGATTTGTCGCACGATGCCGTGCGGCGGCTGTGGCTGAAAGCCATGCAATCGCTGGGGAGACAACTTCGTGCGGAGTCCGAGCGATGAGCGGTTCCGAGACTTTGGGGAAGACTCCGTCGGACGTGGTACGTCGTGAAGTCTCAATGCCTGAAACTTCGGAAGTCGACGCAGACTTGCGGAAGGCAATTCAGCTGGAGCTGTGGGAGTTGGGGAGAACAGACTGCGGTAGTTCAGACGATGTTCCGGATGGGCTTGATTCTGAAACAGTCCGAGCCGCCTCCCTGTTGAGCAAAGTCTTTGCAAGACCCTCGCAGCCGGAAACGGGACAGCGACCGGAAAAAATCGGTCGGTTTCAGATTCTTGAGATGCTGGGAGCCGGACGCTTCGGAGTTGTCTGGCGGGCATTTGATCCTTCGGGAAATCGAGAAGTCGCGCTGAAAGTGATTCATCAATCGCAAATGTTTGATGCGACTCATCGCCGCCGATTTCTTCGGGAATGTTCTCTGGCAGCGCGGCTGGATCATTCGGCCGTTGTGCCGATGTACGAAGCGGGCGCGGTCGATGGCATGCCTTATCTGGTCATGCCGATCTGCGAAGGGCAGACGCTGGACAAATGGTTTGCCGTTCAATCAAGACCCGTGTCGCCGCAGGTCGCTGCCGAGATCGCGATGCAACTGGCGGACGCTGCGGACTATGGACATCAGAATGGCGTGCTGCATCGGGACCTGAAGCCTGGCAATGTGATCATCCGTCCGTCGCTGCGATCGGACCAGAGTACCAGTGTGACCGTGCGAATCATGGATTTCGGTTTGGCGATTCCGGTCGATGTGTCTCTGCGGGATACGCGAGGCAGCCTGATCGCTGGCACACCGGTTTACATGTCGCCCGAGCAGGCCGAATGTCGCACCGAAGACATCGGAGTTGCCAGCGACATTTTTTCTATCGGAGCCATCCTGTTCGAATTGCTGGCTGGCAGGCCTCCTTTCGACGCACCATCATTGCCGGCAGTCATCGAACGATTGCAGAGCGAAACTGCCGCGTCTGTTTGCGAATTCCGTGCCGACGTTTCTGTGGATCTGGATGCGATCTGCATGAAATGCCTGGCCCATGAAACTCGCGATCGCTACGCCTCCGGGAAAGAACTGGCGGAAGATCTTAAACGTTATCTCCTTGAACAACCCGTGACCGCGCGGCCGATTGGCAGGATTCGACGTGTGCTGACCTGGTGTTCACTTCGTCGAGGCCAGCAGCAGTTGGCTCTGACGGCTGTCGTGATCAATTTCGTGATCATGCTCTGGAGTGTTGCGTCGATTCCGGTCGCGTTCGGTGAGATTCCTTCCGGCGCGATTTCTGTGGACACCGTGTTACCAATCCTCGGCCCGCTGTTTGGGTTCATCATCCCACTGCACACGCTGTTGATCTGGCTGTCACTGCGAATTCGCCGCATCCAGGGCATCCGCCGCAACAGCCGCATCGCCTTTATTCTTTCCGCCGCGACACTTTGCTATGCATTAAGCGTTCTTCTTGACGTAGCCCCCGCCGCCCCATCACCCGCCTACGCCCAAAACCCCTTCGCCCGCAACGTCGCCTTTACGCTGGTGGCCACAGGGTTTGCGATGCTGACGGGGATTTATGCAACACTGGTGTTTTCCGCAAGGACGCCTGACAAGTGACTTCGGCGAGCGGCCAGTGTCAGCTGGCCGGTCCGTGATCTGTGGCCACCAGTCTGTCCTCTTCAGCGACCAACCCGTCATCCCGGACGACATCCGTCATCACGCACATGAAAAGTACCGGGAAGCTGACGCATCCCGCTCGCCAGCCGTCGATTCCGCCGAGGAATGATGAGCACTGCATTGACCTTGTCTTCGGTGAGGACGTCGCTGAACCGCAGACGCTGAATTTGTTTGATGAAATACTGGCCCTGGGAACCGTGTAACTCTCATGCTTTGCGAGACGCGCTGAAAGACATTTGATCTTGACAAGTGCATTTCGGTAAGCCACCTGCGTCAACAGGCCGGTCCGATCAATTTGATCGGACCGTTCACCGGTGTCGGATGCATTGCTGAATGCTGTTCAATGATGAGTTCGCATACAGAATCGCCACTGTTCTCGTCGTGATATTCACATGCTGAGCGTGAACGTCAGCGCCGTTCCATGTGGGCAGAATCAAGGTTGTTTGGGATGCGTCACTGGTCCTCTCACGGGATTGTCTCGGAAGACGGCGAGCGCGACGTCGTGATCATTGCAATCAACGATCGCAGCAGCTCCGGACCATTCCACAGTCAAAGAATTCATTGATCCGGGCCGGTTCTTATACGGATCCTGTGGGCGCTTCGTGCCTGTTTGTACGGTGGTCAACTGCGACTGAATTCCGGAATCTTCGGAAGACTGCGAAAAACTTTGCGTCGCAGCGACGGGATGTTCGCCTTGATTCTGGATGCGTGTGGTCCGTCGTATGGCCTCAGCGCGCCTTGCCAGTTCCAACACGATCAACCGAGGGCTCGAATGTCAGGACACTCCTCAGAATCGGCCGCGATATGCAATTCGCTGAACCAGAGCTGGAAAGGTTTCAGGAATCTGCCTGGGCAGCTTAGAAAACGACGCAGAGCATCACGCTTTAATGGACAGCGTTTAGACAGCGTGCTCGAACAACGAATTGTTCCCGCGACGATTGCTTTCGAAGCGGGAGTGGCGCTCGGGTTGTCGAACTTCCTTGACAACGAATCACTTCTCGTTGAATTTGCAGACGAATCCAATGTGCGATTTACGTTGGGTGGATCGGCAGGGGATACCTGGCAGGCTGTGTTCGACCCCGGCCCGGGGGTTGATGGAATCGGCACTCGGACTCTGACCATTGCAACATCTGTGTTGTCCGGAAGTCTTGTGCATGTGGGAGAGCTGAACTCCAACGGTTTGCAGCTAGCGGTCGTGGGTTCTGGTTTTGACCAGCCTTTTCCATTTTCGTTCCAGGCCGGGCTTCTGGGGGAGTTAGCCCGCGTCGACTTCCCGGCAGAAACGAGATTCCTGGGTGGACTGGATGTATCCGTCGGCCACTATGGCAACTACAGCTTTGAGCAAACAGTCGCGACAAGTCCCATCAGCTTTGGCGGTCCGATCTTCGTTGAGGGGAATGTCAACTTTCGATCGTCTGGCGAATTGCGATTTGATCATGACTTTACTCTGACCGGCCCCACTGGTGCTGAAGCGATGAGCGTGGTCGCCGAGCAAATTGTCGTTGATGCGAACGTACAAACCGTCGATCCTGACGGGCCTGGTGGCGTTTCGGTCACCGCGTCGATCCAGATGCTGGCCGCCGGGGAGATTTTTCTGAATGGGACTGTGTCGACGGGTGATGTTGTGTCATCGACACCCGATCCGATATTCAGCGTGATCGCGTCCGGAGTCATCAATCTTCGATCCGGGCATCAGTATTCGTCGCCGGAAGAGTTCGCCTCGATCCTGGGGACGCAGAATGGACGTCTCGTCACCGGAAATGCAACGAACACGGCCGGCGGTCCCGCGTATAGTGGCAGCATCACCGTCGAATCGATTATCGGCGCCATTCAACTCCCAGCGGTCGATGCGATCACGACGGGCGATGCGATCACCGTTCCGGTTGAAGATCAGAATTCCTTTACTGGTTCCGGTGATATTAGAATTCACAGCCGCGAGGGGATCTATGCGTCCAACGCATCCGGAGCGCTGAGTATCCGGACGGGGCTGGCAATGGCATCCACCGGTGCTGGGTTTGATGATGCTGGCTATGGCTCTCTCTATCAACGATCTGTATGAACTGGACCGTCAGTACAGTAGCGACATCCACATCACGAGTTCTGCTCCACTGCGAGTCAAAGAGCTTCGAACGAATCCGGAGCTTACAAATACCGTCGAGATCGACACAACGTCGTCACTGCTAGTGCTCGAGTTGATTCCGAACTTTGCTGATGATCATGTGGGACTGGCGGGAGACCAGATTTCGTTCCGGGCCTCGACAGGCGGTGCGATTGAATTTCTCGGCCCCTCCAACGGCGGTGCATTCAATATTGGATCCGGAAATTTGACGCTGGTTGCCGGGGAGCTCCGAAGCCGCTGGTGGATCGGAGATGTCCCGGGTGCCGTGCCGGATACGATTGCCGGCACGGGAACGGTCACGATCCGCTCAGCCTCTGGCGAGGGTGTCAGCCTGGGTGCGCCTGACCTGGAAGATCCTCTGCAGCCCACGGATGATTTGGTACTGACAGACGAATTTCTCGTTGCTTTTAAGGAGGGATTCTCTGAACTGATCTTTGGCGGAGGGGATCTCGAAGAAAGAGTGACGGTCGTCACGTTCGCAGCAGTTCATGATAACCTGAGACTGACGGCGCAGGTGGTCGAAGGAATCGGGAGGGCTGAGACCGAGAAGAGCTTAGTTGTTGATGCCACACGTGGTTCTATTGGGAGCGGTGTGAGCCTTCTGCGTCTGAGGGCAGCCGATACCATGCTCTTCAGGACAGCCGCTGTCGGCGGACCTGGCGACATCTGGGTGTCGCTTGGTACCTCGAAATTCGGCGTGGCGGACGGAATCGAACTCGGTAACCAGCGTGAGACAATCCTGCCTCAGGTGAAAGTCGAGACGGGACCGGGCCTGCAGGTCGTGACGCTGCAAAGTGACGCGATCTTTGTGAACGGCTCCATGGAGCTGGACGATCACCTGAATCTGCGAGGACTCGGATTTGTACAGGCCAACGGATTACTTTCCGCGTCCTCTATGAACGTACTCGGCGTCGAAGGTATTCAGGGCGGGACGCTTCGAACAACATCCGGAGACCTGTCTCTGCACACGGTGAATCGAGCAATCGGCAGTTCAAGTAACGATGTGGTGGTCGATGTGGCCGGTCAGCTGATTATCCAAACGCAAGCGAGCGGCGGGGCAGATGGGGATGTGTTTATTCGTTCGACCAGCACAATTCTGCTTGGCGGAATGTCAACAGGCCCCGATCCCGACGTTGTCCACATCTCCTCAACCGGTGGCAATGTTTCGCTGGGTGGCAGCGTTGTCGTGAATGATGACCTGCAGATTTCTTCCGCGGGAACGGTCAACCTCTCGGTGCCCAACATGCAGACTGGCAGCCTCACCGTGAACAGCCAGTCGGGAGTCACAGGGACCGGAACAGTCAAGTCGACGAACTCCTCCGGGATCGTGCTGATCGCAGTCAACGGCGGCGTCGGGGCTAACGGCGTGCCGGTCAACATCCTGCTGGAAAATGGCGGCAAACTGATTACCACATCCAGCGGTGACCAGTTTGTGGCCTCAACAGGCACGGTCGCGGTGGATACGCTTGGTGCAGGTACCGGACAGATCAATATCGCTGGCGGCACTTTTCAGCTGACATCCAGTGACGGCGTATCGAACTCAAGTACCCTGGCCATTTTGACGGGCGGAACGCTGGACATCCAGTCCTTCGATGAGGTGGTCTCTGGCTTAACGATTGACGGAGGTCAGGTCATTTCGTCGACGGGCACCATTGTCAGCACGTCGGGAGTTGTGCTTGTCACCACTGGCGAAGCATCCGGGATCGGGGGGGATCAAAACGTCGAGAAGACCGGCGAAGGCGGTTTTATTTTTCACGGTGATAATCCAACGACCGGAATCATCAGTGTTGGAGCCGGGACTCTGATCTTTGGTGCAGACGCAACCGCACAGAATTCAACGATCAGTGTTGGCCAGAACGGCACAGTCACGTCCACCTCTGAAGCTCCGGTAATTTCCGTGGGAAACGTGGCGCTTTCGACGTTTGCCCTCGTCACAGCTGGCAACAGTCCCGGAATCTTTGGGATGCGTCAGCTTCAAGGGCAACCCGGGGCTCGCATGCTGATCGAAATCATGGGACCCGATCCGGGCACCGGTTACGATCAAATCATTGTCAGCGAGTCAGCTGATATCACTGGGATGGATTTGATCATCCAGATGACCTCATACACACCGGCGACAGATGCACATTTCACCATCCTTGATAATTGGAGCTCTCAGCCAATCATTGGGACATTTGCCGGATTGGCCGAAGGGAGTGTTCTCTCCCTTGATGGCGTCGAATTTCAACTGAGCTACGTCGGCGGTGACGGAAATGACATCGTTTTGTCCCGACACACAGCCACGGGGCCCACGGACATATTGCTTGACAACAATCTCGTCCCGGAAAACCAACCCAAAAATGGTTTGATTGGCAGCTTTTCGACGCTTGGTGAAGATCCGGATGTCTCCTATACGTATGACCTCGTTTCAGGTGAGGGAAGCGAGGACAACGCTGCTTTTCAGATTTTCCGAGGGAAGTCACTGACGCCAGTCGAAGCATTCGATTTTGAAATGAAGAACGTTTACTCGATACGAGTTCGTTCCAATGGTTCCAATGGACTGGTCTACGAAAAGGCATTCCTGATCGAGGTGACGGACGTGACTGAACTAGCTGGCATCGACGTTCAGCTGGGTTTGAATCAGCGTTCGTATGTTCGCTATCTGGACGCGGTCTTTGATCGCCCGGATGAGCTTCAGGACCTGTTGAACAACAATCGGTTGCAACTGAATCGATATGACCTGAATGGCTCCAACGGAAGCAGCATACCACTTCCTTCGTATAGCCTGGTTGGCAACACCATTCGTTTCGACTTTGGTATTCAGGGGATCGGTGGCAATCGCAATTCCAATGTCGGTGACGGCTACTATCAGCTGGTCTTCGATCACGACGGCGATGGCGGCTTTGAGGCCGGTTCACCAATGAAGAGCTTCCATCGATTGCTCGGTGATGTGAATGGTGACGGCAAAGTGGATGCGATTGATAAGTCACAAGTGCTGCTTGCCAATCGCACCTCAAACGCAGAATCCGATGCGAACGGGGATGGCATCGTCAATCTGACAGACATGTCGCTCGTCAACCGTGCCTTTGGAAGGAAACTGAAAGAGGATCTGTTCAGGGATGATTAATTCCTGCGGATATTGGCTGGAGCCTCAGAAATCGTCGCAGGATGCTGTCGCTTGAGTGTTGTCATTCTGAATGGTCTGAAGATATGAAACCGTTTCCATTGTTAAGTCTTGTCGTGCTGACGTGTCTGATGACGAAAGCAGACGCCGGAATCATCG
Source organism: Planctomycetaceae bacterium (assembly GCA_020426345.1). Lineage (GTDB taxonomy): Bacteria > Planctomycetota > Planctomycetia > Planctomycetales > Planctomycetaceae > F1-80-MAGs062. The sequence continues at coordinate 23,079 of JAGQQE010000048.1, forward strand.
TCTCGTTTTCGCCAACAATACCGTCACCGCTGGTGGCTGGCGGTTCCGGACAAGTCGACGTTCTGATCGCCAGTGACACCGGCACAGACTTGCTCGACCAGTATCTGGCAAGTGTGGTTCTCTCTCCAGTTGGAGGACCACTCGGTGGTCTTGTGTTCTCGCCATTTCAGTCCGAGACATTTCTAACCGATTCCAGTTATGTCTTCTTCAATCGCAGTCAGAGCGTGAATCTCGGTGCTCCCGCTGGTACCGTCAATTTCAGCGGTGATGTGTATTCTGCGTATGACGCCACGGACGACGGCAGCGGGCCACCGCCAGCCCCGGGGCTGCAAGATCCCATCTTTGTGCCAACAGTGGGCAACGAAGCACTGTTGTTTCGACTCGACCTGGACGCCCTAGCTGCAGGAACTTATGAGATTGACCTCGATCCCCTGTCGCAGTTCGTTGATGAGAACGGATTCGACATTTCCTTCGCCTCAACCTCAGGATTCCTGACGGTGAATCCCGCGCCGGCGGCTGTGCCGGAACCCGGCAGCATTCTGCTACTAAGCGTCGGAACGATGGTTGCAGCGGTCCGATATCGACGGTGTAAACAAGCAAGTGAGTCAATCGCATCGTCGCGGGAAGCTTGAGACGAACGTGCCTACGTTTGACGCGTGGCCGAGAGAGGCCAGGCGGTTGGCTCAGGCCCGCGACAACCAAACCGGCGGCCACGTGTCAAACGGCTGTCGACACTACACGAAAGCACCGGATTGTGGCATAATTTGCGAGGTAGAATTGGCGAGTTCGTCTCCCGTCGTTTGCCTCACAAATGGTGCCGTGAATGTCTGACGTGACATTGATCCTGCAGCAGATTGAATCCGGTGAAGCCGAAGCGGCGGAGCGGTTGATGCCGCTGGTGTATGATGAACTGCGTAGGCTCGCGGCATCGAAACTGGCGGCGGAAAGACCGGATCATACGATGCAAGCGACGG
>JAGQQE010000489.1 GCA_020426345.1 Planctomycetaceae bacterium
GTGGCCAGTACTGAGGAACTGCTGAACCCGAATGCCCATGGGCTCAACGGACTGCGAAGTTTGGAAGCCATTCTGGCCGAATATCGGGAACGTCACATACAACGGGCACGTCTGCGGGTGGAAATGGACGAGACGACGGATCCCCGGATACGAGCCTATCTGGAAGATGCCATCGCCGGTGTGCCACTGGCCCTGCCGGTATGGGTTTTAATGGAAGCGAATTCCGGGTCTGGTTCCTGCAGGGTTGGCAGGGTCCATAGCTGGGGGTGGAGTGAGTTTAACCCTGAGTGTGATGGCTTGAGCACAGTCTGAATCCGGGCTTAGAATGAGGTACACATCGGGCATTTCATTTACCGTGGAATGGACTGTCCCTCCAATTTCTCCTTCCTTCGGAATCTGATGCAATGCTGGATGCGGGCCGTCCGGATGCACGTGCATCCACAGATTCAATGAGTGTTTCGATGGACTCATCCGCAAGCATGCATGAATCTCGTGAGGCCGACTGGCAGCTTGCTGTTTATTTCGGTTTTGTTTTTTGGGGGCTGGCGTGGCTGAGCAGGCAGTTGTCGCTGTCCGACAGTTCTTACATACCTTTCTGGCTGCCGTCGGCTGCGTGGCTCGCTGTATCGATGGTGATGTCGATCCGATCGTGGCACCGACTGATGTTTGCGGCATTTGTCGGAAACGCAGCGTTTGATCTTTCCATAGGCACCCCATTCCTGACTCTTGTCGGTTTCTACCTGTCCAACTTAATTCAGGTTGTCGTTGGGGTCTTTCTGTTGGCCAGGTTTAACGGTCAGCAAACAAAGTTCCATTGCCTGAGGGAGTTTCTTTGGTTCGTGGCCGTTTGTGGCGTCATTGCGCCCGCTATTGGAGCTGCAGGAGGCGCTTTCACTCTGGTCCAGTCCGGATGGAGCACTTCCTTCCTGGATTCGTGGGTTACATGGTCTGCCAATGGAGCGATGGCCAATCTGTTGGTTGTCCCGCTGGCTATTGCATGGATTTATCCGTTTCGTTCCGGCAACAGCGGCTTCTCGCGGAAACGCCTTCTTGAGTTCGCACTTCTTTGGACAGCGATGGCGGTTGCTACCTGGTACGTCTTTGTTCCGGGTGGAGGAGTTTTGATGCCGAGCAAATCGCTGCTGCTGCTGTTTCCTCTTTGGGCAGCCATTCGAATGAGCCTGCGGAGTGTGTCCGTTTTGATTCTCAGTATGGCAATTCTTTCCGCATTCTTAACGACCCATTTTCTGCAGGGATTGTCACCTGATCAAATGGCTGACGGGCTGCATGTTCGAACACTGCAGTCATTTCTTGCCGTGGCGGTACTCACGGCGCTGGTACCCAACATCGTGATTTCGGAGAGAAATCAGAATCTTGTGAGGCTCACGGAAAGCCAGCAGGTGACTCGCCTTGCGACCGTGACCACTGGTGTGGGGATTTGGGAGTGGAATCTGCATACAAACGCGGTTCGCTGGGACGAACAGATGTTTCAAATCTACGGGTTGGAGGTAACCGGCGAGCGAATTGTGGACTACAGGACATGGAGCTCAAGTGTTCATCCGGAAGATCTTCCGGAGCAGGAGCGAATACTGAACGACACCATTGAGAGGATAGGACAGAGTCGTCGAGAGTTTCGGATTCGTCGTCATCGTGATGGCCAGTTGAGATTCATTCAGGCAACGGAGGTGGTTGATGTCGACGCAACGGGAAAGCCGGTTGCTGTTGTGGGAACCAATCTGGACATTACAGATCGCAAGAGCACTGAGCAATCGTTGCGCACGAGTGAAGAACGTTATCGACGATTGATGGAGTTTCTTCCGGAAGCAATCCTGGTCTGCGCTCAGGGACGGGTCGTTTTTTGCAATCCTGCCAGTGTCCGATTGTTTCGTGCGGATTCTCCGTCGCAGCTTCTTCAAAAGCCGACAAGGGACCTGGTTGAGATTGAACATGATGAAGCTGAGCAGGCTGAATCCAGCCCGTTCGTGTCACAGTGCCAGCCGACTGAGGACGTTCTTCGAACGATCTTTCGCCTGGACGGCAGTTGCAGCTCGGTGACGGTGACATCTGCCTCGATTAGTGATGTCGGCGAAGATGCCGTGCTGGTTTGTTTGCGCGATATCAGTGAGCGCGAGCGAACCATGAACCTGCTGCGTTCGGTGTTGGGAAGTGTGACGGATGCGATATTTACGATTGATTTGCAGGGCATCATTCGTTCGGCCAATCCCACGGCGGAGCGGTTCTTTCAATATTCCGTGGAAGAGCTGCTTGGTCAACATATTTCACTTTTGTTGCCAGCTGTTGGACAGGCTAACAAAAGTATCGGGGACTTTGTAAGTGCGGTGAACGAAACGGTTGCGGTTGCAAAAGAGCATGAGTTTGAGGGACATCGAAAAGACGGATCCCGTTTTCCCGTGGAGTTGACGGTCACCGAGTTCCTACTGAGCGGTGATCAGCATTTCACCGGTGTTGTCCGAGACCTCACTTCTCGCAAGCGACTGGAGACGCAGTTGCTGCATATACAGAAGATGGATGCGGTCGGTCGACTGGCCAGCGGAGTGGCCCATGATTTCAATAACCTGCTTACGGTCATCAATGGTTACGCCGATCTCCTGCTTGCCGACATGGAATCAAATGATCCTGACCGAAATGCTGTCTCTGCAATACTGGATGCTGGTACCAGAGCGGCGTCTGTGACTTCGCAGCTGCTGGCTTTCAGTCGACGAACGGTCATCGCGCCGGTGGTTCTTGATCTCAATGAAATTGTCGCACAGTCACATCAGCTTCTTCGGCGACTGATTAGTGAAAACATCGACGTGAAAGTGGTGGCGGATTCTCACTGCTTTGTTTACGTAGATGCGAATCAGATTGGCCAGGTGATTATGAATCTCGTGCTCAATGCGCGGGATGCGATGCCGAACGGCGGACAGATTTGTCTAAAGACTCAACGCATCTGCAGCACTAACGGAGGACAGTCCGGCCTGTCGGGTTCATCCGGAAATCGAGACTTCATCCAGCTTTCTGTCTCGGATGACGGTGTTGGGATTCCGGAGGAGATCCGAAGCAAGTTGTTTGAGCCATTCTTCACCACAAAGGAAGTGGGAAAGGGAACAGGACTGGGACTGGCAACCGCGTACGGCATCATTCAGCAGGCAGGCGGCCATCTTGAAGTGGAGAGTCAGGTTGGACGCGGCACTGTTGTTCGGGTTTTGCTGCCTGCGGCGGAACAGCCGGAAACGTCATGGAAAGCGGATCGTGTTGCTGGAGAACAGGATCAAAACGCCGGAAAAGGTGACGAGCGAATTCTGCTGGTAGAGGATGACGATTCGGTACGCAGGATCACAACGGTGGTGTTGCAGTCATTTGGTTACACCGTCGTTACCGCATCAAACGGCCCCGAGGCAATTGATTTGCTGCAGCAGGATCTGCAGCCCGACATACTGATCACAGATGTTGTGATGCCGGAGATGAGCGGGCGGGAACTGGCCGACAAGGTACGAATCATCGCCCCGAAAATTCGTGTGCTGTATTGCAGCGGCTATACCGACGATGCTGTTCTGCTGCATGGAGTTCGAGTAGCAACGGACGCCTATATTCAGAAGCCTTACACCCCGGTCGGTCTGGCGAAGAAGGTTCGTGCTGTGATTGACGGTGTGGGCTGAGCGGACTGCATCCAAATCAGGTCGGGACATCACTTCCGGCGTTTGTCCCTGCGGAGTTCTTCCTCAATGACATCCATGTCAAGTGACAGAAATTCCGATTCGAAGCTTGTCTGCCGGTGTGTTTGAAGGTCTTTCGCAGGATACGAGCAACTAAGCGGCCGATTCTGGCATCATTCGTTTTGGCAGGAACCAGCAGGTGCACTGCTCCGGTATGAACACGAAC
>JAGQQE010000490.1 GCA_020426345.1 Planctomycetaceae bacterium
GCGGGCAATTCGCGCCCTGCACGCTTACCGGCGAGCCCTCTCGCTCCCGCCTCACACGATATCCTCGGCAGCCCGCTTCCGGGGCCGAAAAGGCTGGCCAAAACCCCTGCTTACGCTAAGCTTTTCTTTCGCCAGGAGGATAAGACATGAGAACCACGACCACCCTTTTCTTGACCCTGCTTCTGGGGTTTTGCGCTTCTTCCGCCCGGGCCGAAGACGACGCTCCGAACGCCCCCCCCAAAAAAGCGGCCACCGAGAAAGTGAACGAGACCAACCTGCCCAACGGCCTGGTGGTGCATGAGTACAAGCTGGCCAATGGCATGCAACTCCTCCTCGTACCCGATCCATCCGCCCCTGTTTTCACCTATCAGGTGTGGTTCAAAGTGGGTTCGGCCGATGAAAAGCTCGATCCCCGCCTGAAGAAAACAGGCCTCGCGCACTTCTTCGAGCACATGATGTTCCGCGGCAGCGAGAACTTCCCCGGGTCGGCCTACGACGAGCTCATCAACGGGCTCGGCGCCGACGCGAACGCCTACACGACCGACGACTACACGGCCTACCACCTGAGCTTCGTCAACGAGGATCTGCCGAAGGTCATCGAGGCCGAGGCCGACCGCTTCCAGCGCCTGAACTACGGCGAGGAGGCGTTCAAGACCGAGTCGGGCGCGGTCTACGGCGAGTTCCGGAAGGGGCGCACGAGCCCGTTCTCCGTGCTCTTCGAGAACCTGCAGAACACGGCGTTCGACGAGCACACCTACAAGCACACGACGATCGGCTTCGAGGCGGACGTGGAGCGCATGCCCACGCAGTTCGCCTACTCGAAGACCTTCTTCCAGCGCTTCTACCGCCCGGAGAACGTGGTGATCCTCGTCACCGGCGACTTCGACGCCGCCGCCACGCTCGAGACGATCGAGGCGCGCTACGGCGGCTGGGAGAAGGGCTACGAGGCGCCGAAGGTGCCGGTCGAGCCGGAGCAGACGGCGCCGCGGCGGCTCGACGTCGCGTTCGAGGGGCAGACGCTGCCGCTCCTCGCGGTGATGTTCAAGGGGCCGGCGTTCGACCCCACGGATCGCACGATGGTGGCGGGGTCGCTCATCGGCGAGCTCGCGTTCGGCGAGACGTCGCCGCTCTACCAGAAGCTCGTGCTCGACGAGCAGCGCGTGGAGGCGCTGTACGCGTCGTTCGACAGCTCGCGCGACCCGGGCCTCTGGGGCGTCATCGCGATGGTGAAGGATCCGGCGGACGTGCGCCGCGTCGAGAGCGAGATCCTCGCGACGGTGGCCGGCCTCCGCGACACGCCGGTCACGACCGAGCGCCTCGACGACGCGCGGGCGCGGGCGAAGTACGGCTACCTGTCGGGGCTCACGACGGCGGACGCGGTGGCGCAGGGGCTCGTGTCGGCGATCGCGCTGACGGGCGGCGTGGCCGCGGTCGACCAGGAGTTCGCGACGCTCGCGCAGGTGACGCCCGAGGACGTGAAGGCCGCGGCCGACGCATACCTGACGGTCGCGCGGAGCACGACGCTCACCCTCGCGCCGAAGGGGACGGCGCTCCCGGAGCCGCTGCCGGCCCCGGAGAAGGTGGAGGCGCCGCTGCCGATCCAGCCGCAGACGGTGCTCATGCCGGTCGACAAGGAGCCGGTGGTGTCGCTCGATCTGTGGTTCAAGGTCGGGAGCCAGGACGACCCGCCGGGGAAGGAGGGGCTCGCGGCGCTCACAGGGGCGCTCATCTCCGAGGGCGCGACGCGGCGCCGCAGCTACGCGGACATCCTCGCGGCGCTCTACCCGATGGCGGCGAGCTACAGCGCGGCGGTCGACCGCGAGATGACCGTGGTCCATGGGCGCGTGCACGCCGAGAAGGCCGACGACTTCAGGGTCCTCTTCGCCGAGGCGCTCACGATGCCGGCGTTCAACGAGGCGGACTTCAAGCGCCTCCGCGACGAGGCGAGCTCGTACATCAAGAACCGGCTGCGCTACTCGTCGGACGAGGAGCTCGGGAAGGCCGCGCTCTACCAGGCGATCTTCGCCGGCACGCCCTACGCGCACATCGAGGAGGGCACGGTCGAGTCGCTCGCGGCCATCACGCTCGACGACGTGCGGGCGTTCTGGAAGCGCTACTACACGCTCGAGAACGTGGTGGTCGGCGTGGGCGGCGGCTACCCGGACGGCTTCGTCGAGCGGCTCGAGGGGCTCCTGCAGGACCTGCCGCGCGGCGAGGCGCCCGGGCACCCGGAGTTCGAGACGCCGCCGTCGACGGGGCGGCACCTGACGCTCGTGGAGAAGCCGGGGCCGTCGACGGCCATCAGCTTCGGGCATCCGATCGACGTGCTCCGCGGGTCGCGCGAGTACTACGCGCTGCTACTCGCGACGTCGTGGCTCGGGGAGCATCGGAACAGCGTGAGCCACCTGTACAAAGTGATCCGCGAGGCCCGCGGCATGAACTACGGCGACTACGCCTACATCGAGGCGTTCCCGAACGGCGGGCGCCGGCAGACGCCGCCGACGGGGGTCGGGCGGCACCATCAGATCTTCGAGGTGTGGATCCGCCCGGTGCCCGAGGACCAGGCCGTGTTCGCGCTGCGCGCGGCGCTCCGCGAGGTCGAGCGCTTCGCGCAGGACGGGCTCACCGAGGAGCAGTTCGAGGGGCACCGGAAGTTCCTCGAGAAGTACGCGCTGCACCTCGCGGAGTCGACGAGCGAGCGGCTGGGCTACGCGGTGGACGACCGCTTCTACGGGCTCGAGGAGCCGGGGCACCTCGCGGAGCTGCAGAAGGTGCTGCCGACGCTCACGCTCGAGGAGGTGAACGCGGCGATCCGGAAGCACGTGCGCCCGCAGGACCTGACGCTCGCGATGGTGACGGCGCACCCGGCGCTCATCACGAAGCAGATCACGACCAACGCGGCGACGCCGATCACCTACCCCGAGGGCGTGGTGAAGCCGCAGGAGATCCTCGACGAGGACAAGCTCATCGAGTCGTGGCCGGTCGGCATCGCGAAGGAGGCCATCAAGGTGGTGCCGGTGGACGCGATGTTCCAGAAGCCCGGGAAGCCGGCGACGAAGTAGCGGCCTGCGTCATCGGGGCGCGGCCAGCCCGCGGGCCGCGCTCGCGCGTCGTGGTCTGGACGCTGGGTCCCCAGTCGCTCAGCCCTTGCCGGGCTTCCCCGGGTTCGGCGCGTCCGGCCCGTGCAGGAGGCGCCAGAGGGACACGTCGCGGTCGATGCTGACGCCGAAGCCGAAGCGCTCGTGGGTCTCGCTGTAGCCGACCCAGCGCACCTCGGCGGGGAGCGAGAACGGGGTGCCCCACATCTCGCCGTGGAGCGTGAGCCGCCGCCCGGGGATGAGCCGCTCGCACTCGTCGCGGGTCGCCGCGACGAAGGCGCCTGCGGGGCTGAAGTCCTGGATCTCGGTCGCGAGGCGCTCGGCCGGGTCGTCGTCGAAGGCGTACGACGCAGGCCACGCGACCATCGTGATGCGAACGCCCTCGCGCCGCTCGTCGTTCTTCGGGTCTGCCACGCTCACCCCTCCGGCCCGGATGACCGGGCGCCGACGCCTCGCGCTCACACGCCGGGCGGCGCGCCCTCCGAGAGACTGCTTCGTTCGAATGAACGAAGGACTTGAGCGCGTTCCCCGCCGCTCGCAACCGGAGCCGCCCGCCCCTCGGTCGGCGCGCCCTCCGTGGCCCCCTCCGCGGCGATGGGCGAGGCCCCGCGGCCTCGTGAGCCGCCGCCTCGCGGCTCCGCATCACCTCGAGCACGAGCCGGAGCGTGATCGACCAATGGAGCGGGCGCTGAACGAGCACGCGCGCGCGGACCACGGCGAGCTCCTCGGCGCTCAGCGGCGCGAGTTGGGCGGGTTGCACATCCATGTGAACATTT
>JAGQQE010000491.1 GCA_020426345.1 Planctomycetaceae bacterium
GCAAGGCCTTCAATCAGAAGCTGAAGGAGAAGAGCCATGAATGAAATCATTCCTGCGTGGCTCGGACTGAGCCACGACGTTTCGATTTGCTGGGGCATCACGTTGCTGCATTTTCTGTGGCAGGGAGCGGTCATCGGGCTGCTGGCGTTGGTTGCGTCGAGGCTGTTGAGAAGTCAATCGGCCTCAATGCGATACTGGCTGAATGCAGTGGCGCTGCTGGCGTGTCCGATTTGTGTCGCATGCACATTCGCTGTCGTGGATGTGCCCGAGTCCTGGCAAGTCAATTCCAATCAGCAGAGTCACGGATCTCTTGATTCAGGAGGGATTCCGATACAAGCATCCAGTACCGACGATCTGGTTGACATTCCGTATCCGAAGCTCGATCCACCGGAGGTCGTGTCCAACGCTGACGCAGCGTCGGCTTCATTCGATGCCGCTTTCAATACCCCGGTCATTACGCCTGTCGTGATAGATACTACGACCTCAACAAGGACGGAATGGATGCCCATCGTTGCTCGATGGATCACGATCCTGTACGCCGTCGGCATGGTCTACTTCCTGTTTCGTCTGGCCATCGCACTTCGGGGCGGACATCGGTTGCGAGCGATCTCGAACCCTGTTTCGGATTCGGCATTGCTTGAGCTGATTCGGACTCAGGCTCAACGCATCGGACTAAAGCTGGTTCCAGTTGTAGCGTACTGCGAACGAGTCGCCGTGCCGACTGTGATCGGAGTGCTGTGTCCAATGATCCTGCTGCCCACGACGCTCACGGCCGGTCTGACAACCGATGAATTGTCCGCCATCCTCAGCCACGAGCTGGCTCATATCCGCCGCTACGATCTCTGGATGAACCTGCTGCAGCGAATCATTGAATCTCTGCTATTCTTCCACCCCGTCGTCTGGCTCCTCAGCCGCTGCCTCAGCGCCGAAAGAGAAATCTGCTGCGACGACCTCGTGATCCGCTCTGGCCACCAGCCGATGAACTACGCCGGCGCGTTGTTGAGGATGGCGGAACTGTGTGCTGGCATCTCACCCCAAAACTCACTTTCCCTCGCCGCAACATCCGGCGGAACGAGTCTACTGGAATATCGCGTCCTGCGGTTGATTCACAAGTCACCGTCAACGCGGCTGAGCCTGGATCGCAAGGGGTTGTTTGTCCTTGTGAGTGGGTTGATAGCAACATTGGGAATCGTACTGTCACCATCGAAACCACAACAGGCTGCCACAGAGGGCGTTGCCAACACCGCAAACGCCGTCACCAACCCTGATCCAGTTCCAGCCCCTCAAGCTGCGGAAGAGAATCCGGACGAACCCGAAGAACCGCGAACAGAGTCCATTTCTATCTCTGGCAGAGTGCTGGATGTGAATCAAACTCCACTCGCAGGAGTCCGCGTGTTTGTTGTCTCATCTCAACACGGCGCCTTCAGGAACCTGGCCGAGACGGTCTCAAAGGAAGATGGCAGTTATGAATTCAATAACGTCAAACTGCCAATCATCCTTGATGAAATGTTTGGCAGATGGGAATCGGTTGGAGCCTTCGAGGTCTTTGCGATATCAGACGCCTATGGCTTCACTTGGCGAACGTCCAGACATTTCCTGCCTGACAGCAAGCCGTCACGATCGACGATGATCAATGGGAGTATTGAGGCACAGATAGAGACCAAGTTTCCAGCTCCGGATTCCCCAGCCAAGTTCTTCAGTGGCGACGATATCGAAATGGATCTTGTCTTCGACGAACCCGCGAAGATGCGACTTCGCGCCGTTGATGACGAAGGGCAACCAATCCAGAACGCACGCGTTCGGCTCTGGAACGCCGATCCAATTCCGGGCTTCGTGCGAGAACGATTTCGGTCGCAGATCAGAGGACGATCCATGGGGTTCAAAACGCTGTACGATCCCCGCCTGATGCCAAAGGAACTCGTAGCTCGAACGACTGATAGTGACGGCTGGTTTGAGTATTCCGCAATGCCACTCAATTGTGAGTTCGGAATTGAAGTCAATCCCGAAGGTTTTGCAAGACGCATGATCCATGCGACAACGGGGGAAAACTACAAAAGTGAACACCAAGTTCTGTATCGCAATGGTGACGAGGTTGTTTTCCCTCGCACGGCGGAGGTGACTGTTTCTGTCAAGTTTGCGGATACGCAGCAGCCCGCACCACGAGTCTGGGTACACGGCGGCGCCTGGCATGGTTCCGGATCGCAGCACGGTTCAACAAGCGATGCTGGAGAGATCGTGCTGAACCTACCTCCAGGAGAATGTGCGTTTCAAGTACTCCCTGAATACAAGACTGCTTATGTCTTTATTGACGACGATTCATTGCGATGCATGGTTGAGAAGGGGAAGAAGAACAGGTTTGAGATCCTCCTTCAGCGTGCCGCCGAGGTCGAGGTTCGGGTACTTGATGCGGAAACAGGACAACCTGTTGCTGGTGCGGATCTGTGGGTCCTGCACGGTGACAGATCAGAGAGACGCACCCATGACTGGCGGAGCTTCGAGCAACCGAACATCGTAAGACAGGGTCCCAGGAAGTCTGACGAGAATGGAATTATCCAGACGTATTTTGTACCGGGGAAATACTCGATCGGGCTTTGCGACTACTTCACTCCCCCCGGCTACGAGCCCACAGCCATCGCCGATGCGTTGCCAGTTGAGTTCAAAGCCGGTGAGAAACAGGTCGTGACCCTGAAGCTGAAAAGAATCGAATCTCAGGCGGCTGTGCCGAATTAGTGCGCCTTCCGCTCGAGGGTATCCTGACGTCCGGAAAGTTCCCTTCGTCCATCACAGGCCACCTCGAATCGCTCGCCGACGGAACGCATCTGGTCACCGACATCATCACCAATCCCGGCTCGCTGCTGTCCGCTCATCTCGCCAATGGAGAAATTCGGCTCAGGGATTTTCAAAAGTAGCGAGTGGACGGCGGTTCCAGGATGAAGGGCGGGCACGGCTTTCCAACGTAGAACGATTGTCCCAATCGTTCACGCGCATTGGCGACAAGTGTTCTCCTATGGTCCTGGAACAAGCAACGGACAGGCATCGAAATCGCAGCATGTTGATTGCTTGACGGTGGCCGGGAGATTCGGCTGCCGTTACCATCGACGTCGCTCGACCAACGCGCGAGCAGAAAACGACTTCAGTCCTCACGGATCATGTTCTCCACTGATCTGCGCGAGGCCAGCGGACGCGTTTAGGGTGCGTCAGGTAATTGCGGTAAATGTGTTCTTTCTTGAAGTTGTACTGCCAATCGGAGTTCCAACACCATGAAGAGCACTCGCTTGCGAATGTTTGCGCTGTTGATTTTGGGGATCGTGATGTTTGCATCCGTCGTCTTCAATTTTAGATCTGACGGCCGTCATGCACAGGAATTGTTTCTCGCATTCAAACGAGCAGCGAGTGAAACCGGTGAACTTGAGGCAACTCAACACCTGAAGGAATTTCTGGCACTTCCAGCTGAGTCCGTCGCATTCGTCCTGGTAACTGAAATCCGGAAAAATGCTGGTGCGACCTGGAGCGAGAGTTATTCTCCGACGGCAATGGACCTGTTGCGAGAAGTTCCGGCAGCCCCGGTGATCAAGTGTGTTGACGACGCACTGTCGCAACCTCCTGTTGATGGTTTTTTCACTCCGGAGGAGCAGGTTTGCCTCTTGTACCTTGCAAGGGCGACAGTCTCATGTGACAGGTCAGATCTTGCACTGGCGAATCAGCACATTATGAATTTGCTGCGGAAGAATATTCGCAAGTTCCTCCGGAGCGATTGTTGTCGCCTTGCGAGATCATTGAATGTTGACATTGGATGTGTGTACGGAGAGTAGACGGCTTACTTTGTTCTGTCTCCGAGAAACTGCCGGTTCATTGCATGCCGGGGGCAAT
>JAGQQE010000492.1 GCA_020426345.1 Planctomycetaceae bacterium
AGAATTTATCCGCCGGAATACGTTCTGTCGACTACATTTGGCAACTCTGTGTCTCGACGACCCTCCATCGTTGCGGATTTGTCTGCCCGAAATCTCACCTCAGGCGACGTGGATTTGCGAATCCGATATGATTCCCGTTCACCTGGTTTTTGAGGGGAGGGGAAATCATGAGTTCGAATCCGGCAAAGGCACTTCTGTGCCTGATCGTGGTCCCGTTTCTGTCGACCACTGACTGTGGCGCGGCCGTGAGATCCACCACCAGCCCTAACATCATCGTTTTTCTCAGCGATGATCAGGGATGGGGCGATCTCAGTCTGAACGGAAATGAGAATCTTTCGACTCCAAACATCGATCAGCTGGCTAAAGAAGGTACGCAGTTCGATCGGTTTTTTGTTTGCCCGGTCTGTTCTCCCACACGAGCTGAATTTCTGACAGGACGATATCATCCGCGTGGCGGAGTTTACGGAGTCAGCACCGGCGGCGAACGACTGAATCTGGACGAAGTGACGATTGCGGATACTCTGAAAGCCGCCGGATATGCGACTGCCGCGTTCGGAAAATGGCACAACGGGATGCAATACCCCTATCATCCCCTGGGCCGAGGCTTTCAGGAATTTTACGGATTTTGTTCCGGCCATTGGGGGCAGTACTTCACGCCGATGCTGGATCACAATGGCGAAATTGTGACAGGCGAAGGCTTTTGCATCGATGACTTTACAAACCATGCGATCAGGTTCATTGAAGAAAATCAGGACGAGCCGTTCTTTGTGTATCTGCCATACAACACACCACATTCGCCGATGCAGGTGCCGGATTCATGGTGGAACAGATTTGCCGACAAAGAAATAACCAGTCGCCATCGAGACCCGGACAAGGAAGACGTCGTATTCACCCGCGCAGCCCTGGCAATGTGCGAGAACATCGACTGGAATGTTGGTCGAGTCCTTCAGACTCTGGATCGGCTGCAACTAACCAACGACACCATCGTGCTGTACTTCTGCGATAACGGCCCCAATAGTTTTCGATGGAATGGCGGAATGAAAGGCCGCAAGGGTTCCACCGACGAGGGTGGGGTTCGATCTCCGTTGATCATTCGCTGGCCCGGAAAAATTGCTGCCGGCAGAAAGGCCGAACCTATCGCCGCAGCCATCGATCTTCTGCCAACAATTGCCGACCTGGCCAGCGTTCCCCTCATTTCGACGAAACCACTCGACGGGGTCAGCCTGAAGCCGCTGCTGGCACCGGAAGCAATTCCCAATGAATGGCCCGACAGAACTCTGATTTCTCACTGGGGCAAACGAGTCGCAGCACGCAATCAACGCTTTCGTCTGGATGATGCCGGGCATCTTTTTGACATGTCCATCGATCCCGGGCAGTATTCCAATCTGGCTGAGCAGCACCCGGAGATCACCGAAGAACTCAAGGATGCTGTCCGCAGGTATCGCAACGAAGTCATGCCCGGTTACGACAAAGACAGTCGACCATTCCTCATCGCTCACCCGGATTTTGCCATCACCCAGCTACCTGCAAGAGATGCCGTCACAGTTGGCGGAATGACACGAAGTAGTCGTCATCCCAACTGCAGTTACTTCAGTAACTGGTGCAGTACCGAAGATGCCATTCACTGGAAGGTAGACGTCGTCGAGGAAGGCGAATTCGAAGTTGGCATCTATTACACCTGCGCTGCACCAGACGTAGGGGCCACAATTCAACTTCGGTTCAGAGACGCGATGCTGGAAGGAATCGTCTCAGATCCGGTTGAGTCTGCCCTGATTGGCGGCTCTGACGATCGCGTAGAACGTGGGGAGGGTTACGTCAAGAACTTTGGACGGATGACTCTGGGCAGGATGCACCTTCCCAAAGGAACCGGGACTCTCACACTTTCAGCCACCGATATCCCGGGTTCTCAGGTTATGGATTTCCGATTACTCACACTTCGCAGGATCAGCGCCGAGCCTTAGCCTGCGATATTTTCTGACGGGATTCCTGACCAACGGTGTTCCCGGGATCGCCAGATCAACTCCACTTCGGGGTTTGATAATTTTCTTTTTCAGCTTCAGAGTGTCTCTGACCAGATTGCCCTCCGATGAAGATCACACGTATTGCCGCCTATCAGATTGACCTTCCCCTGCATGAAGGAAGTTACAAATGGTCTGGTGGTAAGTCGGTTGATGTCTTTGACAGCACCATCGTGCGCGTCGAAACTGACAGCGGACTGGCAGGACATGGCGAAGTTTGTCCGCTGGGACCTTTTTATCTGGCCGCCTATGCGAATGGTGTACGTGCTGGAATCGCGGAACTTGCTCCACATCTACTGGGTCAGAATCCTACGCAGACCGGCCGACTGAACCACATCATGGACAAGGCCATGAAAGGCCATCCCTATGTAAAATCCGGAATCGATATTGCTTGTTGGGATCTTCTTGGACAGGCATCAGGTCTGCCGGTGTGCGACTTACTGGGAGGGCGTTACGGAGACGATTTCGTCTTGTACCGAGCTATTTCTCAGCAGCCAGCCGAACAGATGGCAAGGAATGTCGAAAGCTATCGCAATGCGGGGTACACTCGTTTCCAGCTGAAAGTCGGCGGGGATCCGAATGAAGATATCGAACGGATTCGGGCGGTCCGCGCGATTCTGGAACCAACCGACAAACTGATTGCCGATGCAAATACAGGCTGGCTAATGCATGAAGCCGCGAGGGTGGTTCGAGCTGTCAAAGATATCGATGTCTACATTGAACAACCCTGCCTTTCATACGACGAAAACCTGTCAATCCGGCGACGGACGGATCATCCGTTTGTGATGGACGAGCATATCGACAGTCTGGAAATGCTGTTGCGAGCTCACGGGGATCTGGGAGCCGACGTCGTCAACCTGAAGATCAGCAAATTTGGTGGGCTGACAAAGATTCGTCAGGCTCGTGATCTCTGCCTGCAACTTGGCATCGCCATGACGCTCGAAGACAGCTGGGGCGGAGATATTACAACCGCGGCCATTGCCCATCTTGCACACAGCACGCCTCCGGAATTCCTGTTCACAGCAACAGACTTCAACAGCTATGTGACCGTAAGCAATGCGGAAGGTGCCCCACAGCGCGTGAATGGTCGAATGTCTGCCTCCACTGCGCCGGGCCTGGGAGTTCAACCTCGATTTGAACTGTTCGGCGATCCTGTCGTCGACGTTCGGCTTTGATGCTCCGTCGAATCAGGGACATCTTGCCGCCAGTTGAAAAGAGGAACCTGCCTGAAAAGAGGAACCCGACGCGTCAGCAATTGATCGCTGGCCCATAAACGTCCGTGAAAATGTCCAATGTCCTTCGCTCACTCTTCGGGTTGCCCTTTGTGCGTTTTCCAATCGCGTGCGAACGGTTGCCTGTCGAAAGGCCAGGCGGGCCATCGTTGCAACCAAAGCCCACGGATCGACGATGCCGGTGGGCGCGTAAGCCCGATCGATCCTGCATACTGCAGTATTTCGGCCAGGCCTTGTTCGCTGGCAACCTCGATGGAAATTGCCAGCACCACCTCGCTGATCTGATCGCCGCACGGGCGTGTTGCACCGACGCATCAGCCATTCCCGGGCATCTGACTCGTGCCACGCCCTCCCTGGTCACGAAGCTCGCCCGAAGACCGCGCCCGATACGACATGTCACGTCATGTTCGAGTCCCGTCTCAGGGAGCTTCGAGACATCATTCGAATAGAGAAAGCCGGTTGGGCGTTGGGTCCGTCTGGCTTTTTTGCGCCCATGTATCCTGCATAGACCTGAGTTCACCCGAAACCAGCAGGCCAGAATTTTCTTGACTCGGTTGTTGACGTTTCTCCTCCGGGCGACATTAGCTTCCTGGAGGACGAATCTG
>JAGQQE010000493.1 GCA_020426345.1 Planctomycetaceae bacterium
TCGCGCACGCTGTCAAAGACGCCAGAACCGCCAACACTCGGCGACTCCGGTGCTGACGAAATCCTTCGGCACCGGCTTCCGAAGAGATCGCCGCGTCTGTTACCAGCGTCGCGCCGTGGGAACCATGAGCCTTCTGAATCTGAGGCCACGTGGACGGCAGCTGGTTGAGTTCCGCGGGAACTTCCATGCGGAAAAATGAGTGCAGAATCTGATCCATGTCATCCTCAGACAGTCCGCGTTTGCGATGGTTGGTTTCGTTATTCATGGGAATATCCCTGTTCTTCCAGTAGCTCCGCCAGACGCCGCCGTGCTCGCGACAATCTCATGTCAACCGCTGCAGGACTGCAGTCGAGCACTTTTGACATCTGAACGGAAGACCAGTCGAGTGCATACTTCATGACCAGCACCTTCCGGTCATCCTCCAGCATTTGCTGAAGACACTGCCGAATCGAATCACGGTTCTCATCGGAACTCAAAAAATGTTCCGGGCTGAGCTGCTGATTCGGCATTTCATCCAGTGTGGCTGTGGGCTTGCTGCTCTTTCGGCGAGCCACATCCCTCAGCCAGTTTTGCCCCACACGCAGCAACCACGCTCGCACATCCCGAATGGGCTCTCCCTGATACGCATGCAGCCGAAGAAAACATTCCTGAACGGCGTCGTAAGACCGTTCGCGGTCGCTGCACTGCGAATAGAAAATCGCCCACAGTTCTCGGGAATGCCTCCGATAAACCGCGTCCAGGTCCTCCGATTGATCCAATGGCTCGTCGGCCATCCTCTGTTCCAGTCTTCAATCCGGCAAAAAATCAACGTTTTCTGCCGTGAGCCCATCCGAAAGTCTGCTTCGGTGACACTCTAAGGTGGAAGACGCAAACAATAAAGCCGTCTAACAGAACACTGGAAAACTCTGCAATAATCGCTGACAGAAATCGGTTTTCCCCCGTTTCAAAGCCCCCAAAGCGGGTTTTTCGAGGCTTTGGGGGATCGTGAAAGTCTTTTGGTGAACAAGGCAGCGAGTCAGGTTTGTCCCCGAGTTTTGCAGAAAAACACAGGATTCATTGCTCTACGCTCTTCAGTTTGCGGTCGCCCGTGACAAAAACTCAGGTCCGGAGACCGGTGTTGTCCTTGGGGGCCTCAGACTTTGGGGAACCTCCAAACGGAAACGCAGGGTGATCTGTCTGACAAAAACGGGTGCGATGCCCTCGGCTGGGTGGGACTGTCGCCGGATCAGATCGAGCGCCACTGGTTTTGCCAGTGTTTGCTGCCGATCGACTCAGGGCACTGGCAAAAAGCCAGAAGTCGCCCACATTCATCTGATTCAAAAAAAGAAGATATTCTAAACACAACAGAAGCCGCCCGTGCTACCCCCGCCGCACAGAAGTAAAGCATTGCTTCTCTTCCGGTGAAGCTGAGATCGCTGCCCATTCGGAATAGGAGACCAGAGATTCGGAGTTCTCCTCAGATCTCTGGCGGGTGGGAAACAGCAGCCTGTGTGCCACTGGCTCTGCCAGTGCCGTTGCTGCTCTCAAACACTGGTAGAGCCAGTGGCACACATTTATCTCATTCAGAATGTCGACCTTCTCAACACGACAGAAGCCGCCAGTGCCACCCCGCCGCGATGCAAGCAGGGCACCCTGAACCGACGTTCTTTGAACATGCCACCCCGCCGCCTCCTGTGTGGTTGCCATTGTCGTCTGTATGTGCCAGATGTATAAGTCGCTAAGATGCCTTTTTACGTACTAGCAAGACCGGGATGCTACGAATGCGCTATTACTACCTGAAGAGGGATGAGCCTATTTGGGCGGGGCCAATGTCGCGTGACCAGTTGGCGGAGGCGTTTGACCGCAACCTGTTAAATAACAGTAGCTGGGTTCAATGGGACAATTCGCCGATCGGGCCCATAAAGTATGAGTCAATCGACTGTCTCTATTTCGTTGCACATCGGGACATCGCTGCAGGGTTGCCACCAACAGCGTATCGCACGATAGAGGATATGCTGGCTGCGGTTGACCGTCGCGAAATCGACATGAATTCCATGGTCTGCAAACGGGCGGAAAACGCGAAGCCGATCCCGGTCACGTCCTACGTACGACCGCCTCTTAAATTCGATCCTGCTCCTTGGGCTTTTCTGGATTCGCGACAATCTAAGAACGTTACTGTCATTGCCGGGCCAAACAACTGCGGAAAATCATTCCTCTTGAAGTCGCTTCAGATTGAACTCGGCCAAAAGGGTTACCTGACGCTGGCAAGCAGATTTCACCAAGGTCAGTTTTCACGAGCCAATCCGCTTTCGGAACAAGAAAAACAGCAGTTGTACAACAGCTTCGTGCAGCAGCAACTCACAGCAAACAATAACTTTGATCAGGTCAACAATCCCCAGCGTGTATTTCAGGCCCTTGATGACGAACAGCGTCAACTACTCGCATCCACAGTTGGTGAGATGCTTGGAGTCGAGGTTGACCTTACGCAAGGGGCAAAGCAGGACACATTTACTATCGATGGCGATCCTATCGAGATCACAAGTTCCGGAGTTCGACTGCTGATGAGCCTTTTGGCTACGTGCATGGTGTCTGATTACGATGTGATCCTGATTGACGAACCTGAAATCGGCCTGAACCCACGACTCCAGAATGCACTAGCGTTCGCTATCGTCGACCCGCGGAAACGTGCAAGCCTTTTCGGAGCTGTCAGACGGTTCATTGTATGCACGCACAGCCACGTCTTCCTTGACAGAAGCGAAATTCAAAACAACTTTTGGCTCGAACGAAACAAGAAGGACGTCAGCATACGTCAGATTCAATCCATGTCGGAATGGCATGCTTTGCAGTTAAAGATGCTTGGAAATGACCTTCGATCCATGTTTCTCCCTGAGGCAATCGTGTTGGTAGAAGGACCGAGTGAGCAAGCGTTTCTCGAAGGATGCTTTGCTGTTACTTTCCCAAACCATCGAGTGGCGGTGCTCGACTGCAAGACTGAGACAGACATGCCTAAACGGCTGGACGATCTTAAAGCTGCATTTGGGGGTATCGAACAGTCACCCTATACTAATCGCATCTTCTGCGTACTCGACAGTAAGCATCAAACACACACCGGAGAGCTCCGGACCAGAGGGGTCGCTCAGAATCATATTGTAATCTGGGATCACAATGGCATCGAATTCGTGTATCCGGATCGCATACTCAGTGCCGTATTTTCCACCTCCGATCGGACCTTACTGCAGATGGACCGCAACCATGTGGCCTGTAACGGTGTTAAAAAGAAGAAGACGGAATTAGCTGGAATTGTGGCCCGGCAACTTAAGTCGGATGAATCTTGGCCCGACGAACTGGAAACCAAACTGCTGGAACCGCTTCGGAAGGTACTGGCCTAATCCAGATGTCTCATTCGTATGGGATAATAGTGAATATGACGACCAATAAACGTATCAGCAACTCATTCCGTCAATTCTCATAAACCTGCAATCACCAGCGCGACCCCGTGGTCGTTCGGCCAACCTCGCGACTTCGATTCTTCACGCGGCGGGGTGGCACTGGCGCTTTCTGTTGTGTTGAGAACATTGACATTTTGAATTAGATGAATTTGTGCCATGGCTTTGCCGGTGTTTTCGAGCATCAAGGGCACTGGCAGAGCCAGTGGCACACAGGTTTTCGTTTCCGTCACCAGTGTCACGCCGCCCGAGGTTGGTCGCAGCCGGGATGGGCCTCGCCTGCGGCATCGGGTTAAACGAATCAACTTCTCTGCCTGAGAAGAAAAGATGCACCAGCACGGTCTGTTTTGAATCTCAGCCTTTTTTCAGCTCAAATCCCTTTATGGCGTTGGGCGATGCCCCGGTTCGTTCAGGCATGA
>JAGQQE010000494.1 GCA_020426345.1 Planctomycetaceae bacterium
TCGAGGTGGTCCAGAACCTTCTTTGTGATGACCTTCTGCATCTTGCGGAAGACCGTATTGTCCTGCAGCGCTTCGCGAGAAACATTCAACGGCAAATCGGCCGAATCTACAATTCCCCGGAGGAATCGCAGATAGTCCGGAAGCAAATCACGGTTGTCATTCTGAACCAGAATTCGCTTCGCGCACAAATGGAGCCCATGATCGGAACGACCAAAACCCATCTTTTCGAGATTGGATTCCGGGCTGTAAAGAATGCTGTGGAACTGAAATGGTGAATCCGCCGACAGATGCAGGTGCCAAAGGGGTTTTTGACCCGGAAAGTGCGTCAGATATTCATAAAAATTCTGATACTGCTCTTCCGTAAGGCTGTTCCTGGGCTCCACCCAGATCGGTGGCTGGTTGTTGATATGTTCGTCCTGCACATAGATGGCATGCGGCACGAATGTTGAGTACTTCCGGAGGATGTACTTCAGGCGAATCGGATCGGTGTACTCATCGAGATCCTTCTTCAAATGCAGTCGGATCGAAGTCCCGCGTTCGACAGGTTCTGTTGCTTCGGTGATTGTGTAACTTCCGTCGCCGGTCGATTCCCAGACCCAGCCATTCTCCTCCTTGTGACTGCGTGTAATGACTTCCACGCGATCTGCCAGCATGAACGCCGAGTAGAAACCAACGCCGAACTGACCAATCAAATGCAGACTGGAATCTTTCGATTCCGTCTGTTGTGCGTTCCTCAGGAAGTCGAGTGATCCGCTGCGAGCAATTGTCCCGAGGTTTTGTGTCAGTTCGTCGCGTGTCATACCGACACCGTTGTCACGGATCGTCAGTACTCGGGCCTCTTTGTCCGGGTCCAGTACAACTCGAAGGTCAGATGCGTCACCCGTGACGTCGGACGTAAGTGTCAAATATCGAAACTTGTCCAGAGCGTCCGAAGCATTGCTGACAAGTTCACGAATTGTGATCTCACGATTCTGATACAGCGAATGTGAGAGCAAATGCAGAAGTTGTTTGATCTCTGCCTGAAACGAGTACTGCGTCTTCTCCGCTTGTTCCGTCATTTCCAAACACCTGACTTTGTTCGAGATTTGGTAGATCCCCGGCGTGAGCCCGGACGAACCGAAAACCGGTGCTGCCACAATGTAGCAATGCACGTGCCAGTCATTTTGGCAGGCTGCCGCCGAACGGTTGCCCTGCAGACGGCAGTGTTCTCAGCGAGTGCCGGCGGAATGACGTTCGCCAGCCGCCGAATCGCAACTGTCGGATTGCGAAGACCGCAACAAAAAGAAAAACGGCGTCCCCCGATTTCAGGCGGGGAACGCCGTCGTTAAGTGTGAGCACCACAATCAGCCTGTCCATTCTCGGAACACCGGAAAGGACCGATGATGGATTCCCGAAAAGAGGCCTATGACTAGTCCAGCATCTCCAGCAACTGATGGATGCTGGCGGCAAAGCAGTCCTGAATCACTTCGTCCGGCTCAGCCTGGTCAGCTTGTAACCTGGCCAGGGGATTGCCAGTGGTTGTGCCAGATTCCGGATCAGGACGGTCGGCAGCATCGGTGGGTTCGGGGGAATTCAACGATGCCAATTCCTTAGCCTCCTCCCGAATGAGTCGACTTTGTTCGCGGAGATTGGGCGACAAACTGACGAGTAATTCTTCAAGCTCAACAGTCTTCGAAACTGCGGCTACGTCGAAAGATTCGTGAGTACTATAAGCGGTTACAAATCCTTCCGAAGTAATCGAACGTACCCAAACTCGATATGCGCCAGGTAATGTTGTGGGTATCACCACTGAGGTTTCAGTCGTTCGCCATTCGTCATCGAAGGTTCCCCCCTCAAATTGCCTGCGGACCCGGAACTCATACTCTGCCACCCCGGCCACCGGAGCCCATGAAATGGTCGTCTGGGAATTGACCTGAATCGGCGTATTGATGACTGGTATGAGGTTCGGAACGGTGAGACTTGCCGCATGACTCCAGCCACTGTTGACTCCATTTCCGTCTTTAGCCCGCACCCAGAATGTATAAATCCCAATGTCGCTCGTAGTAAAGAGCGCACTTGTGGCTGCGGTGTTGAATTGACTGATCAATGTCTCGCCGTTGACATCTGATCGGAAATAGAAGTCGTAGCTGGCAGCACCCGTGACCGGTGTCCACGTGACGGTCGTTAGATTCTGCAACGGAATGGGAGTGTCGATTTGGGGGATGCCGCCGACGTTAAATGTCTGCCGATTGCTCCAGGGCCCTTTGCCACCAGCTGTCAGATTTGGACGGACCCACCAGTGATAGGTCCCGGGACCGAGGTCAGAAACGGGTGACCACGTTGTGCCGGAGAGTTCCGTCGGATTTGCGATGACCGAAGAATTTCGCTGGAGCCAGAAGTCGTAGGAACTTACACCAGCAACGGACGTCCATTCAAATGTTGGTGCAACTTCGAATGTGGGGTAAATGGGACTGACCGCAGCCGGACCCACATAAATCTGAGCAAATGAGGACCAGCCGCCGTAAAAACCGTCGCTGCTGATGCCTCGAACCCAGTATCGGTAAACACCGACTTCCAAATTGGATCCAGGAGTGAAGCTGTTTGTCCCGGTGGTTGTGTGGATGACTTCGGGCGTGCCGGACGTTTGATTATTTACCCAGATTTCGTAGTTCAACGCCCCCGGCAGTTCGTCCCACGTGAAGGTTGGCATTGAGCTGCTGGCATAGTACTGCTCGGGCGTGTTTGAAATGGACGCCGCGGTATTGATTCGCAACCCTTGTGGAATACTCCAGGGTCCGCGAACGTTGGCATCCGAAATCCCCTGAACCCAGACTCTGAAACGTCCAATCCCAAGATCGATATTCGGGGTCAGACTCGTTTCACTGGTTCGCATTCGAAAGACGGGCGTTTGCGGCGTCAGCGTATTTGAGATAAAGACGTCGTATTCTGCCGCATTCAGAGCAGAGTCCCATGTGATCGTGGGACGCAAATTCGTCGTCGTTGTCGGGTTTGCTCCGGTCAGCACCGGACGATCCGGCACCAGATTGGTCTGGCTGACCTGCTCAAGTGTGTAGCTGCCAACGCGAAATGTTTCTTCAAATAGCGGCTCACTATTGCCATATCCTTCGACCACCAGGTAGTACCTTCCTGATGCGGGCGGTGTAAACACCAACTCAGAATACAGTTCGCCGTTCTCACCGTTATTGGCGTCGTCATTATCGTCAAGCAGTGAGAAACTACTGTCGTAAACCGACAGAATCGTATCGAGCAGCGTCCCGGCATTCGTCCGAAACGTGTACTCCTTACTCTGCGAAAGATCTACTGCGAACCAATCCTGGTCCTCGGTGACTTCGATGTTGCCGGCAATGGGGGATGTGCGATCCCATTCTGTCGCGTCGCTCGATGACAACCCGTTTCCGTGATCATCACCGGTGACCGCGACGTCAGCAATCTGTGTGATGGAATAGCTTCCAAAGGTCGAACTGGCGTTGAACGCCTGGATGTAATAGGTGCCTGTATAAGACGTCGATACCGTGACCTGAGTCGACCACGTATCCGCAAGCCAATCCCCCTCGGCCAGGATGTCTCCTGAGGAATCAAGAACATAAATGATGGTCAGATTGTCGGATTGCTCATCCCCGTCATCCGCCTGAAACGTATACTGCCGACCGGTCTCCAGTTCGACAGCAAAATAGTCTTCACTATCTGACAGGGCTGCTTCGAACTCTCCGGAAACGGCACCGGTTCGGTCCCAGAAAGTTGCGCTGCCCGTATCGTTGCCGTGATCATCCGTCACAGCTGGCGGGTCAATCAGATTTGTTGTTGATCCAGTGGAGCTGAAGATCTCTGCATCACCGACACCGG
>JAGQQE010000495.1 GCA_020426345.1 Planctomycetaceae bacterium
GTCTCGCAATTCCGGATCCATGTCGGCACATCTTCTAAATGCAGAGTTTCTACAGAAGGACTCATCCCCCCGGGGGATTACAGTCACTGGTTCAGAATTTCACCAAAGGGCGTCTGCCCCTGCAATTCGTTCCGGGACGGAATGAGAGGCTTTGCCTGAATTGGCGATGGCCAGCCCGAATACGGGGGCTGTTCACCAGCCAATTGCCGGCTTTTCCGGGGCTGCGCGATTCAAATCGCCCTGATACCTCTACAAATCCTGTATTTGACCGAAACCGGATCCCCGCAAAAGTGTTCAAGCCAACTCTGCTCCGTAATTCTGAGTCCAGTTGGGCGAGGCTGAATCTCATGAACTCGAATCCGCGTCCCGTTCGTCTCTCACTGCGTTATTGGTGCATTTGTTTCACAATCGCATTTCCTGTCTGCGTAGTTTCGGCCACCCGAATGCACGCTGTAGATGGGGCCCCCATGGCAGAGAGACGGGCGGCGATCCAATCAACGGACGAGGATCGGTTTTCTGTCGCTGCCGTCGCAAATCGAACTGACGCCCACATCGGGCTGCCTGAATCTTCGGCTGATCCTGCGGATGACTACACGTTTCTGCGGCGCGTCTATTTGGATGTCGTGGGGCGACCCGCAACACCAGCAGAAATTACAGCATTTGGATTTGATCCGGATCCGGACAAACGGGATCGGCTTGTTGAGCGACTTCTGAAATCGGACGAGTATTCTGCCAACTGGACGCGATACTGGCGTGACACAATCTTTTCTCGAGCCACAAATGTTCGAGCAGGTCTGGTTCGACCGGCATTCGCCCAATGGATGAACGACCAGCTCAGCGACGGCGCTGGATGGGATCAGATCGTAACGGAGTTGCTGACCGCCACAGGCCCGGTCAACGACAATGGCGCATCTGCACTGATATTCGCTCACGAAGGTGTCCCGGAAGAAATTGCGGCTGAAGCATCTCGTCTTTTTACCGGGATTCAGATCCAGTGCGCGAATTGCCATGATCACCCATGGGATCAGTGGAAACGCGAACAGTTTCACGAACTGGTTGCGTTCTTCCCCAGAATCAGCGTCCGGCGTGAACGCGGCTCGGACAATATGTTCGACTATGAAATTGCCTCAGTAAACAACAACACCCGAACGAACCCCGCTCTGTCTCGATTCTTCCTGACACGATTAGACCGCAATCGGGATGGAGCAATCTCCGAAAGTGAAGCGAAAGAAACACCCATCGCTCGCATTTTTGCTCAGCCACAGGCGCGAGAGAACATCGATAAGAACGGCGACGGGCGAATCACGATTGATGAAATCGCCAATGCCCGGCCGCCGGAAAATCGGCCCGGCCAGGGAAAGACTGAGCACTTCATGCCGGACCTGTCTGATCCGGCATCCGAAGGCACTCGTATCGATCCCAGGTTCTTTGTCACGGGACAGCGCGTTCGTACTGACATGACGGACGAAGAAAGACGCACCGCTGTCGCTCGGCTAATCACATCAAAATCGAATCCCTGGTTCGCCAAAGCCATTGTCAACCGGATGTGGTATGAGCTCACGGGTACAGCGTTTTACACGCCGGTCGACGACATCGGCCCCGGGCGAGAGGTTCGGCATGAAGCCGCACTGGAATCTCTTTGTGAAGGCTTCATCCACAATAACTACGATCTGAAGTGGTTGATTCGAGCGATCACTCGAACCGCCGTGTATCAAAGATCGCCCAACTCTGATGGCGAGGGTTTCCAGCACTGTGAACCCACCCGACTGCGGGCCGATCAGTTGTATTCTGCTCTCTGCCAGACCCTGAACGTTTCCTCGCTGCCCATTCGATCCGCTGATGTTCGCCCGGGCATGATGTATCGCAATGGACAGGCTGATCCGGGGCGAGAATCTTTTTCCCGGGTCTTTGGATTTGATCCTTCTGTTTCTCGATCAGAACTGACGGGCAGCATTCCCGAAGCGCTGTTCATGATGAATTCTCCCGAGGTCCAGCGAATCATCGCTGCCAACCGGGATCAGGATACGGTTTCGCAGTTGCTCACTCGATTCACGGACAACGATTCTTTGATCTCTGAAATGTATTTAAGGTGCCTCGGCCGGGAACCCCGTAATTCAGAAGTGTCCATCGCAATGGATTATCTGAAGACATCCGGTAATCGACGTGAGGGTACAGAAGACTTACTGTGGGCTTTGATCAACAGTGCCGAATTCATGAGTAAACCCTGACAAATCGGCGAGGCAACACTTTCCAGCCTCATCTCTCCTGCACAACCATCTGCAGCCACCACAACATTTCAGACGGAGTCTGAAATAACGAGAGGAATATCCAGTTGTTCTGAAACCGGGGCTGGGCATTTGAAGCGTCCGCTTTTGCAGGCTCGGACGTGACTGGCTCAGCCTCGGTTTCAGAACAGCAATGGCAATTCAAGTTTCATCGGACATCAGAAGGATTGATCCATCATGAGCATTCACGCATTTGATCAGGTCAGTGTCAGCCGACACGGATTCTGCCGTCGTCGCTTTATGAAAACTGTTTCCACCGTCTCGTTGACGGCAGGGGCCCTCAGTTTCGGTGAGTTGATGGCGACGGGAGCAGAAGAACTTCGTAAACGCGGCAAATCCATGATCCTGCTCTGGATGCAGGGGGGGCCAAGTCAATTCGAGACTCTTGATCCGAAGCCAGGAAAATCGACGGGGGGACCAACGGAAGCGATCCAAACGGCCGTGGCGGGAATTCAGATCGCTGAAAATCTGCCGCAGATTGCGCGACAAATGAGTGACATTGCCATCATTCGATCAATGACAAACAAGGAAGGCAGTCACCCGCGAGCCAGTTACCAGATGCATACAGGTTACGCGCCATCCGGAAGCGTCAAGCATCCTTCGATTGGGGCCTGCATTGCCAGCCAGATCGGGGATGCTGCCGCAGAACTGCCGTCGTTTGTTTCAATCGGTACGGGTGGACCCGGAGGTGCTATTCCTGGTGCGGGATTTCTTGGCATGGATTATGAGCCCTTTGCTGTTGCTCAACCGGGACGACTGCCGGAAAACATTGCTATGTCTGTGTCAAAGGATCGCTTCCATCGCCGTACTGCTCTGATGGAAAAGCTGAGTGGAGAATTCGCCACTTCAACTTCGGCGGTCCTCGCTGACACTCATCAGTCACTGTACGGAAAGGCATCACGCCTGGTTCTCACTCCGGAAACAGAAGCGTTTGATATTTCGGCGGAACCTCAGTCTCTGCAAGCGGACTACGGGCAGAGCAATTTTGGCAAAGGCTGCCTTCTGGCCCGTCGGCTTGTTGAACGCGGTGTCACCTTTGTTGAAGTCCGTTCAGGTAACTGGGACACGCACCAGGACAATTTCGAACAATGTGCTCGCAATGCTGGTGAAGTCGATCCGGCAACGGCAACACTGATTCGTGACCTGAACGAACGCGGAATGCTGAAGGACACGCTCATCGTCTGGATGGGTGAATTCGGGCGTACTCCAAAGATCAATCCGCGAGAAGGCCGTGACCATTATCCCCGCGTGTTCAGCATCATGATGGCGGGGTGCGGTGTTCAGGGAGGTCAGGTTTACGGGGCCTCAACAGGTGATGGCTCGGAAATCGCGGATCATCCAGTGAATGTAGCGGACTTGTTTCAAACGATCTGCAAAGCACTGGACGTTAACGCCGCGCATGAGAATATGAGCCCTCTGGGGCGACCAATGAAAATTGTTGACGGTGGCAGGGTGCTTCCAGTGTTGTCCTGAAGCAACCGTTCGGGCGGGGTGTGGAAACGCGTTCGATACCAGGAAAAGCTGGCTGTGAATAA
>JAGQQE010000496.1 GCA_020426345.1 Planctomycetaceae bacterium
CCTACAGTAAATTCTTTTCTGCCGATGGCCCAAAAAGTTTGAAACCGGAATCCGGAGGGTTCAGGACAAGCGACCATGATGTAGTGGTAGCCTACTGCCTGCCACCGCAACCTGCGGCAGTCCTCGGGCCGCGGTAGCTGAAGACAGATCGAAAGCAGGTGCGGACGTGACATCCGTTGTGAGTTCGAGTCCCACCGCTTCCGCGACAATGGATCATCAATTCAGGAAAGGAACCCCACATGGCAGAAACACCGGACGACTTCGACATGATCCACAACGGAGTGTGAGGCGGTACAGGTTTCAGGGACACCTGAATCTCTTATTCTGAGTCCATAGAAAGGACATCAGCCCGCCTCGTCCGATGGAATCCGGCAGGACGCGCAGCGACGCACCGGCGCAGACTGCTGTCGCGTGAGGCAGATGGTTTCCGTCACCTGTCAACACAACACACGAGTATTCGGGAGGCCCCGGCTTTCGCATATCCAACCTCGCCCTCTTGACAGTTCAAGGCTTGTTTCGAACCGGGAGTGCAGACTCTTCACTGGGATTTGGACAGGGACTGCAATAAAATCAGCGTTCCGGATTGACTTAAAACCGTGAGCTCTGCCGCTTACGTCCTGCAGAAACTTTCACAACACAACGGGAGATGAAATCATGACGGACAAACGGCCGGACGAAGATTCATCTGCCCCACAATCAAGAGATCAAACGTCGCCAGACAAGTCTTCTGCCAATCTCGATATCACAGTGATTCCCGCCGCCATCGAAGCGACGGACGTTCAAAGTTTCGCCAAAGCGGGCCAGACAATTGGTATGCGGTATCAACTGCTGGAGAAGGTTGGCGAAGGAGGAATGGGTGAAGTCTGGAATGCCAAACAGATTGAACCCGTCAAACGCAACGTTGCGTTGAAATTGATCAAGACGGGAATGGATTCGAAAGCGGTTCTTGCAAGGTTTGAGCAGGAACGGCAGGCATTGGCAATTATGGACCATCCGAACATTGCCAGAGTTCTCGATGGCGGAATGACACCAGGCGGTCAGCCATTCTTCGTGATGGAATTAGTCAATGGACTTCCCCTGACGAAGTTCTGCGACAAAGAGAAGCTTGCGTTACAGCAACGATTGGAATTGTTTGTTCTGATCTGCCAGGCCGTTCAGCACGCGCATCACAAAGGAATTATTCATCGCGACTTAAAACCTGCAAATATCCTTGTCTCCATGATCGATGGACGGCCAGTCCCTAAAGTCATTGATTTTGGCGTGGCAAAGGCGATCGCGGGGAGACTCACAGACGAATCTCTTTCGACACAGTTTGGCGCTGTTGTTGGCACTCTGGAATACATGTCGCCAGAACAGGCCGGATTCTCGGGCGAAGACATTGATACGCGGGCCGACATATATTCTCTTGGCGTCATTCTTTATGAATTGTTGACGGGAATGCGGCCGATCGACGCCGATCGTCTGAAGAGAGCAGCTCTCACGGAGATGATTCGAATTATTCGCGAAGAAGAGCCATCACGTCCCAGCACACGACTTTCTTCCAGTAATTTGTTGCCATCGATTGCTGCCGTTCGCAGTATCGACCCCAAATCGCTGACACAGCTTTTGCGTGGCGAGCTGGACTGGGTCGTGATGAAATGCCTGGAAAAGCAGCGAGACCGACGCTACGAAACCGCCAATGCTCTGGCTCGCGATATGCAGCGTTATATCGCAAATGAACCTGTCGAAGCACGGCCGCCTTCCACCGGCTATCGGCTCAGAAAACTTCTTCGACGCCATCAGGGGGCGGTGACTGCTGTTGGTCTCATCCTGCTGACGATGTTGGTCGGCACGATTTTCAGTTGGCGACAGGCGGTTATTGCGAATGAGGCGGCCGCAGCAGAACGCGACGCAAATCTGAGGGCTCAGAAACGTCTCGAACAGATCGAAATAGGCGCAGATGTTCTGGGCTCGATCTTTGCGGATCTTGATTTGAGAAAAGTAGAAGGAGATGGAAAGACGCTGGAGCAGGTGCTTGGCGAACGATTGAAAAACGCCGCTGCTCTGATAACGACATCCGATGCAATTGGCGACCCTCTGGTCTCAGCGAAATTGCAGTCGTTGCTCGGGAAATCACTCTATAGTCTGGGTTATGTGGACGAACCCATTTCACTGTTTGAAGCAAGTGTTGCGGCGTATCTGGAACAGCTCGGCCCTGATGCGCCTGAGACGCTGACCGCGCGGCACAACCTTGCGGAAAGTTATGTGTTCGCGGGGAGGTATGGGGATGCGATCCCTATGCACAAGGATACTTTGCAGCGTTCGCGAAAAACTCTTGGGCCTGAACACTATGACACGCTGGGGACCCTTAAAGATCTTGGGAACGCTTATATCGCAACCAACGACTATGCGGCTGGCATCCCGCTGCTGGAAGAAACTCTGAAGCTGGTTCGCGAGCATGTCGAACCGTCTGATCAATTATCGCTGACCGCGATGAACAGTCTTGCTGTCGCTTATCAAAATGCTGATCGTCTGGATGAAGCGTTGCCGTTGTATGAAGAAACGCTTCGTCTGCGAAAGGAAGTGTTTGGGGCTGATCACTACGACACAATGACGGGAATGAATAATCTCGCAAGCGGCTATTACGCAAAGGGGCAGATCGATAAAGCTTTGCCTCTGATGAAGGAAGTCTACGAGCTGCGGAAGGCGAAACTGGGGCCACAGCATCCCCATACCGTGATCAGCATGACAAATTTTGCCGTGGTGCTGGAATCGACCGGCCGCCGCGAGGAAGCCCTGCCATACTTTGAAGAATCACTTGCAATCAGCGAAGAGGTCAATGGAAACGATCATCCAGGAACTCTGTTGCGAGTTCGAAATCTTGCCAATTGTCTGCGTGATCTCGGACAGGTCGACCGCGCGTTCGAAGAGTATCAGAAATACGTTGATCGCCATGCAGCTCGCGAAGGAAAAGATTCGCTCGCATACGCGGATGCGTTGATCTATCTCGGTTTCAATCAGGTCAGATTCGAACGCTGGGCCGACGCAGAACCTGTGCTGCGACAGTGTCTGGAATTGAGGACAAAATTTCTTGAACCCAATGCCTGGCAGATCGGTGGTGTTCAAAGTCTGCTCGGTGCCACTCTTGTCGGCCTGAGCCGATATGATGAAGCGGAACCGCTGCTGATATCAGGATACACAAAGCAGAAAGCTCAGCAGGAAGCGATGCCATCAAACGCTCGGGCCGGTATTCAGCAGGCGTTGCAACGCCTGATTGATTTCTACGAAAAACGCGACGGGGATGGTGATGCAGCTCAGGTGCAAAAATGGAAGTCGGAACTGGAGCCACCGTTAACCCAATAGGTGGGGTCGGAATCATCGCGTCAAACACATTGACACCGTTAAGTCTCGTCGAACTCTGGACAAACTGGTTCATAGCCTGTCAAGCGCGCCCGGACGACGGACCAAACACATCGATCTTCAACAAGTCGGCGTCCTGAAATCGTTTTGGTCCATACCATCTGCACGTCATCGCCAGCCGCGGGAGGAAGAGTTGCGACTCGGGCGGCGAGAACTCGCGAGCAACAGTCTCACATTTCGTGAAAGGCAGCCACGGTCATTTGAGGTGCCAGAAACGGACGGAATGAAAAACGACAAGCACTCTCATGCTCGGCGTTTTCTGTCAACCAATGGGGAACAGCATTCCGCTCCTGAGTCTATCCTGGTTGGCACTCGCACCCAAACGCCGCCGTTTTTTCGTCGAATCTGCGATACTCTCCGGACTTCTCGCCGCCGGAGACGGTAGACGCGT
>JAGQQE010000497.1 GCA_020426345.1 Planctomycetaceae bacterium
TCCAGCACACCAACTTCGCTGGCCATCACGACCCGGTCATCTTTGGTCACATAGTAACGGCTTGGACGCAGTCCATTTCGGTCCAGCGTGGCACCGATGTAGTGGCCATCGGTAAACGAAATCGAAGCCGGGCCGTCCCAGGGTTCCTGCAATGCTGAGTAGTACTCGTAGAATGCCCGTTTGTGCTCTGGCATCGTCTGATGGTTTTGCCATGCTTCCGGCACCATCATCATGACGACTTCCTGCAGCGTTCGACCTGAGTGATACAGCATCTCCAGAGCATTATCAAAACAGCCGCTGTCGGACGTGTGAGGTTCCACAATCGGGAACAGTTTCTCGAGGTCGTCCCCGAACAATTCGCTCTTCATGATTCCCTGGCGGGCAAACATCCAGTTGGAGTTGCCTTTCACCGTATTGATTTCGCCATTGTGACTCATGAATCGCAACGGCTGAGCGCGGTCCCAGCTTGGGAACGTATTGGTTGCAAATCGGGAGTGGACCATGGCAAGGTGAGATTCGTAGTCTTCAGCCTGCAGGTCCTTGAAGAACCTGAGTACCTGAAACGAAGTCAGCATCCCCTTGTAAATGATCAGCTTTGTCGAAAGGCTGCAAACGTAAAACGCAAGCGCCTGTGACATGTCACTGTTGCGGAGTTTGTGGCTTGCCAGTTTTCGAATGATGAAGAGCTGCCGTTCGAACGCTTCAGCGTCCAGACCGGCCGAAGCCCCGACAAACAGCATTTCCATTGCGGGAGCAAAGTCGCGGGCGGTCTTGCCGATGTCAGCACCTTCAAAGTCGACGGGCAGTGATCGCCAGCCCAGCAACTTTTGGCCCTGATCGGCAATAAACTTTTCAACAGTTTTCTTGCAGGTCGCACGCTGCTCCGGGTCCTGCGGAAGAAAAACGATGCCCGCCGCATACTGTCCGGGCTCCGGAAGCGAGATGCCCATTTCTTCCCGGGCAACCCGCGTCATGAACTTGTGCGGCAGCGCCGTCAGCATTCCGGCACCATCGCCGGTGTTCTCTTCGCACCCACACGCGCCGCGATGGTCCATATGCCGCAGGATACGGTCGGCATCATCGATAATTTGATGGGTCCTGAGCCCCTTGATATGAGCGACAAAGCCGACACCGCAATTCTCATGCTCATTCGCAGGATCGTACAAGCCCGTCGCTTCGGGAGCTCCGAAGGGTGGTCGGGATGTCATCGGATACTGAGTGCTGCGGGTCTCTTCCATGTCGTCGGCCTTTCAAATTCAACTCATCTGGATATCCGGACTGATTGACAGCCCGGAATACCCGTTCAACCTGGGTTCTGCCGACTTGTGACCGGTCGGCGCGGCGTGCGCATCGATTCTGCCACCCGGACCGCATGACACACGAAACTGAGGTCAGCGAAGGTGGCTATCTGGCTTTCGCGGCCGCGATGGCGGCCCAGCGTTTCACCGCCGCGGAGGCGACAGTTGCGAACATGCAGTGTTCAACCACCCGATCCGCCATCGCGCAATCGCACAAAACCGAACGCCTGACGGCATCAGCGGTTTGTACCCCAGCGGGATCGGTTGCGAACAAGTGATTGAGATTCGGCATTTGCGTGGTAGACAATACTGGATTTCTGAATCAAGCGTACCGGCGAATCACGCCTCCCACATCGGGAGAACGCCTCGTATCGCGTCCCGGTGAAACTCGCCAACTTCGCCGGAAGGCTTTACCATCGATTTCCGTTTTCAGCGGGATTCTCACACGTGCGCTAGCGGAAAACAAGTTTCACCGGATCAGTTCTGTGTCCACACTGAGCATTTGTCCAGAAAACAGATCTGTGGCTTACCGAAAAATCGCAAATATCGTGCGTTTCACGAGCCTTAAGGCATTCCAAACGCGAGAAATCCGACTCTGCATCGCAAGGGGAAGCCGTCAGGCAGCTGTCAGATCGCTGTTCTGAAACGCTTCGGGCGGTCACCTACCGGGACCTAACGGAGGATGGAAACATCTTCCAGGTCATTCAGGATTTCGGCTCGGCGGTTGCGAGACGCCTCGGCAGCCGGGATAGCCTCCGGACCGTCACTGAATGACAGACGCAGTCCATCGACTTCGATCTCCTGAATGTAATACGGCTGTGCCGATGTGAGGCGCGCGACCGAGGAGAGCGGATTGTTGAAGATCCCCTGTCGCCGATTGCTGCTGGAATCTCCATTTTCCTGAGAATTCGGGCGAGACATAATTACATGGATGGCCGGCGTTCCCTGATAGTTGAGCGTTAATCGAATTTGTGAGCTGGAATTTTCGCCCACTTCGCGCGAAGGACGCTCTTCGGCTCGCGGCACGAAATTCATTTCAAGGCCCCGTGGTGTCGGTCGATAGCCAGCTGTATGAAATACTGATTCGCCGTCCGAAAAAGTGGCTTCTGCGTCTGCCAGTTTCCATCCGGAAACCGCGGCCAGGGAAATCGCATTTCTGCCACCCGTGAAACGCCGGGTTGCGACCAGGGTCGAAGACAGGTAGTGCTGGGCCGAACGTGGCAACTGATCCGGCCCAAGCGATTTGGCGCACAAAAGAAGACCTGGAATTGGCACCCGAGCAACGATGGATTCGTTTTCCAGTAGTTCTGCGAGTCGGGCTTTGTCGTCGGAATGATAATACAGGGACACGAGGGCGATGGTGCTCTGGTCGTTTTCCAGTTTGTAGTCCATGTTGCAAAGGATCAGGTCCTCGGCATCGCGGTACTTCTGATGCCTTCCGAGCACCCAGGCACAGACCAGGTTTGCTTCCCAGTTTCGGTTCGAATAATCGTAGGCTTTCTGAGCCATTGCGACGGCGTTCTGGTCACCGTTCTGTTCCAGTATCAGCGAGAGGTTAGCCATGCTGCTGGCCATCATGTCATCCTGACGGAAGTGCCCGTCCCCGATTTCGGCCAGTCGCAGATAGGTACGCCGTGCTTCATCCAGTTGTCCCAGCTGTTGTTGCGTTCGCGCGACGTAGTACCAGTATGGCGGATAGCACTCCATGAATTTTTCCAGCCGCCCAAGCATTCGCAGTCGGCGTTCTCCATCGGGCTCAGACAGAACGTCCGACAGCTGATCGAGGTCCTGATCTCGCAAAAGCCAACGGTCCGGGATGTCATTTTTTCGGCTGAGACGCCAGAAACTGTCCAGAAACGTGCTGGAGCGGTTCATCAGACCAGAGAACTGAGATTTCTCGACGTTCCAGAGGTCCGAATCTCGCTTGATTTGCGTGCTGCGATAATCCCACCAGCTGTTGGCGCCGGATTGAATGACGGAACCCAGCTGTCCCGTTGCCACCTGGGCTCCGATGACAAAGATTTCGGTCCCCATCTTGCGCTGCATGCCGCGCCGAAACTGTTCGTCAATGACGGTTCGTTCACGCTCGCTGATCGAAAGTTGTCCGATTTCATCCAGAATCGCGCGGTACAGACTAATTACCTCAGGATCGTCAATCTGATTCAGGTCCAGATTGTTCAGGATACGTTGTTGTTCTTCCACAACAACATCTTTGCCGGGAGCTCGGCGAATCCGGTGCAATGCCGCTCGACAATAGTTCAGCGTCACTGCGGTCTGCCGGCGAACACTTTCCGCACCTGAAGCTCCACTGGGTTCATCTGCGATTGAGGCTGAATTTCCGCAGAGAATCAGCAGGAAGGCAGTCACCAGGATACGGATCAAGAGGACACGGATCAAGAAGGTACTGAGGTGGGATGAGTTCATGGGTTAGCGTCGCGTCTGATTCGAAAGCCACTGAAGCGGACGGTACTAAACTATCCATCGTTGGT
>JAGQQE010000498.1 GCA_020426345.1 Planctomycetaceae bacterium
GTGGTTGCCGGTGTTAATCGGATTCGATTGTGCGTCGACCATGCCGATGGTCGCATCGAAATCCTTCCCGGCAGTGGAATCAGAGCGGGCAATGTGGCGGAGATCATCCATCGAACAAAATGTCGGCAGATTCACACGTCCGCAGGTTGCCATCGTCTTGACACTTCCGCACAGCGCAATCCGGAAATCCATTTTGGAGGAAACCCCAGTCTGCCATCGGGGAGCTACGGAGTGGCGGATCGCGAACAGCTCCGCGAATTGTTGATGGTGTTGCATGCACGTGAATGACGCGTCATCGATAGGGCCCTCCATCTTCGAAATTTCCTGACTGCGAAGTGACTCATCTGTGATGACGCCAGCAACATCCCGAATGCTCGAATCCTATCGAGTGAGATTGCGGCAGTGGAGGCCGGAAGATCGCCCGCGACTGGCGGAGCTGAATGCTGACCCGCGAGTCATGGAGTTCTTCCCGTCTGTCATGACCGCCGAGGAAAGCGATGCGATGTTCGAAAGAATCGAACTGCACTTCCGGCAGCACAATTTCGGCTATTGGGCGGTGGAATTGCCGGGGGTATCCGAATTCGCCGGATTCGTGGGTCTTGCAGTTCCCCGTTTTGAGGCCCACTTTACGCCGTGCGTTGAGATCGGATGGCGACTGGGTTTCGGATTCTGGGGGAAGGGATATGCCACGGAAGCAGCAAGGCTCGCGTTACGCTACGCTTTCACATCGCTCAATCTGCAGGAAGTTGTTTCCATGACGGCTGTGATCAATCAGCGATCGCGGCGTGTGATGGAGAAACTGAAGATGATCCGCGATGCTGTTGACGATTTCGATCACCCCCTTGTGCCGGAGAATCACCGACTGAGGCGGCATGTTTTGTATCGCCTGAAAGGTGAGAACCAGCCGTGATGATTGCGCCTGATCCGGCCTGCCCGTGATCGTTGCCTGTGGTCGCTGCCTGCGGACGAAGCGAATCGGTCAGGTGCAGACCCGGGCTCCGATGCTTCCAGTTTTCAGGCCAATATTTCACCGGCGACGGTACCTCCAATATCAGTCAGCCGATACTTGCGGCCCTGAAATTTGAAGGTGAGTTGTTCGTGATCGACCCCCAGTAAATGCAGCATGGTGGCATGGAAATCGTTCACATGCATTGGGTTCTCTACGATGTGAAATCCGATCTCGTCGGTTTTTCCGTAAGTGTACCCGCCTTTAACGCCGCCGCCTGCCATCCAGACGCTGAAGGCGTCTTTGTGATGATCACGCCCCACCTTGTCGTTCACCCGTCCGGTATTCTCCGCGCCCTGAAGCATGGGAGTTCTTCCAAACTCGGCTCCCCAGACAACGAGCGTTTCGTTCAACAAGCCTCGTTGTTTGAGGTCTTTGATTAATGCGGCAATTGGCTGGTCCACCTGCCTGCACTTGTTGCGAAGCGAAGGGAAGACGCTTCCATGATGGTCCCAGCCCTGATCGAACAACTGCACGAATCGTACGCCTCTTTCCACCATTCTTCGGGCAAGAAGACAATTGTTGGCGAAGCTGCTTTTTCCAGGTTCCGTCCCGTACAGTTCATGCGTTTCCTGAGATTCCGATGCGGTATCCATCAATTCCGGAACCGCAGACTGCATCCGAAAGG
Organism: Planctomycetaceae bacterium; assembly: GCA_020426345.1. Classification (GTDB taxonomy): domain Bacteria; phylum Planctomycetota; class Planctomycetia; order Planctomycetales; family Planctomycetaceae; genus F1-80-MAGs062. Next base: position 1,635 of record JAGQQE010000498.1, read on the forward strand.
CCATTTCATACTGGCTGATTCGTGTAGCGATTTCAGGGTCACCGGCATCTGCCAGCTGAAACTGATTTAATTGATTAATGTTGTCCACAATGCGGCGCCGTGCTGAGGCGTCGATCCCGTCCGGATTCGAAAGGAACAGCACAGGGTCTCCGCTGCTGCGAAATTCGATTCCCTGATGGGTGCTTGGCAGAAATCCACTTCCCCACAAACTATTCCCTGCTCCGGCGACATTGCCGGTGATCAGCACGACGAATCCGGGCAGATTTTCGTTTTCACTGCCGAGGCCATAGTTGACCCAGGATCCCAGTGACGGACGTCCAAACTGGCCAAAGCCCGTTTGAAACATCAACTGTGCCGGCGCGTGATTGAACTGCTCGGTGTGCAGTGATTTAATCATGCAGATTTCGTCCGTGACTGTTGCGAGATTCGGCAACAATTCAGACATTTCCATGCCACATTCACCGTGCCTGGAAAACTTCATCTGTGTCCCAAGCAGCCTGGGTTGCTTGCGGATGAATGCCAAACGCAGGCCTTCCCAAAGCTGATCCGGTACCAGTTCTCCATCAAGCCTTTGCAATTCCGGCTTGTAGTCAAAGAGGTCCAGATGAGATGGCGCGCCAACCATGTGAATGAAAATGACATTCTTCGCGCGGGCAGGCAGATAGGTTGCGCCACCAGAATGGCCTGCAGCAGAACCGGTCGTCTGTTCGGTGGCAGGCAAATCACGGGCAAGCAGCGAGCTTAGAGCAACCGAACCCAGCCCCATAGCCGAATGCTGAAACAAATGACGTCGTGACAATGTCTGAAACATGGCAATTGGCCAGAAAGGTGAAAGAGGATCCAAACCAGTCGGCATTGCTTCTGGTGGAAAACACGGAGCTGAAATTCGCAGCTGCAGAAGAATGCTCACGAATTCCACTGCGACTGAATTCACTAGTTCTTTGTAATGACTTCATCCAGATTCAGCAGCACGTTGGCAACGCTAACCCATGCAGCCTGCTCTGAAAGTTCTGATGGACCGAGACGTTGGCCGGCTGGAATCAGGCTTTCCGCTTGTTTTGTGTTGCTCCTGAATCGTGCCGATTCCTGTTCCCATAGCTGTTGCAACGTCTGAATTTCTTCTTCCTGCGGTGCTCTTGCAACACACAATCGCACCGCGTACTGCAGTCGCGAACGCAAATCCCCGTTCGGTGTTTCTGAAACGATTCGGGTTGCCAGAGCAATCGCCATTTCCACGTAGGCCGGGTCGTTCATCAGAGTCAGTGCCTGCAGGGGCGTGTTGCTGCGAGATCGTTTGACGACGCAGGACGCTCTGTCCGGGGCGTCAAAGTTCACAAAGCTCGGATACGGCGCACTGCGACGCCATACAACATAGATGCCCCTTCGGAATCTGTTTTCGTCCTGATTGGCCGTGTATTTGGGGGCATTGCGCCCAACATGCCGCCAGATGTTTTCCGGCTGCGGAGGATATACGGGAGGGCCGCCCATTTTATCCGACAGCAGACCACTTAACGCCAGCGCGTTGTCTCGAATCACTTCAGCCGGCAGGCGAAACCGTGGCCCCCGAGCCAACCATTTGTTATTCGGATCCGCTTCAAGCTGCAAGGGCGAAATGCGGGAGGACTGCTGGTAGGTGGATGACGTCACGATCAGTCGATGGATGTGCTTCATGGACCATCCACTCTCCATGAATTCAACGGCCAGCCAGTCGAGTAACTCGGGATGGGTGGGTCGGCTGCCCTGCGTTCCGAAGTCTTCCAGTGTATCTACGATGCCCTGACCAAAAAACTGGGCCCACCATCGATTCACCGTCACCCGGGCTGTCAGTGGATTTTCGTGAGACACCAGCCATCTGGCAAAATCGAGTCGATCAGCGGTCGACTTTTCCGGCTGATTCGGGACAAAACTGTGCAGGATCGTTGGGGTCCACGGTTTTACTTTGGTACCGGGGGACAGAAAATCGCCCCGTTTGAAGATGAACGATTCACGCTGACTGGTCATCTCAGTCATGATGGCTGTCGCTTCCGGCTTAATCCCTGCCAGTGCTTCTTCGTTCGATTTCACCTGTTCTGTCAATTCGGCCAGCTCTTTGTCATTCTGGCAACGATAACCAGCAATGGATTGGTCCTG
>JAGQQE010000049.1 GCA_020426345.1 Planctomycetaceae bacterium
CACGGCACAGGAAATCACAATTCAGCAGAGCACAGGCGATCCGGTAACGGTGGCTCGCAGCGACGTGGACGAACTGGTGCTGTCGACAGTGTCGATCATGCCCAGGGGTCTTGATGAAACTCTGACTCCGCAGCAGATCGCAGACCTCGTGGCGTGGCTGCAAAGTCTTCGATGATCCAGCTCCCTGGAGAATCAATACCCAAAGACAGACATACAACGCGGGTGAATAAGTATTAAGTATTGGGAGCCGACAATTGTGAATTCAGTCCTCCGACCGATCGCGTGCGTCCTGTTCTTGCAGTGGTTGATTTCCCCAACCGCATCCTCGCAGGAACCGGCCCTGCAAATTCCTTTACGATCCCAGTCTGTATGGACGACGTCTCGAATCACCGGTTCGCCTGATCCAGCCCCGCCCCTCATGACTGCCCGTCGGTTTCCGCATCTGAAGTTTGAACGTCCACTGCTGGTTCGTACCGACCCGCAAGCTAAACGGCTGTACGTCGCAGAACAGAGCGGCCGAATCTACTCATTTCCGGACGACGACAAGACAGACAAGCCTAATGTCTTTCTGAACCTGAGGGATGAATGGCCGAGACTAACTCCCCACTCCGGAGCCGCGGGAATTCAGGATGTTTACGGACTGGCATTTCATCCGAAGTTCCCGGATGTTCCGTTCTGCTGGGTGACGTACACACTGCGATCAAAACAACCGGGCAATCACCTTGAAGACGGAACGCGTCTGGTGCGTTACCGTGTCACAATCGATGGCGAAGGAATTCCGCGCTGTGATCCCACCAGCGAACAACTTCTGCTGACATGGCTTCAGGGCGGTCACAACGGTGCATGTCTGGAATTCGGTCCCGATAGTTGCCTGTACATCTCCGCTGGCGACGGAGAAGTTCCCAACCCGCCTGACCCGCGTGACGCAGGTCAGGACATTTCAAACCTTCTTTCGACAATCATGCGAATACAGGTTTCGACAGAAGACGGATCGGGGCATCCGTTGTACACAATTCCCCCGGACAATCCATTCGTTGATGTGGCCGGAGCGCGAGGCGAAATCTGGTCTTATGGATTTCGAAATCCCTGGAAGATGACGTTCGCTCCGGATGGCGAATTGTGGGTCGGCGACGTCGGCTGGGAACTATACGAAATGGTCTATCGCGTCCAACGTGGGGGCAATTTCGGATGGAGCATCATGGAAGGACCGCAGCCTGTAAGACCGGATGCTCGTCGCGGACCAACCGAAATCCTGCCGCCGGCCATAGCACTTCCTCACACGGATGCAGCTTCCGTTACCGGTGGCTACGTTTACCGAGGCCATCGGTTTCCGGAACTCACGGGGACTTATATCTTCGGTGATTTTGAGACTCGGCGAATCTGGAGCGCAGAATTTGACGGCAGAAAAATGGTCACGCTCACGGACCTGGTTGCTCCGTCGCTGCGACTGGTTGCTTTTGCCGAAGATGCCTCCGGTGAACTCCTGTTGCTCGACTACGACGATGGAACACTGCATGAGTTCAGGCGAAATCCCTCCCGGGATGCCAACACGGAATTCCCGCAAAGCCTGACACAGACCGGTATCTTTGACGACACACGGTCACTGACTCCTGCAGATGGTGTGCTGCCGTTCGAGATCCAGTTGCCGGAATGGGCAGACGGGGCACAATCAAGTCGGCTGCTCGCCGTTCCCGGCACAGAGCCCATTCAGGTGCTTCGTAACCCTGTCCGCCGGGACAACTGGATGCTTCGAGAACGGATGCGTTTCGCAACAGATTCGGTACTGGCGAAGACCATCACGCTCACGGATGATTCCGGACGGGACATCCGACTGGAAACTCAGGTGCTGCATTTCGACGGACATGACTGGAAAGGGTATTCGTATGTCTGGAATCCGCAGCAAACGGACGCCATCCTTTCTCCTGCAGAAGGAACACTGATCAAACTCAGGGATTATGGCAACTTCTCAGACCGTCAGAACTGGCCTGTGCATTCCCGTGGTGAGTGTCAGCGGTGTCACAATCAGTGGATCGGCGGGCTCCTTGCCTTCACAATTCCGCAACTGAACACAGACAAACCCGCGCATCAGTTGCAGACCCTGAAGGAACTGGGGTGGCTTACAGGGGACATTCCTGAAAGCGAGTCTTCTCATCGACTGCACCGGGCGCAGGGCCGCCTTTTGAATCAGGACCGCGGACTCGAACCGAACAGCGTGCCCGGTGTTATGAAAGCTGCCCGAAGCTACCTGGACGTCAACTGCGCCCACTGTCACCAGAACGGAGCGGGCGGAACGGCAACAATTGATCTTCGTCAGGATATCGCCGTCGACCGCATGGGGCTCATCGATTCTCCACCTGCTCAGGGAACGTTTGGGTTAAGAAACCCGGCATTGATTCGACCTGGCCAGCCAGCATCATCCGTGTTGCTGTACAGGCTTGCCGTCACAGGTCGAGGCCACATGCCGCATATCGGATCAACGCGGCCTGATGTCGAGGGGATCCGACTGGTGCGAACCTGGATTGAATCCCTGGAGAATGAGCCCCGGCATATCGAAAAACACAATCCTGAAGAAATCCGGCGAGCGGTAGAATTGAAGGACACCAGTCAGGCAATACAACTACTGATGGCTATCGAAGATGGATCAGTCGACCTCCCGCAGCGAGACAGAATCCTGAAAGTCGCACGCGAAGCATCGCCGGAAATCAGAGGTCTGTTCGATCACCTGCAGCCGGCAGAATTCCGCATCAAAGTTCGCCACCGGATCTCTCCCGATCAGATACTCACACTCAACGGAAATCCGGAGAATGGGCAGATGCTGTTCGCACACAAACGGTTGCAGTGCAAGTCCTGCCATCAGCTGCACGGCGACGGAGGGACGGTAGGCCCGGCACTGGACGATGTTGGAAAGAGACTGACGCGTCAAAAGATTCTGGAGAGCCTTCTGGAACCATCCCGACACATCGAACCAGAGTTCGAAACATGGACCTCCATCACTAAAGACGGCAGAGCCTTCACCGGAATCATCGTCTCACGAACGAATGCAACACTGGTCCTGCGAGATGCAAAATCAGAGATACATGAGATACCGCAGATCGAGATTGAAGAAATGAATCGGCAAGCCGTGTCAATGATGCCTGAACGACTGCTTGAAGAACTCAGCGATCATGAGATTGCTTCGCTGCTGGAGTTCCTCGTCAATCAGCAGTCGACCCCGGTCGCCAGGAAGCCATAGAGGTGGCTGCACACGCAAACGTCGATTTCGATGATACGCTCGTCGACTCGGGGCTACGGCGACAGTCGATTTCCCGGCCGGGTATTTCAGGTTCTTAAACGGTCAACCGCACCAACTGGGAAGCGAAGACTGCAATTTGTTGCGATATCGAGAGGCGACATGGACGACATTTGATAGCATGCATTCTTCGATTGGTTCACCGGAAATTGTTTCCGGTCCGTATTATTCAATTCAATTGGCAAGTGTCATGGGACGAAGTTTCGAGAACCGCAAGGCCTCTATTTTTAAGACGGCTGGACAAAAATCCAAGCTGTACTCCAAGTATGGCAAACAACTGTATGTGACAGCAAAGAACGGAGTACCCGATCCGGAGAGTAACCCCGCCCTGAGAATTCTGATCGAGAAAGCGAAACGAGATCAGGTCCCCAGCCATGTCATCGAAAAAGCGATTGAGAAGGCTGCAGGAGCCGGCGGAGAAGATTTCACAACAGTTCGTTATGAGGGCTTTGGTCCCGGTGGCTGCACAGTCATCGTCGACTGCCTGACAGACAACAATAACCGCACTATTACAGACGTCCGCAACTGTTTCACGAAAACCGGATCCAAACTTGGTCCGACAGGTTCGGTCTCGCACTCTTTCGACCACCTGGCCATTTTTTCGTTCAGGGGTGAAGACGGCGATAAGATTCTGGAAGCAATGCTGGAGGCCGATGTCGACGTCGACGATGTCGAAACTAAAGACGGATACGTCACACTGTTCGCTCCGGCCAATGAATTCTATAAGGCCAAAACCGCGCTTCACGATGCGTTCCCGGACCTTGAACTGGAAGTTCAGGAGATCACATTCCATCCGCAGGCTCACAAGGCAATCAGCGAAGAAGACCTGCCAATGTTTGAAAAATTCATGAACCTGCTTAACGATTGCGATGACGTCCAGGACATCTACCACAACGCAATCCTGCCAGGGTAGCCAAATTCAAAACGCCCGAAAATTCCCGCGACAAGGCAGCGGCAGGAATTCTGCTTCCCACAGTCTCCGCAAATGACGATAATACCTCGACTGGCTGGCGTTCAGGGCACTTCACCCCTGAGCCCTGCTGATCGAGGTATTTTTGGTGGGACACTGGACTTGCCTGTCATTCCAGGCGTCCCCGTTCCTGCGACACTTGCCATGCGTCATGTGCTGAAAGCAAAAACAACTGCAGAAGCCCACGCTGGAGCGGTGGCTTCGGCCCAGAACAGAATCAACGTCACGGCTCTTTTTCCGGTGAACTGAACTCATGCCGCTCCGAACCGATTCCCTGGAAGAACCATCGCTGAACCTGACACCGATGATTGACATCGTGTTCCTGTTGATCATTTTCTTCATGGTTGGTACTCGGTTCTCTGAGATTGAACAGAAGTTTGACATTCAGCTGCCAACGGCCGCTCCGATGAAATCCCTCAGCAGGGAGCCTGATCCGCTGGTCATCAATGTTGCTCGCGCCGGAGATATCTCTATCAACGGGCAACAACTAAACCTCAATGAAGTCCGTCAGCAGCTCAAAGATGCAAAAGCCGCATGGGCCGACCAGCCGGTTTTGATTCGTGGAGACGGTGAAGGAACCTATCAGGCCATTGTGGATGTGATGAATCTTTGCCACGAAGCGGAAATCAAACGCTTTTCACTGGCATTTCAGCCTGCGGGTGAAGAGTCGGCACCATGAATCCTTTGCGACAGTTACTGACAAAACTTGTCGATGGCAGCCCTCTCAACGGCGACGACCTGATTGCATTCTTTCTCCTGACGACGCTGGTCGCATCGACCTGCCATTTGGTGACCATGCTCGTGACACGGTGGGGAGATCGCCACATAGCCTTCAAATCGCTGATAGCATCACTGCTCATTCACAGTGTTGGCTTCCTGAGCCTTGAGGTGTTTGAACCGCTGGCGACAACGGTCGCCATTGCAGATGTCTATAAACCGCCTCAACAGGAATTCGAAGTTGAAATTCTGGTACAGAGCGACCAGGAGTTCCTGATGGGCGATTCCGGTAACACGGCCATGGCAGATCAGTTTTCATCGCCGGATACGCCGCTGCTTCGAAGTGAAAACCCGGCTCCCGAAATTCAGGAACCCGATGTCCCACAGAAACAACCGGATGATCTCGAGTCGCTTTCAACAAGTGCTGAAGATATCAGCCAGTTCGAAAAACAGGACACTCCGGAAATGTCTCTGGCAAATGATTTTGGCGCCGAGGGTCCGCGCAAGGCTGCAGTCGAAGATCCTATTGCTGATCTCGATACTTCCGTCGAAAAGAATCTGGCGGATGTGGCAACCATGCAGATTGAACGCACCAGACCACAACGCGGAGCCGACGTGGATTTGCAACTCAACCCTTTGGCAGCAATGCCGCAGCAATCGGCACCCAACTTTCAGTTTCAGTCGAATCCAAACGACATAGCCGTCGCGGTGTCAGCCATCGAATCGCCGGACTCGGTCCCTGTTCCCCTCGCCCCGGACGACATATCGGATACGATCGAACAGAAACGAGCTCCCACAACACAGCCGCAACCAATCGAGTCAGATGGTCAATCCGTCAGGGTTACAGACATCCGTCCCGGGCCTGCTCGCACCTTCCAGTCGCGTGTTCCCCGACCGTCACGAGCGATGCCGGACAGGAATCCCTCACCGCTTGCTCAACGAGAATCTCCACCGATCGCCCAAACGCCCATCCCACTCACCAGTAACTACGATGACGTACGAATTGGACTGATGGCACCAGAATTCAGCGAAGCCATCACCAGTGGCGCGGAATTGGTCAGTACGGATCTGCCAACCATTCGTCGACGCGAAAACCCACCGATGACCTACCAATTGCGAAACGTCGAACAACGACGAAACGCCGCAAGAAGATTTGGTGGCACACAGCAATCTGAAGCAGCCGTAGAGGCAAGTCTTCGATGGATGGCTTCCCATCAGTCGCCGGATGGACACTGGGATGCCTCCGACCATGGAGCAGGTCAGGTAAAGATCGATGAATACGGCATTGATCGCGACTACGCCGGCCGAGAAGCCGATTCCGGACTCACCGCACTCGTTACCCTTTCATTCCTCGGCGCTGGATATACACACGAGAACGGGCGGTACGCACTGGTGGTCGACCAAAGCCTCGACTGGCTCATCAGCCATCAGGCTGACGACGGCAACCTCTACGGCAACGCCTCGCACTTCGCCCGCAATTATTGCCATGCCATGGGCACCTACGCACTTGCCGAAGCCTACGGAATGCAGAAGCAGACTCTGCTCGGCCCGATCATCGATCCATCCACTATCAGCACGCCGGTCCAGCTGACCGAGATGGCAAGCAATATCCTTTGCTATCAAATCACCGGGCAAGCCATCCTGACAATTCCACGAATCCATGCCGAAATGTCCATAACTGCTGAATCGATGGCGTATTCGCTTCGCAAGGTCGACGATATTCGGTTGCGAACAGCGCTAGCCAAAGCTGTCAACTTTACCCTGAGTCAACAGGATGCTCGAAGTGGAGGATGGCGATACAAGATCGGACAGGAAGGCGACGTCAGCATGTTCGGCTGGCAAATGATGTCATTGAAAAGTGCTGAGATTGCAGGGGTCACAATCGATAGTCGTGTCCGGGAACGAATGCAGAAGTTCCTGAATAGTGTCCGCCAGGGTAAATCTGGCGGACTGTTCGGATATCGAAGAAACATTCGACAGGGAGATCAGGATACGGAACCTGTCACTCCCGTCATGACTGCGGAAGCTCTTTTCTGCCAGCAAATGCTTGGCTATCCCCGTGATACGAACTCCAGCAGGGAATCAGTCGACCTGCTCCTTCGGAATCTTCCCAGGCTCTCGGAAATCAACTATTACTATTGGTACTACGGAACACTTGCAATGTACCAATACGGAGGAACGCCGTGGGAAGACTGGAACAATGCGATTCGCGATTTGTTGATCAGTGAGCAACGCTCTGACGGGCCGAATGCCGGCAGCTGGGACCCCAAAGACCCCTGGGGCCGCTACGGTGGTCGACTTTATTCCACCGCACTCGCGACACTGACTCTGGAAGTCTACTACCGTCTGCTTCCTCTCTATCGCATGAACGAAGCCACGGATTCTGATCCTCAACCGTAGGATCCGCTTTGTGAGACCATAACATTCCATGGCCACCTGAGGCCGCCACTGCGTTCAACGGCTGAATCATGAAGGTTGTTCATCTCCTGACAAATAAGACCTTCATTGCTGCCATCGCTATCGCATCTGCATCGCTCTTTTTCTACTTTCTGTATCGAACATCGGAGTCCCGTACTGTCGATGATTCCCGATCCGCTGCGTCAGCGAATTTAGCCCAGGACTGGCAGACTGATGTCGACAAGGCCCTGGAACTTGGGCAGGTGTTTCGTGCGAGGAATCGCCTGGAAGAAAGAATTAAAGCTGCACCAGATGAAGCCCTTCCAAAGCTCTACCTTGGCCAATTGTTTCGCGAAGCTGGTGAAACACGGAAAGCAGAAGAACTCTGGAAATCGATCGATTCCGGATCGCGCGAGGAACTTGCAACTTCACAGTTCCTGCTGGGCTCATTGTCGATTGAACAATCTGACATCATCAGCAGCCGGAACCATTTTCTTCGCGCACTGGAATTGAACCCGGAATATACGGACGCCCGAGAGCGTCTCATCGCCATTTACCGAATGCTGAACGATTACAAATCAATGCTTGAACAAATCGAGCAAATCCGCGAACGGAGACCTCTGGATCTGAATGAGCTTGTGTATCGCACCATCCCTGAAGCCAGCGGCTACCCCCCTTCTCAAACAATTCAGACGCTCCAGAAAGCGATAACCCTCGAGAGCCATCATGAAAAAGTTCGAGTAGCTCTGGCAGCAGCATTGCGGGAAAGTGGTCAGCCGGAGAAGTCTCTCCAGCAACTTGCTGCGGAAGAAGGCGAATTCGACCTGCTCGGCGAAAACCTGTTGAGCATGTTTTTGCTGAACGAGAAGGCCAAAGCAATTGCAATTGTTGAGCAACTTGAAATGGAGGCAATACCGGCAGAGTCCCTTCTTCGATTTGCCAGCGGCAAGCTGGAATATCAAACGCAGCACTGGCACGAGGCCGCGAGGTGGCTGATCCCATACGTCCGGACCCACCCCTATCATTATGAATCCTGTTACCTTCTTGGACTCTGTTTATCGAAGCTGAATCAACCTGAACAATCGAGGCAGTTACTGGAATATTCAGTCGAACTTGATGCTTTGGAAAAGCTCTGTATTCGGGCGACAAATGAAAACACAGACAACCACAACCAACTCAGCGAAATCGCAAGAACTGCTGCGGAGCATTTGGTACGGCTTCGCCGCATCGATGAAGCAGTGCTCTGGCTGAATCTGGCATTGCTCTACACCCCGAATCACGCAGCACTCAGCAACCTTCGGAATCAACTGCAGGGAACCGAATTCACATCAACGTCATTGTGCCTTGACGTCCTTGATACCCTGCCCGAGAGACTGGCCCAATCCGGCAGCAGTCCTGCCGAACAACCCGGCGAGCATCTCCCGGTGCAACCAGATTCAACCGGAAGCGAAATTGTTTTCGACGACGTCCATGCTTCCATCAATGTTCATTTTCAGTTCAACAATGGTGCCTCCGGCCAGCATTACCTCATCGAAAGCATGGGTGGGGGAGTACTTGTCGTCGACGCGGACAAAGATTGTCGGCCCGATCTTTATTTCCTGCAAGGAAGTCCTCTCAATGAAAATGGCTCCATAGCATCGACTGCTGACGAGAATCCGTATTTCAGAAACCACGTATCAGGAGTTTTCAAAGAAGCAACGCAGGCGTCCGGCATGGGAATTTCGAATTATAGCCTTGGCGGAGCGGTCGTAGACTTCGATAACGATGGATTTGATGATGTCATTGTCAGCAACCTTGGAGCGAATGATATTCTGAAGAACAACGGCGATGGCACATTCACGCCTTTGCAATCTGAATTCTCTCTGCCAAACGAAATGACCACATCGATCGCGACCGCAGACTTTAATTCTGATGGATTCTGCGATATCTACTCGACTAACTATCTGGAGGAAATGCGAACCTGTCGTAACGGGCAGTTGAGCTTCGTCGTATGCGACCCGGCAGTATTTGAAGGGCAACCAGACAGAATCTGGACGAACAACGCAGATGATTCATTCACGGATGACTCCGAACCATCAGGTATCATAAGACCCGCATCAAGGGGACTTGGAGTGGTCGCTGCTGACTTCGACAACGACGGAAGAATGGATATCTATGTTGCTAACGATGGAGTCCCAAACTTCCTGTTTCACAACATTTCTGACGACGGCGGTCGCTGTCCGGTATTTGATGAAGTGGGGCTGATATCCGGGACGGCTCTTGACGCATCGGGCCGATCTCAGGCTGGCATGGGCATAGCTGTTGGTGACATGAATCGTGATGCGAGAATCGATCTCTATGTCACAAACTTCTTTCAGGAACCGAATTCGTATTATGAGAATTCAGGTGAGCTCTCATTTATTGAATCAGGCCAGCGTACCAACCTCATGACACCAAGTCTGGACAAACTTGGGTTCGGGGCACAGTGTTCGGACTTCAATGCAGACGGTCTGCTCGACATCATCGTCGCCAATGGCCACATTTACGAAGACAACACGGGACTTCAGCCATGGAAGATGACAGCTCAGCTGTATTCTCAAGAAAAGCCGGGGCAATTCACCGAAACGTCCGCCAAAGCAGGCCCCTATTTCATGAAACCAACGCTTGGCAGGGCCGTCGCGATACTTGACTACAACATGGACCTGATGCCGGATGTTGTCATCGTTCATCAGGATCAGGAGGCAGCCATTCTGAAGAACAATTCCAGTGCAACCCAAACGCACCGCTGTTCACTGGATCTGATCGGTACTTCCTCTAATCGAAATGCGGTTGGTACCCGGATTGATATCACGGAACAAGGGCATCTGACAACATTCTTTGTGAATTCGGACGGCGGATATCTGGCAGCAAACAGTCGCAGAATCCTGTTTGATTCCGCAGATGAAGCGACAATACAAATCCGCTGGCCCTCGGGCCTTCACTCCAGCTACCTGCTGAAAAGCGGGGGTAGATCCACAAGGCTGGTTGCATTGGAAGCAAGTGGGAGACTCTTCGAAATACCGGAATAGCAGCCTGTTAAAAACGGGACTGGCTTAAGCAGGAGACCTCAAAACACGACGGTTTCCAGTTGTCCTGCGTGCCTGTCCGGTGTGCCTGTCCGGTGTTTCAACGGACAGATAGCTATTCAGGCTGACATTCAGGTACTGCCTTCATTCCTCCAGTCAGCAGAACAAGGCCTGATATCAGAAAAGCAGCAACCAACGAAAGTAAGACGGTCGCACCAATCCCTTTCGCCTGCATCAGCAGCAGCTCGAAATTGCCACTTTCAATCCACCCTGTCACCAGGCGTCCGCCAGGCTGTACCGGACCATTAATCGAAGAAGCAAAGACACCAGTCAGCAACATGCCCACCGCAGCTGCCACTCCGAACAATACAACCATTTGAGAAGCGTTTCTGTGCAAAAGGATGCTTGTCAATGGAACCAATCCTCCGGCAACTCCACCGACAATAAATGCGGCCTGAACGCTGAGTACTCCCGCTCCTGACGCAATTGCTGCCATTCCGCTCACCATGCCAAGGATCATCGATTCCAAATCGGATGTGCCAGTGAGCCGTTGTTTCATGAACACAGAAACAAGCGCACCGGATGCCACTGACACCAAAGTGTTCATCCAGATAATGGTGATCAGCGGTGAGATAGACAACGAATACGCGGCATTGACAAATAAGGCCCCCAGCACACAACAAGTCATTCCCACGATCCGCCGGGTACAGCCAAAGCTCTCTTCTGCGTCAAAACGCCGTCCCGTCAACGAACATGCAGCGACGCAAGACAACGATGCTCCAAGAAGAATCAGTGCTCCGCCACCATCCCAGCCACCCGAGTGGGAAAACCACCCGTTTCCCCAGATCCAGTGAGCAACCGGACAATAGACAATCAACTGCCATAACAGCGAGCAAATGACGAGATGGGATGTGCCAAAACGGCTTGCTGCATTGGATAGCCACAGGGATGCAAAAGCGATCATGATGGACATATGACAAATCGCGACAGATGACTGTGGCAAATGCGGATATGGCAGACGAACGGGATAGTTGACAACTTCATTATCTCCGGAAGGACCAGTGCCCAGCATACCAACCGCGTCGCCATTACCGATGAGTCCTCCTTTACCCATATCGCGGGTCAGATCAGGCCGCGCATGCTCGAATTCCATCATTGCCTGCATGTCCTTCATCGCCGATTCAGAAGTCGTTGATGTATTCGGAACCGTCCCGGCCGATGGAGAGAACGCAAGGGTGTAGCCGAAGAGACACCAGCCGACACACAGAACACCAACGGCTAAGGCCGTCCGGAACACGAAGTTTCTCCCAGGAGGATCAGCCGTGCTTGCGGCAAGCATACCGGGTACGTACAACGCACTGATCACAACAATGTTCAGGCAAACCCAGATCAGGTCCGCTGGCTGAAACTCACTTACCCATTCCGTCGGCATCAGAAACTCTTTGCAACGAAGTCAACGACAGACACACTGGCAAGGCATGCAACACATCTCAGGGAAGCAATCGACCTTCCCCGCGAATCAATCGCAAACGGCGATCGGCGACGCCGCCATCAAACTCCTCCAACGACGTCTCCACCGGCCCATCCGGCCATCGAACGCGAATTCGATCATACTGCACCATTTCACCCAGCCCGAAGTGCACAACAGGCTCATTGCTCGCCAGATAGCTACCGGCCGGATTCAGCAATCCAACCAGAGTTTTGGCTGACCCCTCGAGAGTAATCTCAGCGCCATAAGCATCCCGCCTCAACACCGGGTCCCACGCGCTGATGATCAACCAGTGCCCCTCTCTGACAAGCTCATTACGATAAATCTTCGCCGGACCACCACAATTGGTCACAACCAGATCAACATCGCCATCAGAATCTATGTCTCCGTGAATAAGGGATCTCCCGGAACCGATTGCTGCACAAAAGTCGCCGCCCAATTCCGGGCGACTCTCCATTTGCTTCAAAGAATGCCCCATCATCAGAACATTACGGTCAGCGTAGTCCAGCCAATAGGCCTGAGGGTCGTCGATTTGATCATGTCGTACCTGAAACTCATCTTCACCATGAAACGGAAAACCGGAATGACATGGAACAACAAGTCCATTCACCATGGGGCAGTCCAGAAATCCGTCGTGATTGAGATCAACTAACGCGACGCCCCAACCAGTGTGCTGCATCGTGGGGCCATCCAGAGAATGCGATTTGGTGGAATCGACAAAACTTCCGTCTGCACCGCCCAGGTAAAGAGTCGTTGATTCAGTCGACAAATGTGAGACGACAAGATCAAGTGTCCCATCGCCGTTCACGTCTCCCAGAGCCGTGCCCATTCCGGCTTCAGCGTTCCCACGTTCATTGTAGGCAACACCCCGCTCTACGCCTTCTTCGATGAATGTCCCGTCCTTTTGATTGACCCACAACAGGTTTGCCGCACCATCATTTGCGACAAAAATATCCGGCCAGCCATCCCGGGTGTAGTCCGCAACCAAGACTCCGAATCCATATGAGCGACACTCGCTCAGCCCCGCAGCTTCAGTCACGTCTGTAAACCGAAGTGTCATTGAACCATCGCTTTGTTCGACATACCCATCGTTATGATAAAGACAATCAACCGTTGGCTGAAACTTATGCGGACCACAATAGCTAACCAGCCCCGCCCTGAACCCACATGCAATACTATGATCGTATTCAGGGTCGTGCGTGTAATTAATTACAATCAGGTCCAGCCAGCCATCGCGATCATAGTCAAAGAACGCGGCACAGGTCCCCCAGGCACTTTCAGCAATACCGACCGACTCAGTAACATTTTCGAATCGTCCTGTTCCATCATTCAGGTAGAGCTGGTCGCAGCCATAGTTCGATACGAAAACATCCAGTGCATTATCGTTGTTTACATCCCCCACTGCACATCCTGAACCATATCCTTTGTCTCCAAGAGCTGACTGCACAGTCGATTCCACAAACATTCCGTCGTTCGTTTGCAACCAGATTTGGTTTCCGGGAATCGAATCCAGCGGAGAAACAGCTTTGGGCGACTGTCCGGCATTCACTAAAAACAAATCCAGACTTCCATCTCCATTAAAGTCTGCCAGCGCACCGCCGCAACCAATCGACTCTGGCATGAAATAAGTGCCGAGCGGCCCAATTACGTGATGAAAATGAACGCCCAATTGTGTGGTGACATCCTTTAGACCAATGCCAACAGGGCGAATATCGGGCTGCGGGAGATGCTCCGGACAATCAACCAGCCCCTTCGCGGCTGGAGTCGGAGCAGTCCGTTCCAAACTGCTTTGCCGCTTTACTTCCCAAATGGCAACGCAAGCCAGCAGGGCAAATAAACTGACCAGACTAATCCAGCTTGAAAGGGTCCGGGAATTTGCACTCATCAAGTCAATCTTCAAATCGCGTTGCCGGAAACGACGTCCAGCGAAATGACGTCTACAATTTCCTGCAACTGCCGGTAATCATGAACTCTTTAAAGACCATCTCAACCTAGTTGGTGGAATCATCCTCGCTCAGTTTTCTCACCTGCTGCAGGTACTGCAACGGAATCGGGTCACCGGGAACAAGTTTCGCCGCCCGCTGAAAGCACTCTTCTGCCTTTTGATAGTCCCCAAGCTCAGTCAACAATATGCCCAAAGACAATTGAGCCTGAGGAAAACCAGGGTTCGAGCTGACAGCCATCCGAAAAGACTGCATCGCATCTTCGTTCCGGCCCTGCTTCTGTTGCAGCAGTCCCAACTCAAACCACGCCCGCTCCTCATCAGGCTTGACGCTGAGAATCTTCCTGTACTGTTCGATGCCGGATTCAATCTCGCCGGTCTGCTCATAGACGGCAGCTACCCCAAACATGGCAGCCACAACGTCGCCAAAGCGTTCAAGAACGATTTGATATTCTCGCATCGCGTCATCGAGCCTCCCGGCTACAAAATAGGCTCTGGCCAGATTTGTTCTTGCGGTAGGCATATCCGGCCGTTCCATCAGGAATTTCTCGTAGTCACGAATTGCGGAGGCAACATCACCTCGGGCCAATGCAGTGTCTGCTCGTTCAGCAAGGTCCTTGGACAACCCCTCAAACTCTCGAATTCCTGCGAGAACCGGGTCCGGGGACTCAACTCTTGCTGTTTCCGGGTACTCTTTCAGTCTCCGCTGATAATTCAGTGCCTGTGAAAAATCTCCCCGACGTACGGCCAGTTTAGTCAATTCAAGTAATGCAGGGGTGGCTATCCATCCTTTGATTTCCAATGCCGATTCAAAGCTCCGTTCGGCTTCTTCCGGCTTCCCAAGCATCTGGAGGTAATGCCCCTGCGCGACCAGCACGAAAGGATTACCCGGTTCTAACTGTTTGGCCAGTAAAAGGAACCGTTCCGCGTTCGGCAGTTCCCCCAACTGCATGCAGACATAGCTGCAGCGCAGCAGCAGCGGCACATACGTTGTGTCGATTTCAATGGCCCGACGGTAAGAGTCGAAGGCTGCTTTGTAATCTGAGTCCTCGAATGAAAATCCAGTGAAGTAAGGCCATCGAAGATTGTCCGGCTCTAGTTTTGCAGCCTGACCAAAACACTCTCGAGCTGCCGTCCTGAATTCATGAGCCAGGAGCACCATCCCATATCGCCCCCATGATTCGCCCGAAGACGGATTGGCCTGAACCTCCGCACGCGATTCATCAACCGCTTTTGCGACCAACGGATGAAGGTGGCTGATGTCCACAGCCGGAATAGACGCAGTTGCAACGTCGCTTCGCTTGCCTGCCAGCCAGACTGCGAAAAGCAGGACAACGAAAACGCCTGACATCATAAGCCAGCGTTTCATTTGAAATCCTCAGACTGGTCACAGGCACCAACCGGAACTCTTACCAGTCGTCCCCCTCGAACCAGCGCCCAACACGTGTTTGTGGCACCACCCGGAAAACTCTCTCTGACTCCATCGGCCCATGTCACTTCGATGGACTGAAACTCGACATCCCCCGCAACGCCCAGATGACACCAGATATCCTGTTGCGACAAGTATCCCTGATATGGATTGATCCGATGAATACGTTCCCCTCGACTGGATCTCATTCGCAGCACCGCACCAATAGCTTCCCGGTTCCCCTTCGACGACGAATCAAAAAGCCGGAATGCGACCCAGTTATTGCCGGCGCCCGCCGTACTTTCAAAGACATGAGCGTCTCCGGCACAATTCGAAACGATCACTTCCAGATGACCATCCCGATTCAAATCCGCAGCCACCAGACCTCGACTGGCTTCCATTTGTGTGCTGAATTCTCCGCCCAATCTGCTGGAATCAACGAATGCAAGGCTGGTCTTATCCCTTGAATACATTCTGTTCGCCTGAATATAAGCTGCCAGAGGCTCGTCCCCGTAATTCTCCGAGGAAACTCTTCTGACACCACCGTTTGCGACAAGTAATTCCGGAATACCATCGCAGTCCAGATCACCCTGACAAAGACCAAAACTTGTATCCGGCAAGCTCGATGGGCCCAGCCGCGAAGATGAACTCTGGTCGCTCCAAAACCCCCCCGAATCTGAAAGGAAAAGTGTGTTTGTCTCTCCCGTGAGATGCGCCAACAGCAGGTCCGGGTGCCCATCTTCGTTCCAATCGGAAGTCAGGACACCCATGCTGGCTTCTGAGTGCCCAAAGCCATTTCGTGCCACACCTCGCAATACAGCTTCGTCGTGGAACTCGCCGTTCTCCTGCTGAAGCCACAGGCGATTGGGTTCCATATCGTTAGCGATATAAAAGTCAATCAATCCATCCTGATTGAAGTCATCCGCCACGACCCCCAATCCTTTACCCACCACGTCCCCCAACTGGGACTGAACCGTCTCATCGCGAAAAAGCCCGTTCTCAGAATCAAAACCGAGGTTGATCCAAAGTCGGTCAACTGTACCCTCGTAGGTAGAAGGGCCGCAGAAATCGCGCTTTCCATCGGCACCTTCGCAGTATTGCCCCGGGACATAGTCGACATAATTGACGACCACCAGGTCAAGCAGTCCATCAGAGTTCGAATCTGCCCACGTAGCAGCTGTACTCCAAACAGCCGGATCACGCTGCAGTTCGCCTGCAACCAATTTCAGGGTACCGTCGCCGCAATTGTGCAGTAATTGATTGACACCGGCATTGGTGAGGTACAGGTCAGGGAAACCGTCTGCATCGTAGTCTCCCCACCAGGCTCCCATGCCGAATCCCGGAGACTTCGCCAGTTCCGGTGGACTTGTTTCCGTAAAAACGCCGGGAGGAAACTGGCGAAGAAGTTGATCCTCGCGATACTCATTCGGCTGAACCGCCCCATTCACGAAGTAGAGATCATTCATGCCGTCGAGGTCAAAATCGACCACCGCGACACCGGAACCCATGATCGATGTCATCTCGCAAGCCGACAGATCCCCCGGGTTGTGACGGAAACAGATTCCTGACTTTTCCGTCACATCCTCCAGCCAGGGAATCACTGTTTCAGCTTCATCGACAGTCATTCCCCCAACGTCTTCTGAGCGATCCCGGCACCCCGTAACCAGCGTGCAGAAAAGGCAAGCAAGAAACCCGACAGATCTGATGGCTTGCGACAAGGAGATCACCTTCGTCAGTTCGGCGTGGTACCCAGTGGTGTATTAGCAGGAACGTTCTTCTGAGCTTTCTTCACAGTAGTGAATCGCATTTCCAGTGTTTCCGTGCCTCCCTCCGGGACCGTCACCTTAATTTCATCCGTTTGAGCAGCAGAGCCTGTTACAGCCGCCATCATTTCAGCAGGGTCGGTTGAGCCTGCATTGGCTGCCTTGCCATCTCCCAGGACGGCGCTGTATTCCCCAACAGGGGCACCATCGCCAGTGTTATATGTCGTAAGCACAAAGCTGCCATCGTCTTTGATGGTTCCACCGATCACGGGGCGCGTATCGCCCGTCCCACTGCTCTTGGGAGTCAAGGTCAAAGTGCCCGGCCCATGTGGCTTATCATCGAGCAGCACCGTCCCTTTGACTCGAACAACTGGCAGTTGACCGGATCCCTGCCCGCCGCAGCCACCGAGACAAACTGTTATCGCAGCGACACAGATCAGACGACCAAACATCGGAGCTCCCTCAAAAAAAGTGAAGATTCAAAAAACAAGGGGAGCAACGCACGCAGCGTTACCCCCCAGGAAATCCAACAAATCAATTTAGAATTCGCTCGGAATAACCATGCCAGCCTGGAGTGTGACACTATTCAGTGACTGCCACAAGCTGTTCGTATCCCATGCACCACTGTGTTGAATGTTTTCGGAAATGAAGTGAACCGATCCATCAGCGAACAGGTACTGAGCCCCTCCAATGTGGACGCTGCTTGGACCAGGCCAGTTGTTGTTCATACCGAAACACGACAGATACGTTGGCTGACACGCGTAAGGTGCACCCTTCCACCAAAACCCTGCTCCCTGTGCGCCATCTGCCCGAGTCAGGTTATAGCTCGTCATCACGTCCGAATTTGTACCGGGAGCAATCAAAGCAGCGCGGAAAACGGCATTGCCGCCACCACCGCCACGCAAGCGACCGCCGCCACTTCGCAAGTGACCAGGAATGCCAGCCGGTGGCTCGAATCCCTGTGTCGAACATTCGCCAACAAGAATTGTTGATGATGTTCCTTTCACGATGTCCCGGATACGGGTGTTCCCAAGATTCTGGAACGCACCTGAAATCGGATGGTTCTGGCGGTACCACCAGTCCCAACCCATCGTGCCTGCATAGTTCGTATGCGAAAGGCCGTGAGAGATCCCCGTGTTGCCGCTGAATCCGGGATCCGATGGACACTGCAAAGTAGGCAACTGCTGAGACACAATGGTCTGTCCGTTTGCCAATTGCTGAAACTGACCAGTGCTCGGATTAAACATTGGCTCAGAAAAATTGATCGAGCTGTAGAGATTTGCCTGTTCCAGATACGGAAGGATCAATGAAATCCAGGTATGGTTCCTTGGAACTCCCGCGCCACCAGGTGCTGCGGTGAAGTAGGTGAAAATCTGAGTGGGCGGAAATGTGTTGTGTACATCGTGGTAATTATGAAGCGCAAGTCCGAGCTGCTTCATGTTGTTGCGGCACTGTGTTCGTCGAGCCGCTTCTCGAGCCTGCTGTACCGCGGGCAGCAGTAAAGCGATGAGAATTGCAATGATTGCAATCACCACCAGCAGCTCAATCAAAGTAAATGCCCGACGACGGAACGGGCGAAACAAACGATTGACCATGATCACCTCCAGGACGAAAAAAAGACGAGAACCTCACTCAAACAGATGCCAAAGCTGAGATCCCCAGCTTCGGATTGACGCTCTGCCCTGCGAACTCTCACTAACAAACTCAGAGAATCATGTTCCCGATAGTGAAAATTCCTCTTGAACTCTAACGCTTGCAGGGAGCATTGTCAAGCGGAGATATGTCTTTGTACAGTCAGACCCTGAGATCATCGCTTTCTGAAGATGCGGGAACGATAAAGTCCCAGCTTGTTGAGCCAGAACAGCGCCATCACCCAGAGAGTCAACAGACCGTAGCGTGTACTGCGTCGGAAATTGATACTGGAGGCCTCGGCGAAGTAACGAACCGGGACGGGGATATCCCCGAGTCGAAATCCAAAAGCGACTGCCTGGGCGAGAAACTGAGTGTCAAAGACGAAGTCGTCGGAGTTCTCCTGCCACGGCACCGTCTCCAGAACCTCGCGACGGTACGCCCGGAAACCACTATGGAAGTCTCCCAGATTCTGCCCCAGAGCCACGTTTTCCGTAATTGTTAAGCATCGGTTGGCAATGTACTTCCACCCCGGCATCCCGCCTTCAAGCGCCTCGGCTCGGGTCCGAATCCGAGAGCCCAGAATGACATCGCAGTTCCCCAGACGGATAAGTTCCGCCGCCACAGAAATCACTCGACTGTCGTATTGATAATCCGGATGGATCATCACAACGATATCGGCCCCCTTTTGCATTGCGTGCGTATAACACGTCTTCTGATTCCCACCGTAGCCCGTGTTTTTTTCATGGCGAATGACCGTGATCCCCAGCGATTCCGCAACCTCCACGGTATTGTCCCGACTGCAATCATCCACCAGGATCACTTCGTCAACCGCACCCTCTGGAATATCCTTCAGAGTCCGCTCAAGCGTGCTTGCCGCATTGTATGCTGGCATTACGGCGATTACTCGGGGCTTGTCATCGGTCATGGCAAAGGATTCAATTCGATGGGACTAACGGAGGCGCAATGGAGTTGTGTCGCCGGTTTACCCTTAGTGTCGACCATCAGGGACCCGCAAATCCTGCCGAAACAATTCCCTGCGCGCATGAAAAACGAGGCGAGTCTGCCGTGGCAGACTGACCTCGTTTCGTGATATTCCCTACGCAGGCAGCATAATCAATGCGGGCTATTCAGCCGCAGGCTGTTCTGCCACCTGAAGTCCCGGGACGCTGATCGATTTAATCTGCACGCGGGTATATTTCTGTCGATGCCCGGTATGGCGACGTGAATTCTTTCGGCGGCGAAGCTTCTGAATTTCCAGCTTCGGCCCCTTCTCCTCGGCGATTACAACCTCACCGACAACTGTCGCGCCTTCGATGGTCGGACGACCAATGACACTTGAGGCTCCGGCATTCGCCAGAAACACCTTGTCAAAGGTCACCGATGCTCCTGCCTGGAGATCTGCCTGATAATCCATCGAAAGGAAATCGCCTTCCTGAACGCGATGCTGACGGCTTCCGTTTTCAATCACAGCAAACATCGAGACACTACCTCAGTACGTCGGCCAAGAGACCGAACAAGCACATCGAAAAAACTGAACAGAAATACAGTAAGGAACTTTGGTTCCGGTTGCGAATCGCGGATTGTAGCGATCACATTCGGAATGTTCGAGCGGTAAATGCAGGTTGTTTCACACTTGGTACTCAGATTTCCGGCACTGGGGAGAACACAACCTGCTGTCAGACTGCCTGAACTTCCTTGCCGTGGTCGTCTTCACACCGAAACGTAAAATGCTCAAACGATACATCCGACCTTGCAACAATCTGAATCAGCAGATCGTTCTCGTCTTCAATTCTCGTAATGTCCTTGCGTTTCTTGTTGTTCAGGTAGTGCCCGACTCGATCGTGAACTTCAATCACAATCTTGCTCACATCTTCATGAGCGGAACCCGCCATCACCAGTCGCATCACTTCGATTGACAGACTTTCTGCCGTCTTGACCTGACCAACACCGTTGCAGGCCGGGCAGTTCTCGTAGACGCTTCTTCGCAGCGACGGGCGGATACGCTGGCGAGTCATTTCAATCAGACCAAAGGGACTGATTCTTAAGACACGCGTTCGGGCGCGATCCCGCTTCACCGCGTCACGCATGGCTCGTTCGACACCGCGACGATGTCTTTCCTGCCGCATGTCGATAAAGTCGTTGACGATAACGCCACCCAGATCCCGGAGGCGAATCTGCCGTGCAATCGCTTCGGCTGCACGCAAATTCATCTGGTATGCGCTTTCCTCCGGATCATTGTCCGCGCGGAAACTTCCGCTGTTGACGTCGATCGCCACCAGTGCTTCCGTCTGGTCGATCACCAGTGATCCGCCGCCCTGCAAAGGTACATGACGGTCCTGAATCCGAGCAATTTCGTCTTCAATATCATACTTGTTGAAGAGCGGCTCAGTACCTTCGTAGCGTTCAATCCGATTCACCTGGCCGGGCATGACAATCTTCATGAATTCACGGGCACGTTCGCAGGCGGCATCTTCGTCGATCACGACGCTGTCAATTTCGCCGTTGTAGATATCGCGAATCGTACGAATGATCATGTCGCTTTCTTCGTAGATCCCTGCCGGCGCAGGGGTGTCTTTCAGTCGGCGAACAATCGTGCCCCACAGTCGCAACAGGTAGTTCAGGTCGCGGCGCAAATCCGCTTCTTCGCGATCGATGCCCGCTGTCCGAATAATGAAACCCAACCCGTTGGGAGGCTGGATGTTTTTCATTGTTTGTCGCAACTGGCGTCTGGTTTTTTCGTCACCAATTTTCCGACTGACACCGACTCGCTGCAGCCCTGGCATCAGCACCAGGTAGCGACCGGGAATTGAGATGTACGTCGAGAGGGTTGGCCCCTTATTTCCGATTCCCTCTTTGATCACCTGAACGAGAACTTCGCTGCCTCGCTGAAAAATCTTCTGAATCGGTGGCTTATTACGCACATTCCGTTCGTTCAAATGACGAGGTGGACGGCGGGAACGCCCTCGATTGTCATCTTCCTCTTCGTCTTCCTCTGCATTCTCGCCGTCCTTCAGCAGATGTTTGTAGTACTGAAACTCCACATCGCTGACATGCAGGAAACCATTTCGCCCGACTCCAAAGTCGACGAATGCGGCCTGAATACTGGGCTCAATATTAACCACGCGGCCTTTGTAGATGTTTCCGACGTAGTTTTCGGCACTGCTGCGTTCGACGTACAGTTCTTCGAGCACGCCATCTTCAACGATTGCAATCCGACTTTCTTCGGGCTGCAAAACATTGATCAGCATTTCTTTTTTCATAGTGAACTTCTCAACAATCTACTCTTGCCGATGGTGAGATCGGCGGGTGTTTTCGGTGAATCCCTGCGAGCAAACCTCGCAACAATCTTTGTATTCGTAGCTGCTAAACGACCAGATCGGGGCAAATCCGAGACAGTTCGCCAAGCAGAAAATGTTCGACATCGCGAGCCAGATCGAGCTCGCACGCATGAGTCGCAATTCGCTCTGCTTCCGTGATCGAAAGGTTTCGAATCACTTCTTTCAAACGAGGAATTGCATGTGGTGTGACGCTCAGAGTCCGCAGCCCTAAACCGAGAAGCAATGGAATGAATCTTGGATCGGAGCTCATTTGTCCACAAACAGACACGGGTCTGGAGTGTTTTTCGGCTGCCTTCACAACCATCTGTATCAAACGGAGCAGAGATGGGTCCCCGGAACGATAAAGACTGGCAACAGACGGATCGGAACGATCACACGCAAGAGTGTATTGGATCAAATCGTTTGTACCAATTGAGAAGAAATCAACCTCTCGCGCAAACTCTTCCGCCAGTAACACTGCCGACGGCACTTCCATCATCATGCCAATCGGGATATCCCGTTTGAATGGAATACCTTCGTCCTCCAGATCTTCCATGACATCCATCAAAATCATCCGAGCCTGCCGAAACTCGAGTAACGTCGAGACCAGTGGAAACATGACTCGCACATTTCCATGAACCGAAGCGCGAAGAATGGCCCTCAACTGTGTCTTAAAGAGCGGGGTATTCCGAAGGCTCAGCCGAATGCTGCGTAACCCGAGCATTGGATTCAGGCTTTCAGAAAACTGCTTCTGAAGAGGGCCCGGTACTTTGTCCGCACCGATATCCAGCGTTCTCACAACGACAGGCAAATCTCCACATGCTTCCAGCACACGGCAGTAGGCCGAATAGTGATCCTCTTCCGTTGGCTCCTTATTACCACTCAGGTAGAGGAATTCGGTCCGATACAAACCAATGCCATCAGCCCCGCGTTTTATGCATTGCTGCACTTCTTCCGGAAACTCGATGTTTCCGAGCAAAGTCACCTGTTCCCCGTCAGACGTTTCAGCAGGCAGATTCTCCAGCTGTTCCAGCCGCTCAGTGACCCTGAGGTTTCTGGCTCGCGATGCATGAAATCGGGTGACTGTTGCGTCATCCGGCTCGATGATCACCTGTCCGTGATCACCATCCAGAATGACCGTTTCACCACCAGATACTCCCGCAAGACAGCGGCCTAACCCAACGACGGCAGGAATTTCCAGGGCGCCCGCGAGAATTGCGGTGTGACTTGTATGACCGCCGACTTCCGTAGCGAATCCCAAAACGTACTTTGTATCCAGAGTTGCCGTCTCGCCAGGCGTCAAATCGTGAGCGAGAATCACAACAGGCTCAGTCAGACTCGAAAGTTCTTCGCGACTTTCACCAAGCAACTGGCGAAGCAATCGCTTCTCCAGATCGAAAATATCCATTGCCCGTTCGGACAAGTAACGGTCACCCAACGCTTCAAGCTGGGATGCAAATTTCCGCAGAATCCGGCTGACCGCGTATTCAGGTGAATGTGACTGTTCCCGAATCAGCTTCTCGATTTCAGCGATCAGTTTTGGATCGCGCGCCATCTGAAGATGTGCGGTGAAAATTGCCCCATACTGGGCGCCCAACTGGCTGGAAACCAGCTGCTCGTTGCCCTTGATCTGTCCGCATACAATATCCAGTGCGGTATGAAAACGATGCAATTCCGTGTCAACTGCGTCCTGAGTGACGTACTTTCGGGGGATACGAAAGTTCTCGGAACCCAGCACAAGTGCCGGACCCGTCACAACTCCTGGTGAAACCGCAATTCCGCTTCGAACCTGCATAACGCCTCAAGACGCTCCGATCTTCATCAACCCCTTGGGGCACGGGCGATTCCGGAGCGGAACGCCAACCACCAATCGACAGTCGCCGCACAGAACGACGCCAGAGCGAGCAGACTAATGAATCCCATGCTGAACTACCAGCAATGAGGACGATCCAGCCTGGCAGGCCGGAACTCAGCGTCTTATGGATGAACGTCCGGTCGAGCATCCACTGGTGCGTTCTCAATCGGCAATAATAAAACCGCCACAAAAGAGGGATTTCATTGCCTCAATCGCTGGCCCCGCA
>JAGQQE010000004.1 GCA_020426345.1 Planctomycetaceae bacterium
AAAGTCAGTACGCTTCCGGGCTGTCCCGATCTGTATTTCAGGACCATTCTTTTCTGGAGAGTCGTATCAGTGACAGGCCTTCTTCCGATCAACCCATTAGCGCCACATGAGTACTGGATGAAGAAAGCACTGGACCAGGCGGTCATGGCGTTTGATCAGGATGAAGTTCCGGTTGGTGCAGTGATTGTTCATCAGGAACGAGTGATTGCGGAAGCTTACAACCAGCGCGAAATGCTGAACGATCCCACGGCGCATGCGGAGATGATTGCGATCACTCAGGCTGCAGAAGTACTGGGGTCATGGCGATTACTGGACTGCACGCTTTATGTCACGCTTGAACCCTGCCCCATGTGCGCGGGGGCCATTGTGCAGTCCCGAATTCCGTATGTTGTTTTTGGAACCAGTGATCCCAAAGCCGGGGCCTGCCATTCTCTGTTTCAGATTACATCGGATGTCCGACTCAACCACCAGTCAGCTGTTCTGGGTGGCGTGATGATGGAAGACTGTCGCGCGATTTTGCAGGAGTTCTTCCGGCAACAGCGAGCCATGGGCAAGAAATAAGTCGGTTTTCTGCCGACAGATTACGACCAGGACCGTATTTGAACCGGC
The DNA here is from genome assembly GCA_020426345.1 of Planctomycetaceae bacterium. Classification (GTDB taxonomy): domain Bacteria; phylum Planctomycetota; class Planctomycetia; order Planctomycetales; family Planctomycetaceae; genus F1-80-MAGs062. The sequence goes on from JAGQQE010000004.1 coordinate 610, forward strand.
ATGAACAGCATCGTTTTGATGCCAGCGGCAGAATGTGCCGAAAGAGCCATGCAAATCTGTCGTCCGGAAGTCCATTTCGATTTGGTCGTCGAAGAATCCGGTTTCAAACTTTAACAGGTCTTGACCCATTTCTTCGGTTTGGATTACATCACCGCCTCACGCGAGTGATCGGTCGGCAAAATGAGCCGCTTGGTTGCTCTTCCAAACACCTTTCTGCTGTTCAGGCGGGACGTCTGGTCCGGTGATCTCCGGACGAATTGTTCAGCCAAACCTACCTTTCATCATCCTTTGATGGATCTCAGATTCTCGCCATCGCACGGCGACACTGAACCAGCAAAGGACCGGTCTTCTCACCCGCTCGCGCTAAACAGGCACGGACTGTCTGACTGCGCGCTTGTGACACCTTCTTCAGGGAAGAAGCTCATGCTGTCCAGAAGAATCTCGTTAGCCACAAGTGTGGCCATGGCCCTGGTTGTTGGCAGCAGTTCGACTGCTGTCGGTCAGTACTATCCTGGAAGCGGTTGTTCAAGTTGTGGAACTGCCGCACCAGCTCCGGTGTCTTACGCACCTGCTCCCGTTTCTTATGGTGCAGCGTCGTGCACACCGATTCAACCGGTAATGCAGACTTGCTACCAGACGGTGCCGGTCACGACCTACACTCGTGAAAAGCAAACAGTCGAGCGTCCTTATTACGAAACATCGTACGAAGAGCGCGAAGTAACCGTGATGCGACCTGTCACACAACAACGCGAAGTTGAAGTGCCGACAGTGTCGTACCAGAACGTAACCGAGTATCGCACGGTGAATCGTGATGCCGGTCGCTGGGTCACACGATATCAACCCATCATGCGATGTTCGCCCTGCCAGGTTGATCCTCGCCCCGGCGTGATTGGGTGGCTGAATCGAACCGGCTACTCAATGCAGACCGCGTTCATGCCTAACTACACCACATCGCGAGAATACGTTCCGAACATGATGGCATGCACCGTGCCGGTCACTCGCCAGGTTGCCGTTCAGGGGACTCGCCGCGTCACAGTCAGCGAAACGAAGATGGTCGCTGAAAAGAAAGTCGAACGGGTTCCTGTGCAGAAGCTCGCTTACCGCAAGGAAGAAGTGACCGTCATGCGGCCGCAGACGGCTTATCGCACCGTGCCCATTGGCACTTCCGTCGCCTATGGTGGTGGATACGGTCCCGTCACAGCTTATTCGCCCTACTACGGTGGCGCGATGACAGCCTTCGGTGGAACCATCATCGAGGAAGCACCCAGAACCGCCCTTGGACCGAAGCCGGATACTATTGGTGGAGGATCCAGCTCGACTCGAACCACAGAGAATGTTCCATTTCCGGAAGACCCTCGTTCCAGCGACAGCAGCTTTAAGCGAACAGAGGACCCGATTCGTGGATCCTCCCTCGAACGTCCATTTCCAGGGGATGACCCGGCTACGGAAACCAACAACGAACTACCGCTCTTTCCATCGGCTCAACTGCAGCGGAAGCCAGTCAACACCGTCGGCTTCGAACGTAAGCAGGAAGCAACCTCTGCTCGCACGGCTTCAGCCACTGGCTGGCGTCGAACGAACGTTGCTCGTGCCTACAACGAGAGCCGCCTTTCGGATCGACGTTCCAGCGACCCGAAGCTTTCTCTGGCAGACAACAAGTAGTCCGAACACTGTTACGCGGGCAGCTCCCCGCTGCTCAAAAACCGCATCGACTTTCCTCTGAGACAACCGGCACTTCATCAATTCCTGTCTCCCTTGAAGTGCCTCTTCATCCTTTCCCCCTCTCTTCCCACCTGTCTCTTTCTCCCTTCCCCTGGTTAATTGATGCGTCCCCTCGCGGCACCGGTATCACACCGGTGCCCATTTTCGTTTCGGGCCTGTAATATTTGCCTGTGATATTTACCTGAGATATTCATCTGGCCGTGATATCCGGCGTCTGTGATACACCACCACATTCCGGTCAGGCTCGTCAGACTGTGCCCGGGAGTGACGTTCGCTGTCCGTTGAAAAACCGGGACGGTACGCAGGACGACTGGACACCATCGTGTTTTCAGGTCTCCTGCTCAAGCCAGTCCGTTTCTCAACTGGCTGTTAGGTTAGTCCAGGAGTGACAATTGCCTTGGACCCGAGGACGCTGGTGGGTCCTTCCGGTGAAAATGGTCGAATTCCGGTGGCAGCAAGTCCAGCAGTTCCTCGACACTCAGCGAATGCAGATCCCAGGTCAGGTCAAGCTGGCTGAGGATGTCAGCAAAACGTTTCGGGCTGCCGGGTGTTTTTGCGGTCAATCCCGTGCGATTTTTTCCGGTTGCATGATTGTAGTACAGCCGAGTCGCGGCTCCGACAACCGCCCTGCAGGTCACCAGAGAGGGCTTGGCTGCGATTGTTGTCACCAGCGGACCAGGCTGACTGAGCGAACCACAAAGCAGCGACAGCGCGCGGCGGGGGTTATCGCGATGGGCCCAGTAGATTTGAAAGGGGCCTGCGAGAAAGTGCCGACATGCCTTCCGAGGATTCTCCAGCTCAACAATCCATCGAGCCTGTTCACCAGGCTGGCGCTGATCATGAACGTGCGGACAAAGTTCATCAAACCAGCAAAGTGAAAGCCAGTTCCAGAATCCGGCATCGTTTCTGAGCGTAGCAGAATCCCCTCGCAGGATTCTTGCCAGATGCTCACCCACTTCAAACCTCGAGTGAAACCGCCGTGGCTCGGCATCCACTTCCACATCCAGCGGAGTTGAATGACCGGGGTCGGTCAATAGTTCTTTGGGAGGATCAACATTTGCGTCCTCTCGGATCAGACTCAGGAAGGTCGCAAATTGTTCTGTGCCGGATGGATTCAAACGACGGACGAGCATAATCGGAATCGATCGAGTGAAAGTGCCACCCCCCAGTCAGTCGGGCCGGAAGGAATTCCACCAGAAGGTCCGGGGGGTCCGGTTCGGAAGATTCACAGAAATGCCAGCTCATTCCGCTGAAAGAGAACTGCTGAATGAACGCGACCAGCTGGAGCATTATCGCTTTCTCCAGCTGGTCGGTGAATTCGGTGCACCATCAGGGACTGTTTAGTAGTTCCAGTTGATACCGATGTTAAACGTATTCTGGTAGAAGGTATGTCTCTCAGGCCGGGCTGTTGGCGTGATTCCAAAAATCGGGCTTGAGGTCCAGTTCACAGATTCCTGGGGGTCTGCAACTTCACCAATGGCGACGAACGTCCATCCCAGATTCAGTTTCGCATCATCCAGCTGCCACATGTCTTTCAGCACAGGCACATTTCGAAACAGTGGGATGTCTGCATTGAATGTCTGTTCAAACATCGGAGAGATGTGAGTGCTTCGGCGAGTATCGCGGAAGGCGTTCAGGGTCGGCCCGTTGGCAATATTCGTATCGAACATGTCAGTCGCGATGTTGGCACCAGTGATCGGGTCAGGTGTGACTTCGACGCCGATGAAATCTCCGATGTTATCACCGGACACGGTAATGGTTTCGTTATTCGCAAAGGCACCAAGCCGTGTTGCACCACTGATTCGAACACCACTCCGGTCGCCCACTTCGTACTGCATACCAATCTGAGGACCAGCAAGATGTGTTCTTACATCGGCATTCAGATGGGAGTATGCAACCAGACCATCGACACCGATCGGGGCGACAAACGTCGTCGCTGCTTCTTCGTCAGGGTTGTCCGGAATACCGTCGCCGTCTTCGTCCACGCCGTTCTTCACGGGAAACACCTTACCTGTTATCGGAGTATCGTTGTCGCCGTTTCCAGCGTAACTCAACAGCGTCGAAGCTCCTCGAAACCCAAAGCCTTCATCAATGTAGGTGTAGCGAGCTCCCACAATGGGTCGAACAGTCAAGCCGCGACGATCCAGGATCGGTGCAAAAGCCCAGTCGCCATCGGCGTACAGAGTTTGCAGGCGATGTTCCACAAGATACTGCAGGTCAAACGGTACCGTTGAACCCTGCTGCGGTGAGAGGTTGTTAAAGCCGTACTGGATGGGCAGCCCGTACAGATTCATGACAGTGCGATCAAGGATGTCGAAGGTTGTCCCGAACGACGGAGCTCTCGCAAAAATCTGATTACCAGCCGTATCAAAAACAGTGCCCGGAGCCAGCAGGTAGGTTTCTGTAATAAACAGATCATCAAGGCCGTTCAGATTGAATCCCGATCGGTCTTCTCTGAAACCGGTTCGGTTCATTCGCAGGGTGTCCGCAAGGGCAACTCGTTTTGCCTGTTCTGCAGCCCTGGCGTTGAAGGTACCGGTTCGCTCCGCCATCCATCCGGCTCGAAACATGAAACCGGAGCCGTCAATGTTGTCAAAACCACCGCTCAATCGAATACCGCTGTTCGTAAGCTGCGGGATGATGCTGGCCGGGGCGGCATCGAAATACGGATAGAAGGAGTCATCAGTCACGACACCGTCATTCTCCGGGTCGTTTTGCTGCAGGTAGGTCTGAACATTGTCAGCCCCAATGTATCCGGCCAGCTTTCTGGTCTTTGTTCGCGTGTAGTCAACGTTGAAGGACCACTTTCGCGGGTGGTTGAACGGGCCGAAACCATTTGTCTGGTTTCGAAACCACATTCCGTTGCTGTTGTAAGTCTGATCGAACATATGGTCGAAAGGCGAAATTCCGGGACTCGGCCGAAACTGCGACGGTGCAACTCCGCTGGAGCCGGGTGAGCCGTTGAAGTACGCCGGCCCGACTGATGGACTCGGCATACCGTATTGAGCCTGCGCTGAAAGGCTCGTCAACAGCATTACCATTACAGGCACAGCAGAAGTAAGTAGGTGCCGAATCCGCATTGATCCATCCTTCAGAAGCCGTCGAGGCTCTTGCGACAGTGGCTTTCCACGTCCGGATGCACATTTGAACCCGTCGATACACATCGACAGACTCCGCGCACCATGACGGTCTTGTCGGTAGTATCGGTCTGGCAATTTGGGAATCTGTAGCGATTATTCCTTTCGCTCTGGTTTTTTGGGCTGTGTCGACAGCGACCAGCGAGGGATTCGCAGGCCATTTAACCTCCAGCCATCGCCCGACTATGCCCAAAACTGGCCCTCACGGACGCTTCGGCGATTTTTGCCGGTGTTGGGGGATGGTGGCGGGATACGAATTTTTTGAACACCGGACTTAACCTCAGCAGGGAAAGTTGAGACACTTCGCCCCTTCAATACGTCTCCGGCTGAGTCGTTCCTGACAGGGACCGCTCAGTCGTTTTTGTTTTTCGGGATGTCCATGAAACACCTCATCTCTCTATTTGACCTGACACCAGGACAGCTGTTTGAAATCCTGGACCGAGCGACAGAGCTGAAGAGCCTTTACCAGAAAGGCGAACGTCCGCAACTGCTTCCCGGGCGGGTCCTGGCTCAGTTGTTCGAAAAACCATCACTGCGAACGCGGAACAGTTTTGAAGCTGCGATGGCAAATCTGGGTGGCACAGGCATCTTTATGACAACGGCCGAAGCCGGACTGAATGGCCGAGAGTCGCTTTCGGACGTCGCTCGAGTCCTGAGTTCTTTCAGCGATATCATCACGATGCGGACATTCTCGCATCAGTTGATTGTTGATTTTGCTCGCCATTCCAACTGCCCTGTCGTCAATGGTCTTTCGGACGATCGACATCCCTGTCAGGCTCTGACCGACCTGCTGACGATTCGTGAGACCTTCGGTACCCTGCGTGACCAGCACCTGGTTTTCGTGGGTGATGGAAACAACGTTTCGATGTCTCTGGCAATTGCTGCAGCAATGAGCGGCATGAGGATGACGCTGGCTGCTCCCAGAGGCTTTGAATTCCCCGCGGAATTCATGAAGGTGCTGACCGACCACTATCCGAATCATCAGACGGCAGTCACGCATGACCCCATCACTCCGGTCTCTTCTGCGACCGTTGTCTATACGGACGTCTGGGCCAGCATGGGGCAGGAAGATGAAGCAGAACGTCGAAAGAAGGCTTTCGCAACATTTCAGGTCAACCAGGAACTGATGCGTCACGCTCCGAAGGACGTGAAGTTTATGCACGATCTTCCGGCAAAACGCGGACTGGAAGTGACAGATGAAGTGATGGATGCGGACTACAGCATTGTTTTTCGGCAGGCCGAAAACCGAATGCATCTGGCACGAGGATTGTTTGCCTGGCTGCTCAAAAAATAGTCAGGTTCCACTTGCCGCAAGGTGGCAATTGAGCCAAAACACAAAGCCTGCCTCGTTTCTTCACTGAGCCTGAGTCTATGCCACGTCACGACAATCGACAGACTAACCAGCTTCGTCCCTTCAATATTCGCCGGGGATTCACAAAGTCTTCTGCTGGAAGTGTGTTGATCGAATGCGGTCAGACCATGGTGCTGTGCACGGCCAGTGTCGAAAACAACCTGCCCCCGTGGCGTCGACCCAGAACAGAAAACGACCCAATCCTGGGCTGGGTAACCGCTGAATACAACATGCTGCCAGGCAGCACCGCACCGCGGAAACAGAGGGACCGTAAATCGGTCGATGGGCGAACAACAGAAATTCAGCGGTTGATCGGGCGCAGTCTGAGGGCCGTCGTCGATTTCGAAGCCCTTGGCGCGAACAGTATTGTCATCGATTGCGATGTATTGCAGGCGGATGGCGGCACACGAACGACAAGCATCACCGGTGGCTTCATTGCTCTTTGCGAAGCTGTGCGTCAGCTTCCTTCAGATCGACCCATCTTAAAAGACAATGTCGCGGCCATCAGTACAGGTGTGGTGAATGGCCAACCTGTACTGGACCTGGATTACATCGAAGACAGCACCGCCGAAGTCGACATGAATGTTGTGATGACGGGAGGTGGTAAGTTCATTGAAGTGCAGGGTACCGCCGAAGGCGAACCCTTTGACTATGAAATACTGCAGGCCCAACTGGGTTTGGCAACAGACGGGATCCGGCAGTTAACGGCTCTCCAGAAACAGGCACTCGGAGCAGACTGGCCCTTTTAATTCGCAATGCTGAAATCAGCAGCTGTCATCGTTATTGAAAGCGTTTTTGAATGTCCAGCAACTACCTCAGCGTCCCCGAAGAAACAACAGGACTGCCACGCGGCGTCAAATACATCATCGGGAACGAGGCAGCCGAACGATTTAGTTTCTATGGGATGCGGACCATCCTGGTTGTCTTCATGACCAGGTATCTTCACCTGATGTCCGAAAATCAAACCGGGCCCGAAATGACCGGTGCGGCTGCCAACGAGGTCTACCACAACTTTGTTGCGGCGACTTATTTCTTCCCGGTCTTCGGCTCACTTCTGTCCGACATCTTTGTTGGCAAGTACCGCACGATTCTCTGGCTTTCAATCGTCTACTGCATCGGTCATCTTGCCCTGGCGTTAATGGGCGGACCAGGAATGACGCCATCCGGCTGGTTACTGGCGGGCTTGTTCCTGATCGCATTCGGCAGCGGGGGCATCAAGCCATGTGTCTCTGCACATGTCGGTGATCAGTTTGGAAGGAAAAACAGCCATTTGATGACCAAGGTCTTCCAGTGGTTCTACTTTTCCATCAATTTCGGATCGACTGTTTCGACAGCCCTGACGCCCGTACTGCTCAAATGGTACGGCCCCCACGTTGCCTTTGGTGTGCCCGGAGTGCTGATGGCACTGGCAACACTTCTGTTCTGGATGGGGCGGCATGTCTTCATCCATGTCCCCCCCGGCGGCATGAATTTCTTCAAAGAAACGTTCAGCAAAGAAGGCATCATGGCGGTGCTGAAGCTGACCATTATTTATGCCTTCGTGGCAGTCTTTTGGGGAATGTTTGATCAGACCGGCTCATCCTGGGTCCTTCAGGCCGAAAACATGGATCGAAACTTCCTCGGTGTTGAATGGCTCGAATCTCAGATTCAGGTCGTCAATCCGATCCTCGTCATGGCACTGATTCCCTTGTTCCAGTTTGTGATTTACCCGGCTGTGGACAAGGTCTTCAAACTGACACCGATCCGTAAAATCTCGATCGGATTGTTTCTGACAGCCACCAGCTTTCTCCTGATCACGATGGCTCAGCGTCTAATCGATCAGGGAGAAACGCCCTCGATTGCATGGCAACTCTGGGCCTACCTGGTGCTTACCAGCGCAGAAATCATGATTTCAATCACCGGCCTGGAGTTCTCTTACACTCAGGCGCCAAAAACCATGAAATCGGTCGTGATGGCCGTTTGGCTCTTTTCCGTTTCGGCAGGCAACTTGTTTACAGGTTGGGTCAACCATTCGATCCAGACACCCGGTGTGAACCAGATCGCGTCAGAGGTTTCTTCACTGGATGTGTCCAGCGATACCACTCTGGGCAATTGGAAGTTGTCGGTGGCCGAAACGGCCATTGAAGGCAGCGACAAACCCGGCAAAGCCATCAACGTCTTTGGAGTCGACGGGAAAGCCGGGACCGAAGATGACATACAGCTGAGTTTTGATGACTACGGCCGCATGACCTCTGTCAGCACCACAGACAACACTGTTCTGACCACGGCAGCCGATCGGATTCAGGAAGCCTTCATGAACTCAGCAGCAGATGATGAAGGCCGCGCCCTGCCATCGGACAGCGAAGGACAAAAAATCATCGACGAACTCCGGGACTCCTTCGGCGGTGCCCTCAAATATCAGCAAATTACGAGGAATCAATTCCGCATCGCGACAGCAGGTGCAGATAAAACACCCCAGACACAATGGGACGTCGTCCTTGTGGGCGCGGTCAGTCGAGCCAGCACGGGATCCACAGAAACACCAGCAGAATATGACTGGCTGGAGAAACGCATCATCGAAGTCAAGGGACCAGAGGGCCGCGATGAAGTTGAGAAGGCCCGCGGAAACAACGCAAAAACCGTCGTCGACTACGACATTACAGTTGGTGGGCAGGACAAGCTTGAAGGTGCTGCTTACTTCGACTTCTGGACAAAAGCAGCGTTTTACGCCGCGATTCTTTTCATCCCCGTTGGCTATTTCTACAAAGAAAAGTCATACATCCAGGACAATTCATCCGAACCGACAGTCCCTGAACCGACAGCAAATGCCTCCGATTCGGGCGATCATTCGAGACCAGACGAACCTGCCAGTTCATAGTTCCTGATTCACTCAGAGCCTGAAACCGGCCATTACCGATTGATTTGAACACTTGTGGACTCAATGTTATGCACGTCATTCCGGTGATTGATATCAAGGACGGTCAGGCCGTCCATGCAGTCGGTGGCCTTCGTGAGTTCTACCGCCCGGTGCAAAGCGCGATCACAGACAGCAGTGACCCCGTTCGAATTCTAACCGTGATGAAACGGCGATTCGGCATCGAACGATGCTACATCGCCGACATCGACGCGCTGGAAGGAGGCCCGGTCAATGTCGATCTGCTGATCAAGCTTCGCCAGGTGGGAGCTTCCATTCTGGTGGACGTTGGGGTTCGAACAACGGATGACGTTGGTCGACTGCTGGAACTTCAGCCGGATCACATCATCCTTGGTTCTGAAACCGTCGAAGACATCGACCTGCTTCGACAGATCATCGACACATACGGGTCAGAGCGATTCATTTTTAGTATTGATCTGAAAGCCGGCCATCTGGTCACAAGGAACTCATCCTGGCGGGATGTTTCGCCCACTCAGCTTGGCCTGATGGTCGCTGAAACAGGAATCGACCAGTTCATTCTGCTGGATCTGTCGGCCGTGGGGACAGGACGAGGCCTTTCGACACTGGACTCCTGCCGTGAACTGCGGCGGCAACTGCCTGACGCTCAGATTACTGCCGGTGGTGGAGTTCGAACTACCACACACCTGATGCAACTGGAAGAAGCGGGGGCCAATAGCGCGCTCGTCGCAACCGCCATCCACAGCGGCTCAATGACGGCTCAGGACCTCCGACAATTCCGCGATTCCTCCGCATCCAGTCGGAATGCAGGCTAGTGGAATTTATGGAACTGCGCACATTCGCGGAACAAGTCCTGTTGACGGAAACACTGGCCGAAAAAATCACCCGGATCACAGAGCCGCTCTCGGATGTATGTCCCGGCGAACCTCACCGCGTTGAAAAACCGACCCGGCCCCCGAACCTCCAGTTCGGAAAACGCCGAACAGCCCCGCCAATGCCCAAGGCAGCGGCCCTGATCGATCCGGCAAAGCGAGCCATCGCCCACCACATCATGGCCAATCACGAACTCCAGGCGCTGGAGGTGATGGCGATGATCCTGCTCGCCTTCCCCGATGCTCCTTCCGAATTCCGTATGGGAATGGCTCACGTGATGTTTGATGAGCAGCGTCACACTCGCATGCACGTCCAGCGTTGTGAGGAACTGGGGATCCAGTTCGGAGACTACCCCGTGAACGCGTGGATCTGGCAGAAAGCTCAGGAATACACCAGTATCATGGAGTACTGCGCTGGTTTGCCACTGGTCTTCGAAGGCGCTAACCTGGATCACAGTGTTGAATTTGAACAGTATTTCGTGGCGGCTGGCGACCGCCGAAGCGCGGCCATCATGAGGGCCATCCATAAGGATGAAATTCGCCACGTGGAATTCGGCCTGCACTGGTTGCGACAGCTCAAACCGCCGGGACAATCCGACTGGGACGCCTGGAGAGCCAGTCTTCGCTGGCCCATTCGTCCATCAAAAGCACGCGGAACATTGTTCCAGCGGGACGCCAGGAGGCAGGCCGGACTATCTGACGAGTTCATCGATTTGTTAGAAGCCGCCAGCGATGACGACGACTGACCACTGTTTTCCAACGGGTTAAGAAACCGCTTCCGATCCCTGCTGCCGCCGCAATGGTTGAGCCAAAGACGGTTGAGCCAAAGACAGTCCGTCCAGTTGCCTTTACAGAGCTGCTGCGATGTGATTGGAGGCCAATTGTCTTGGATGTTCTCCGTTGGGCAGTGCCCGCGCAGGAAGAGTTGTCAGCACGACGCAGATCAGGTCTCGATGAGGATCCGCCCAGGCAATTGTTCCGGTCGATCCTGTGTGTCCGAACGTCTCCCCGGAACATCTCTCGCAGTGGGATTCCATCGCCACATCAAATGCCAGCCCTCGCGACTCCAGACCCGCAGGATTGTGGTTGCGGACCATCATGCGGGCGGTCTCAGGCTTCAGAACGCGGCCGTCAGGAGCCAGAAATGAACCCAGATACAATCCGACATCTTTTGCGGATGCGTGCAGGCCGCCCCAGGGTGCTCCCAGACTTCGCCAGAAATCACTGTTCCAGTCCCACTTCTTCGCGTCTGGCGCCCCCGCGCCAGATTCAACGGCGCCGAACTCGGTCTGACACTGCATCATCTGATCATCGCGAAGCCGGCCCTTACCCAACGCCGAATTCTGCATACCCAGGGGTGCAATCACTGTTTCGTTCACAAGGCGTCTGATATCAAGACCGGACAGCCGCTGTGCAATTTCAGCCGCAAGAAGAATGCCCATGCTTGAGTACTCGTACCTTGTGCCTGGTTCAAATCCAACATCCACCTTCATCGCACCGGCGACAAAGTCGGAGAGCTTTGCATGACTTGCCCGAAGCTGCGCATTGTTGGGCAGCTGATCCGGCAACCCGGAGACATGCGTCAGCAGATGACGAACTGTGATCCGGCTTCGATCGCCGCCCACAAATTCAGGCAGATGTTTCTGTACCGGATCGTCCAGTTGAAATAACTCCTGATCGTACAATCGCATCAGCGCGGTTAATGCAATCGGCTTCGAGATTGACCCGAGCAGGTAAGAAGCATCCTCGGACTTCGCCGCACCAAAATGCCCCTGAAACTGCTGATCCTTCTGTTGCACAAACAGACTTGCGGCCCGTACCTGTTTCTTTTCCACGGACATCGCCAGCACATCAAGGGCCCTGGAAACCTGCTTCTCCAGATCGGTCGAGTCAAAAGCCATCACGTGTGTTCCTTTCAGGAGCGTCGCCAAACCGCTTGCGGTCATCAGCCGCGTAATCGAGCCGATGGCGGTTCTTCGACTGTGAAGATGCGTGAAATGTGGTGATCGCATGCCTCGCCTTTCTGTCCTCATCGAATGTGGGGTGGTTCCTTTCGGACGCCCGCACAATCAAAGTTCCCGTAATGTGTTTCGGCTGACGGCAAAAATCAGGACGGCCCCTGTTCACATGCCAGAAGAATGCCGAGGACTATCATGACAAAACCTGCGCCCCGCTGGAACCAGGTCTGAAACCATTGTGATTGATCTGCGCGCGAAGCGCTGGCGGAAGAAATGAAAACCAACGTGCCAAGAATGGCACTGGCAATCAAGAGATGGACGCAACCCAGCAGAAAAATCTGGCTTCGCAGCTGACCACTCGAAACATCCACAAACTGCGGCATCAGCGCCAGCATCAACACCGGCACCTTTGGGTTCAGCAGATTCACAAGACAGCCATCCTTCCATGTCTGCCACAGAGAACCAGATCGCATTTTCGGCTTGGAGTCGGCAGGCAGGCGGGTTTGTCGAAGCAACTTTATTCCCAGCCAGATCAGCCAGGCAGCTCCCGCCATCTTCAGCAACATCCATCCCGTCGCAGATTGCTTTACCAGCAGTGCGAGCCCCATTGATGTTGCAGTGGCATGACACAGGATGCCCGTTCCGTTTCCGGCCACGGCAACCAGCCCATGGCGGATTCCGAATGAAACAGTCGTCGAAATCACGTACAGCCAACTTGGGCCTGGCGAAACCGAAATGCAAAAGCTGGCCAGAGCGAATCCCAGAATTGCGGCAGTATCCGGCACAGCAGGTTCAATCACGCAGATGGGTGTGAGGAACGAATCAGAACGGTAAACTGCCGGATCAAAGCGTATCTCATCACGAAAAGGAATCCATAGGCTCAATCATGAACAAGATTCTCGTTCAGCTCGATACCGACCATCATCCAGCCGTCTTTGACCGGGTTGTCGCTGTTGACTCGGATGTCGAACAGCTCTTCAGCTACGGTAGCGTGACGTGCGAGAACGTGACAGGTCTCGTCCATGGCACCATGTTCACCCGGGGACCTGCAGACCTGAAGAATACGGCGATCTTTGTCGGTGGTAGTCAGGTTGCCGATGCCGAACGGTTGATGAAAAAAGTGCAGTCGATCTTCTTCGGACCGATGCGAGTCTCGGTGATGATGGATTCGAATGGCTGCAACACGACAGCGGCAGCGGCAATCGCTTCGGCGAAGAAGCACATTCCACTTGCTGATGCTTCAGCAGTTGTTCTTGGAGCAACCGGGCCGGTCGGGCTGAGAGTTGCAGAACTCCTCGCCATGGAGAAAGCTCACGTAACAATCGTCTCCCGCACAATGGATCGAGCTCAGGCAGCCTGCAACGCAATCCTTCAGCGCTTACCGAATGCTCGCCTGACACCAGCGGTCGCAGTTTCGCACGATGAATTCGAACAGGTGTCTCAGAACAAGAACCTTCTTGTAGCAGCCGGAGCAGCCGGGACGTGCTTCCTGCCGGAAGGTGCTCTGCAGCGGCTGTCTGTCCTGCAGGTCGCTATTGATCTGAATGCCGTCCCTCCAGTTGGAATCGCTGACGTCGGCGTCACAGACAAGGCCACGGATCACTCGGGCGTTATTTGCTACGGAGCTCTCGGTGTCGGCGGCCTGAAAATGAAAGTCCATAAAAGAGCGGTCCGACAACTGTTTGAGTCAAATGATCAGGTTCTGGATACCTATTCCATCTACACACTTGCGTTGCAGGTTGCTGGCCTGACATGACGAGCCGTTGAAGACCAATCGGACAGCAACCCGAAACGTGAATGAAGCAGGTTCCGACCGCCATTCACGATCCCTGCCTGATGCATCAGGTTCCTTTCTTCAGGGACTGCTGAATCCGCCGCAGGGTCACGGGCATGCCTGAGTCATCGTGCTTTGGTCGTCGTAATACAATCGGCGTGCCAAAGCCCCGGGGTGGATCTTTCAACTCCAGGACCGGGACGACAAATCTCTGAATTTGCGTTGTAACCGAACGCTTTTGCCGAACTGTCGGGCATACCAGGTTTTCGAACGATGGAGGACCAGCGCGGTCGTTCACACCCCGATCGTTCCCATTCCTCATCCCCAGAACGCCGTGGTTTCTGCGGCGAAACGACTTTGGCACAGTTGCTGCATTCGAAGTCTGGCAGTCACACCGCAAAGGTGTGAATTCACCTCTTATGCTCAGACAGATGGAGAAACACAATGATCAGCCAACAGGAATTACGCGGACACTGGAACATCATCAAGGGTGCGATGAAGGAAAAATGGGGCAAGCTGACAGACGACGATCTTGCTGCTGTACAGGGAAGTTTTGACCGTCTGGTCGGCATCGTTCAGAAGCGAACGGGTGAATCAAAGGAAAGCATCGAAGCGTTTGTCGAAGCCACGATTGATGATGGAGCCTCGATGCTTCACTCGGCTGCCGAAAGACTGCGTTCAAATGCAGCCTGCCTCAACGAAGCAGCGAATGAACAATACGACGCAGCCCAGGCGGCGGTAATGGACGGCCTGACTTCAGCGAAAGAGACCATCAAGCGGCGGCCCGGCGAATCCATCGCGGTCTGCTTCGGCGCCGGACTGATCGCCGGCGCGGTGCTGGGTCTGACGCTGGGAAATAGACGGTCATGAAAAACTCGCCGCTGTTAGAAACAGACTCCGACGGCGACGCCATCTGCCAGAAGATGTCCGCGATTCGGCGTGAAATCAATCGTGACCTGAGCGGCATTGTCAGGCAGGCTCAGGAGGTCACCGACTGGCGATGCCTCGTGGCCAGGGCGCCCATTCTCAGCGCGTCTTTATCTGCTTTCGCCGGGTACCTTGCAGTTCCATCGGTCGGTCGGAAGGATGCAGGGCCCGATTCCGGGGATACCCACAGAGCATCCGCAAAGGCATCGGGATCGGCGACGCCGGAAACCGGTCCGGCAGGCACCGTTCTTCGTTCGATTTCTTCGATGCTGATCCGATCCGTGGTTGCCCACGGCATTCAGTACGTCGCTTCACAGATGGCATCAAAGTCCGGTGGCAGTTACCCGAAGCAGAGCATGCATGCTTCAGGTCGCCCCTGCCGTTCAACAGGAACCGAGAACAATGATTAACCGAATCAAGCACCGGATACCGCAGAGCGATGGAGAAAGCCTGGATGGCTCCCTGCCAACGCGCTCGCTGCATCCGAGTCAGGAGCTTCTCGAAGCCGCAAGCCTGAAGGTCCGGCAGACCGCGCGAAACTATCCCATGGCGGTACTGATCGCAGGAGCCGCTCTTGGCATCTGTATGGGCTTCTTGATGAAGCGAAGGAGGTGATAACGCCATGGACAGCATCGCTCCACAGTCGAATGCAGACCACGACACGAAATCCCGCCCGGGCATTCGAAACCTTGTTCACGACAGCATTACGCTCCTGGAATTACAGGGGCAGCTCTTGAAGCACGACTGGATGCTGGTACGCACAGGTACCGTCTTGCCCCTGCTTGGCATCATCCTTGGACTTATTCTGGGGTTATCCTGTCTGCCTCTGCTGTTATTCGGTCTTGCCTCAGGCCTGTCGGCGTGGCAGGCCTGGCCCATGTGGTTCTCTGCTTTCGTCGTCGCACTGGCCGTCGGTCTTGTCCCTGCCTCCACAATGGCAATCTTCGGGTACAGGGCACTCCACGGAAAACTGCAGCCTCTGTCACGCTCCATAGCCGAACTCAATCGCAATGTTCTGTGGCTGAAGAAGCGTTTGACGGGCAACTGATACGCTCAGAGCACCTGATGCCTGATGATTGGCAGCCATACCAGATCCATTGTTATCCCGGAAATTGTTATCCCGGAAAAGGAAAACGAACATGAACGTAAACGCCAATGCCTCAACCAAACCTTTCGGTAGTACTCAAGCCAATACACGTCGTGCCGTTCGAACAAACGAACTGCGCCCGGCAAATGATCTGATGTGCTATCTGCGCAGGTACGCTGGTCAGAAACCCGATGTCGCCGCACTTTGGTGTCTTGGCATCGGCATCATCGTCGGTTGGAAAATCAAGCCCTGGTAGGCGAGCGCTGTCTCGTTCTCCCTTACGTTACACCAGGCCGACGAGATGCACAGTGAATACGGAAAGCTGTCCGTCGCATGAAACGAGGTTAAGATGATCGTCTGCAACGAAAACATGCCCGCATCACCAGTGCAGGAAACGGGACAGCGATTCACCTGGCAGCCTTTTTCATCAAGACCGACCCATCCACTCGTTCCCTGGTTCCTCGCGTGCATTTCGTTGCTTGCACTAACGCATTTTCTTCACCTGGCAGAAGCTATTATGCTTCCGGTAGCCGCAGCCATGGTGATCGCGCTCGCCCTGCGTCCCATCGTTCGCCGCCTGTCAATGTTCAGGATCCCCGAATCGATCGCTGCCCTGATGACACTGGCAGTGTTCATCGCGCTCACCGCATGGCTCAGTTCTGAATTGCTGGCTCCGGCATCTGCCTGGTTAAATCGAGCCCCAATTGGCTTCCGACTGCGTCAGCTGGAACGAAAGCTGGAACCAATTCAGGCTCCACTGAAGGCTGTGCAGGATGCATCTGAAAGTCTGAGCGATGTTGTTGAACAATCGACTTCAAAGAAACGGGATCCTGATGACCCACAGTCTGTCGTTGTAAAGCCTCCTTCGCTGTTGTCCGAAATGCTGAGTTCAACGTGGCAGCTTGGAGCCGGAACCATTCTCTGCGGTGTTCTGTCGTTCTTTTTTCTTGCTCAGGGTGAATCCATTCTGACGCGTATCGCTGAGGTGCTTTCTTCGCGACCTCAGAATGGTGACAGCGGTACAACGATTACGGCTGTAGAGAAAAGCGTATCCCGTTATTTGTTAACGGTATCCCTGATCAATGCATGCCTCGGAATCTGCGTTGCTGTTGCCTGCATGGCCGTCGGTGTTCCCAATGCAGCTCTCTGGGGCGCGATGGCAGCGGGGCTCAACTTCCTTCCGTATCTTGGTGCATTAGTCGGGGCCGGAGTTCTTTTGCTGGTCTGCCTGTTCTCATTTGAGTCCAGTCTTTACGCCTGCCTTGCACCCGCGCTGTATCTGTTGCTGTCTGCCATCGAAGGTAATCTGGTTACACCCGCGATCCTTGGAAAATCAATGAGTCTGAACCCGCTGATTGTCATCCTGAGCATCACTTACTGGACCTGGCTCTGGGGCTTCGGCGGAGCGATTCTTGCCGTTCCTATGCTCGCGATTTTCGTCACCGTGTGCCGTCAGTTCCCTGCAACTCGATCACTGGCTTATGTGCTGAGTAATTGAATCCTTACTCGAAAGCCAGGCGGCCGAATCAGCGGACCCTTCCAGTTACCGTTGAGAGCAATCGGCATTACCCCGGGACGATACTTCAGCAGCGTCGTTCCTGCATAAACAGGCCATCGACTTTCCTTTCGGTCTTTCTGTCCGCATGAATCGCTGCGGTTGCCTGCTGGGGAATCAGACCGGTCGATGCGCTTCCAGAACACGGTGGCGTATCCGTCCCCAACCGGACCAGCGGAAATGGATCTGGCAACTCCAACGCAAATAAAGGCTGTTGTTGATCGGCTGAAATCACTGTTGATCGACATGACAAAGCGTTCAGGAAGATCGATTCCATCGACCGGTATGAGGTTTGCGTAACGATCACTCAACGTAATGAGGGGGCCGACATGGTGTCGCCTCTTCTTCTATGACTCAACTGCGGAGAGGAAAGATGTCGAACAGGAAAATTCAACTCTGGCGAGTCAACACACTTGCCCTTGGCCTGTTGCTCACAATGGAAGCTGATGCGATGGCCCAATTGACGATTCCCGGCGGAAAAGGAGTCCCGACGGGGAACGTAACAGGCTCGCTGCCCGGACTTGGTGGCAGTGTTCCACAAGTCCCAAATCCTGCCCGGCCGACTGTCGGAGGCAATCTGAATTCGGTCACCGGACAAATTGGCGGGCTCACGAACCAGGCTTCAAATTCTGTGGGCAATACGACTCGAGCGGCCGGGCAGATCGGCAATTCCACGGGTCGCACGGTCGATTCTGTTGGGAAAACGGTCGATAGATCATCGACGTCTGTTGGGGCAGCGGCAGCCGCCACGACAGGTCCCGCAAACGCGGTCAGCCGTTATCAGGCTCCTGCAGTAGGCAGCAAGTTGCATGGCACGAATCTGCCTCTTGTGATTTCCGGGCAAACGATTCAGGGCCTGGGGGCAAATGGAAACGTGGGCTTCTCTGTCGATACGACAGGAAAGAGCCTGAAAATACAAGAGGTGAAAGCAGGCACGCTGGCGGCGAAGGCCGGATTTAAATCGGGCGACGAAATTCTGGCCGTAGACCGTCAGTGGGTGAAATCAGTCGCTCAGTTTCAGGCAGATCTGGCAACCGCTTTATCATCAATCGGTCATGCCTGGGTGATGGTGGATCGCAAAGGAAAACAGGATTGGGTGAGCCTCGATGCAGACGGTGAAACACGATCTGCGCTGGGAACTGCTTACAAAGTTGATGATGACGGGGTAACCGTCACGAAAGTCTTTGATGGTTTTGCCGGAGCAGATGCCGGCTTAAAGACGGGCGATCAGATTGTCAGCATCAATGGGACTTCCGTTCAGTCTCGCAACGATTTTCTGGCTGCCACAACCGCGAACGCCGGGAGCGATGTTGCGGTGCTCATCAATCGCAGTGGTGTGCAGAAGACATTGAATGTCACCCTGCCTGCATCACAGCATCTTAGTGCGAACATATCAGCGACCGACTCTCAAAAAGCGACGAGTCAGGTCAGTCAGCTGAATCAACACGTATCGGGCCTTTCTGAAACTCTCGGCCGACTGACCGATTCGGGGATCGCAGGGGTGACCGAACGAGTATCATCTCTGAATGACAGCGTTGCCAGTCTTCAAAAGACAACCAGCGCAGCTGCAGAATCAGGAAAGGGTCTCACTGCGGACCAGATCCGTTTTGTGATCAGTGAGGCCAGCAAAGTAAGAGCCAGCCTGGAATCTCTGGGATTGCAGGCATCGGGACAAGCGTCAACGGATGTCAATGCGGCACTGGCCAGCACGATCGCCGTGCAGTCGGAAATCACTTCCATGGCTAGGGTGAATGATGCCGCCATTGGTCCTGTCACTCAACAGGCGGTCGTCTCCGTGCAGCAGGTCAGCCAGAAGCTGATGACATCCATCAATGAAATTCCTGAAGATGCCACGGCAACAGTCAACACCCAGATTTCGGACGCGATGAATGACGCACAAGGTCTGCACAACTCGGCCGCTGCACTGGCCGTCGATCAATTAGACAACGCGGCGATGGTTCGTGAAAATGCGGCCATGATTCAGGCGCGTATGATGATTGCTGCCCGCCAGGCGGCACCTCCGGTGCGTGCCAGGATCAGCAGCGTATTTGGAGAGGCGGCGACCGTTCGCGACTATGCAACGCTGTTAACGACAAGTACGGTCGAGGGAATTCAACCGAATACATCCGCAACAATTGCCCGAGTCAGCCAGCAGCTCAAAGCAGCTTCAGACACGATTGGAAGGACATCCGACCAAACGAGTGCCACGGCAGCCGCGACTCTTCGTTCGACGCAGGACCAATTGGCCGCTCTGCAGGAATCATTCGCGCCAGCGCTGAACGGAACCGTAGAGGATGCCACGATTACCGCCGTATCGGCGATGAACGAGCTTGATGAAATTGAAGGCGAACTCGTTGACGCTGCCATATTGGCGCCGGCAGACGTTCAAACAGAAATCGCCCGTTCCATCGCCGCCGTTGATCTGGCCTCCGAAGACCTGCGGCTTTACGCGAGTTCGACAGTGAATTTGTCTGGTCAGATTTCCAGCAGCAACGACGTCCGACTGCGAACCGATTCGGTAGCCGGAACACGTTGACCAGGGGACCGTTGCAGCCCGGAGCGACCGGGGACCAGCAATCAGAGCCTTGCGGTCGACTTTGAAAAGACGATGACCGTAGCAGGCTTTCTCAGGACCGTTCAGGCTGATGCTGAAGACGATGTGGATCGCCAGGGAGCAGAATTCACCGGGACGAAAATTTCGTGACGGTTCTGCTTCACCAGTTTTGGTGGCACGAACGGTAGTACGACGGTTTCACTGTCAAACGGAAATGCACCGAAATCAGCAGCCTGGCGCAGCAAGTGCCAGGCTGCTTTCCTGCGCTTCACAACCCGGAAAGATCGATCAGCAAGTTCGATGTTTATTGCAGCACTTCGTCGAAGAACGATTTCATTGCCGACCAGGATCGCAGGTCTGCCTTTTTATTGTAGGCTGCTCCGCGGGAATTATCGTTACCCGCCATCGGCTGTGTGAATGAGTGAACTGCGCCGGAATAGATATCCATTTGCCAGTCGACATTGGCAGCATTCAACTCGGCTTTAAAAGCATCGATGTCGGCCGCGGGAACAAAGGGATCATCTGCACCGTGGCAGACCAGTATCGAACACTTGATATTCTGACCGGCCTCTGGTTCCGGTGAATCAAGGCCCCCATGAAAACTGACAACACCGGCGACTTTCGCGCCGCTCCGAGCCAGTTCAAGAACGCCGGTCCCGCCAAAACAGTACCCAATTGCGCCGAGCTGGTTCGCGGCCACACCTGGACGAGCCTTCAGCTGATCCAGCCCCAGATTCAGGCGGCGGCGATAAAGTTTTCGATCGTTCTTGTAGATACCGGACTTTGCGGCTGCGTCCTGCATACTTTCGGGGCGAATGCCTTTGCCGTAGATATCGGCCGCGAACGCAACGTAACCCAGTTCTGCCAGCTGCCGGCATCGCCCTTTTTCGTAGTCCGTCAGACCTGTCCACTGGTGCACGACCAGGACTCCGGGCGATGCATCTGTCTTGTCAGAGTTCCAGGCAACAAACCCCTGCAGGGTCACATCGCCATCTTTATACTCGACAACCTCTGTTTTGATCTCCGCATGAAGCGATGACATCCCGAGAACACACAACACAGTCACGACCCAACGCATTTCAGACCTCTGTTTCAAGAGTCAGGAATCGACAAAAGAACTTCATCGAGATCATTGTTTCGCCGCTTTCGGCAGACTTCAACCTGAGCAAGCCATTGTTTTGAACGGAATGGTCGCGACTGTGATGCAAATGCCGAATGTCGTCGTGATCGCCCAACGTACAGGCGTCAGAATGTTCTGGAAGGTTTCCCCGGAATGAATAGACGAACACAGGGACCCCTCGGTCAGGTTGTTCCCGGGCGGATCCTCAGGTAAGTTCCCGCTCTGACCGACCTGCCAGCTGGTTCCCGATTGTGACGGGCTGAAGCAGCGGTCGACCCGACGACAGATGGACGTCAAACGCACAGCGAACTTGTTTCAGGAACAGATGGCACCATGACCGAACGCGTCACGATTATTGGATCAGGCCCTGCAGGATGGACCGCTGCTATTTATGCAGCGAGGGCAACACTTCAGCCAGTCGTCTACGAAGGAGCCTTTACGGAGGAAAACCGGGTAAAGGGCACTCTGCCGCTCGGTCAATTATCGCTGACAACGGAAGTGGAGAACTTCCCGGGGTTTCCTTTCGGTAATCTGGGCCCTTACATCAGCTCGGCAATTGCGGCTGACAAGTTCAAATACATGGCCAACATGGAGGTGGGTGCGCGGAACAAAATCCGCGAAGAATACGTACCGCACCTGAAAACCCACGGTGGAAGCTGGTATGTCCATCGTGGTGTGACAGGCCCGGAATTGATGGAACTGATGCGACAGCAGGCCACCAACTTTGGCACGCGGGTCAAGACGGACGATATCGTCGAAGTCGACCTGTCCCAGCGACCCTTCAAGCTGAAGTCACTGGGTGGCGACGAATTCGAAAGCCATTCCATCATCATTGCGACCGGTGCACGAGCCAACTACCTGGGACTGCCATCGGAGGAAAAGTTCAAGAACATGGGCGTGTCAGCCTGTGCCGTGTGCGACGGTGCGCTGCCTCGTTTCCGCGATCAGCCCGTCGTGGTGGTGGGCGGCGGTGACAGCGCGATGGAAGAGGCCACTTACCTGACCAAATTCGCCTCCGTTGTTTACCTCGTGCATCGTCGCGACTCGTTTCGAGCCAGCAAAATTATGGCCGATCGTGTCATCGAGAACCCGAAGATTGATATCAAATGGAACTCCGTCATCGATGAAGTGCTTGGTAACGATGAAAAGGGCGTGACGGGCGTTCGAATTCGAAGCACACAGGACGAAAGCAAAACAGAGGAGCTGCAGGCAACCGGATACTTTGCGGCAATCGGTCACACGCCGAACACGGACTTCCTGAACGGACAACTTCAGACAAACGAAAAGGGTTATGTTGTCTGGCCGAAATCGCACCGCACCGACACCAGTGTCGAAGGTGTGTTCGCTGCCGGAGACGTCGCCGACGACCACTACCGACAGGCAATCACTGCCGCCGGAAGCGGATGCATGGCAGCGCTCGACTGCGAACGCTGGCTGGCCGCTCAGGGCATCCACTAATCAGATCCTCTTCGCGGGCAACGTCCTTCGCGGGCAACGTCTTTCACGGGCAGCATGACACCATTCTGGCTGAATTCAGAATGGCAATCTGCAAGCGGGCTCAACACGGGCCACATGGATTCGGAAAATGCTTACGCACAACGGTTGTAAAGAACGCTGCAGGAAACTCTGGAGCCACATTCCGGGCAATGCTCAGTGGCTGTTAATCGGTGACCCTCGGCACGTTCAGTACTTCAGCAATTTTCGGGTCAACCCAATCAGTTTCTCGGCAGATCAACGATCTCTGCTTCTGTTGACCCGCGCGGGAAGTGCCATTCTGCTGACGGACAATTTCACAAAGCGATCCGCCACAGTTGAGTATTTTGTGGATCAGGAAATCGTAATTCCCTGGTACACACACAAGTACTCGGTGACAAACCGCGATGACAGCTTGTGTGCTGCCCTTCAGGATGTCGAAGACATCTGGTCGTCATCACCCGGAATTCTGGAGCCGGAAGGCGTTTCTGAGATGGTCGCAGCCACTGTTGCTGAACAGGCTGAGTGGCAACTGGTGGATGTTCAGACAAATCAACCCGGCACGCTGGGTGATATCATCAGGAAGCTGCGTCGCGTCAAGCATGCCGATGAAATTGAACTTCTGCGTCGATGTATGAAGGCCGGCGAGGCCGGACACGCGCAAGCATTTGAGGTGGTACGGGAAGGCGTCAGCGAATTTGAGGTCTATCTCGAAGTTCAGAAGGCGGCTCAACAGGCGGCAGGCTGCCCGTGCATCGTCTACGGTGACTTCCGTGCGACCAATGCAGACCTGCACAAAGCGGGCGGGCACCCGACGGACTATCGCCTGAAGTCCGGCGACTTGTTTATTCTGGACTACAGCGTTGTGATTCATGGCTATCGCAGTGACTTCACCAACACCATCTGCGTTGGAACTCCTTCGACGCAGCAAATCAAGCAATTTGACGCGTGTCAGGAGGCCCTGAATCAGGCGGCCAGTCTTCTGAAAGAAGGCATGCGATGCCGTGACATCTGGGCCGCAGCTTCCGAAGTCCTGGAACGCTGGGGCTTCGGTCCGCTTGCTCACCACGCAGGACATGGGCTCGGCATGGAACATCCGGAACCTCCGGTGCTCGTATCCGAAAGCAACGATATCCTGATGGCCGGAGACGTAGTGACACTGGAGCCCGGTTGTTACATTCCTGGAGTTGGCGGAATGCGTTTCGAGCACAACTATCTGATTTCAGAAACAGGTTCAGAACAGCTGAGCCATCATCATATTGGCCTGCAACGATAGTCACGAACGCAGTCAGATGCGACGCCGCAGAACAGCGGATGGCTCTGCGCAACTACGGACTGTGTCCATCGGGGTTGAATCCCGTCAGGATGAATCAATCGCCCCTGTAGAACTATCCAAATCGAATGAGCCAGCATTGTTTTTTCAGTGACTCAGAAACATTAAGAGACTTTAAGCGAAAAACATGAGCGAACTGCCTCCGTGCCCCGAATGCAAATCTGAATTCTGCTACGAAGACCGCAATCTGATCGTATGCCCTGAGTGTGGCTACGAATGGTCGACCAACGCCCCAGTCGAAAACACCGGAAGTGACGACTCCATTGTCAGAGATGCGAACGGCAACATACTGAATGATGGGGACACCGTGACAGTGATCAAAGATCTGAAGATTAAGGGATCATCCTCGGTTGTGAAGGTGGGGACCAAAGTGAAAAACATCCGACTGGTCGGCGGTGATCACAATATTGATTGTAAGATTGACGGCATCGGGGCCATGAAGCTCAAATCGGAATTTGTCAGGAAGGCATAGCGATTGATGAAGGACGGCGATGAACATCGCCACACACCTGATGAGCGACCAAAGCTGCTTCGCGGCAGGCAGCGAATCGTGCCATGATCGCTCGTGCCATGATGCGCATACAATCCAGAATGTGACGGCGAATCGAGTTCGGCCGTCTGTAACTTCAGCACCCAACGGCCACCCGGAGGAATCGCTCATGCTCAGGTCTTCTTCGACTGGTGTTTGCTTCATCATCTTTTTGTTTGTGGGATGGTGGACCGCATCCTCACTTCAGGCGGATGATGTACCGGACGTTGTACTGCATCATGGTCGTGTGGTGACGGTGGATGATGAGTTTCGCATTGTCGATGCGATTGCTATTCGGGGTGATCGAATTCTGGCGACGGGTTCGAATGCCGAAATCCTGAAACTGGCCCGGGCAGAGACACAGTCAATTGATCTGCATGGACAGACGGTGCTGCCAGGTCTGATCGATTCGCATGTCCACGCAACGGGAGCGGCAGTTTACGAATTTGACCATCCGATCCCTCCGATGGAAACCATCGATGATGTGCTGAAATACGTCCATCAGCGCACAAAGATCGTGAAGGAAGGAGAATGGATCGTCCTCAATCAGGTTTTCATCACCCGGCTGCGTGATCAGCGATTTCCAACACGATGGGAACTGGATCAGGTCGCTCCGAAACACCCGGTGTATTTTCGCACCGGCCCGGACGCATCCATGAATTCCCTGGCACTGAAGCTCAGCGGAATTGATCAGGACTTCCAGATCCCGGCAGATCAACCTGGAAAAATCGAACGGGATCCCAAAACAGGTGAACCCAACGGGATCATTCGCGCGTCCGGGCGTTTTGTAAAACCAAAGCCCACAGAGAAGACGCCTTCCTTCGACGAAAGACGCGAGCAGCTCCGCAAACTTCTTGCCGATTACAACTCAGTTGGCATTACCAGCATCGTCCAGCGCAGTGCCGGCGAAACAGATGTCAAACTCTTCGACGCACTCCGTCAGCAGGGCCAGTTAACCTGCCGATCATTTCTGTGCTGGGGCGTGAATCCATCCGGAGAATGGTCGCGAGTCGCAGAACAGATTGAGACGGCCGCCACGCATCCGGCCCATGAATATGACAACATGCTGTGGCTTCGCGGCGTAAAAGTCTTTCTCGATGGTGGCATGCTGACAGGCAGCGCCTGGATGCGCGAGCCATGGGGACTGAGCGACATCTATTCCATCACGGACCCGCAATATCGAGGCGTGCTGAATATCGAAGCCGACCGGATGTATGAAATTGCAAGATTGTGTCTGCAGAAGGATCTCCAGATCACCGCCCATGCTGTTGGCGACGGCGCGGTGCACGCACTGATTGATGCGTACACCCGAGTCAACGACAACGACTTTTCGATCGTTGGCAAGCGACCATGTATCACACATTGCAACTTCATGAGTGAAGAAGCGATCCGGAAAATGAAACAACTGGAGATTGTCGCCGATATTCAACCTGTCTGGCTGCACCTGGACGGCCGCACGCTACTTCGCCAGTTTGGAGAAGATCGGACAGCGTTCTTTCAGCCCTATCGAACGTTGTTTGAGGAAGGCGTGAAGGTTGGCGGCGGGTCAGATCACATGCAGAGAATCGGAAGCCTGAGATCCGTCAATCCGTACAACCCATTTCTTGGACTCTGGACGATGCTCACCCGGCAGCCAAGATGGACCGATCAGCCGCTTCATCCCGAACAGATTGTCAGTCGCGAACAAGCCATTCGTTTTTATACGATTAACAATGCCTGGCTGACGTTCGAAGAGCAGCAAAAGGGCTCGCTGGAACCCGGAAAGCTTGCTGATCTCATCATTATCGACCGGGACATTCTGACTTGCGACGTCGACGCGATCAAAGAGACGGCTGTCAATCAGACGTGGCTTGGTGGAAAGGTCGTCTACGAACGCAGCAGGTAGCGGAGCACTTTCCAGCCTTGCCCCGATCGACACTGCCCGATTTCACAGGGCTGGCAAGCAGGCCTGGCAGATGTCTCTGCTGCGTCAGTCGACCCGGCTGAGCATTCCCAGTGGAATGTAGTACTTTGTATATCGCTGGCCGTCCGAATACCTTGTTCCCCGAGCATCGGGAACCAGCACCGTTACTCGCTTTGTGATGCGATTCACGATGCCCTTCATGGCATGACCTTCAAAGTCAAACCGAACCTGTGTGCCGACTCGAATCCCCAATTGCCGGCGAGCCATTTCGTTCGTTGTGACCAGATCGTGGGTATGGACACGATGACCAAACAGACGCTCTGCGATTGACTGAAACCGACGAGCACGGCAATTGGATGTATTCCATGCGAGCCGTTCGCTCAGATGGACTATTTCGTGTTCAACAATCCGCTGCATCGCCTCCAGTCGATTCTGACACTCAAATCCCGTGACAGTAACCGACCGCGTTTCGTCCCTGAAATTCTGAAACAGAAGATGAGACGATACCGCTATTTCGAATTCTTCGCGGACAGAACCCGTCAACCGATTACGAATGGTTTTCCACGTTGTCTTGCCCCCGGCTCTTGTCATCCGTTTCGACAGCAGAAACCCCAGAGGCCTTTCACCAAGCGCCTGAAGACAAGCGCCGTTCAGAAGTTTCTGGTCATACTGCTGAAACATCAGCTTCAGGTCGTCCGGATGAAAAGTCCGAAAATTGGGTTCGGTGATGTATTCAGACTGCATCAGCACTGTGTCGTGAATTTCACGAAACACCTGCTGCTGCTCTTCAGGCGACAGAGTCCGGTGTGTCAGCAGGTTGCGAAGGGCTTTGGACATACGTGTACGTTGAACAACTTTGGGGTCAGGTTGAGCTTCCGGGGAGGTCATCCAATCTGGAAGCAAAGTCCAAACGATTCGGGGGATGATGGTTGTCGACAGCCACTTTGTCCAGCCCTGCGACACAGAGGTCCTGGTTGGGAGTCGGCCCCGAATTCTGTCGTTAAGCCGAGGTTTGCGGAATGCCATTATCAACTTCCACAGGGTTACTTGACCAATCGTATCCCGTCGTTCACGCTCCTTCCAAACAAGCACCTGTTCCTGAATTCACATGGCCAGACCGGAGCGACAAATGGATGAATATTCGGCACCCAAACCATCAGCCCTTCGACCATGGCAGCCGCGCCCAATGATGCGATTCGCTCGAATTGGGACAGCCGTTGTCGCAATCCTGTGCCAGATGGCAAATTTCGCTCCGGCGGATGGACCAGCCGACAACAATCCCGTTACGGTGCGTCGAATTCCAAAGCTCGGCGTAGAGGTCCCTGCAGATCGCGAAGCGGCCATGCGCGATCAACTGAAGCGCTTACAGGCGCAAATTGGCAAACTGCGACAGTCCAGAGAGACCGCCGTCCGGGAGATGCTGCCGGACGTTCTGATTTTCGAGCGCGCTGTACGAGTAGCGCTCGACCATCAGGAATTCTTCGACCTGAAGGAACTGGACCGCGGCGACGCACTTCTGGAAGAAGGTCACGCTCGCGCTGCAGAACTGCTGGCTGGTCAGCCAACATGGCACACACGACCAGGGTTAGTTGTACGAGGATATGTCAGCCGGATTGATCATACGGTTCAGCCTTATGGCCTGATCGTTCCCGAATCGTATGCATTCAGTCACACGGTGCCCACCCGCTGCGATTTGTGGTTTCATGGCCGGGGTGAAACACTGTCCGAAGTCAATTTCATCTGGGACAGAATGAAGAATCGTGGTCAGTTTACACCCGACAACACCATCGTCCTGCATCCTTATGGACGCTATAGCAATGCCAATAAGTTTGCCGGTGAAATAGATGTTCTTGAAGCACTGGAAGATGTTCAGAAGCGATATCGCATTGATGAAGACCGTATCAGTGTTCGAGGATTTTCAATGGGTGGAGCGGCTTGCTGGCAACTGGCAACTCACTACGCCGATCGATGGTTTGCAGCGAATCCGGGTGCAGGATTCTCTGAAACGCCACGGTTTCTGAATGTCTTCCAGGACGAAACGCTGACACCCAAACCATGGGAGAAAACGCTCTGGAACCTGTACGACTGTGATAAATGGGCTCGAAATCTGGCTCACTGCCCAACCATCGCCTACAGCGGTGAGGTCGACCGCCAGAAACAGGCAGCCGATGTCATGGAAGAAGCCCTCGCCAAACATGGCATTCGCCTGCGGCACATTATCGGTGCCGGAATGGGTCATCGGTATGACGACGCATCGAAGGCAATTGTGGAAGACGTACTGAACACACTCGCAGACAAGGGCCGTGAAGTCAGCTCCCATGTCACCTTTGAAACTTCCACACTGAAATACAACCGGATGCAATGGATTCAGGTCAACGGGCTGAAACAGCATTTCACTCCTGCTCAGGTCGAAGCCCGACACTTCAGGGGGAAGAGCGGTGAGTCTTCGACATTCTTCATTGAATTCATCGCGCTGCAGAATGTAACCGATGTTTCCGTTTCGCTTCCTGCAGGAACGATTTCGGGACCAACTTCGGCTGCAGACATCCGCTGGCGAGTTCGAGACGGAGAAGAACCACGCAGGATCATGGCATCATCCGATGGTTCGGTTTCTCTGCGGATTCGTCTGGATTCTGCAGGAGTCTGGCGTCAGGTGGATTCAGATCCCGATGGGCTCACAAAGCGTCACAATCTGCAGGGGCCAATCGACGATGCTCTGATGGATTCGTTTGTTTTTGTGCGACCAACCGGAACCGCCGCCAACGAAGCCGCAGGAAAGTGGGCCACATCTGAACTGGACCGGGCGATTGAACACTGGCGACGACATTTCCGAGGTGATGCGCGCGTGATTGATGACACCGATGTCACAGATGAACTTGCTCAACAGGCGAACCTGATCCTGTGGGGGGATCCTTCATCCAACAGTGTGATGGCAAAGATCGCCGATAAATTACCCATCCAATGGAACAAAGACACGATCACCGTTGGGGACAACGTCTACAGCTCGGCAAATCACGCCCCCGTGCTGATTTACCCGAATCCAATGAATCCCGGTCGGTATGTCGTTCTGAACAGCAGTTTCACTTTTCGTGAATACGCTTACCTGAACAACGCCCGACAGGTACCCATGCTGCCTGACTGGGCCATCATCAATCTCGACACACCTGCGGGAACGGTCTGGCCAGGTGAAGTCGTTGACGCAGATTTCTTTGATGAAACCTGGCAACTCTCGAGCAGGTCGCGGTAACTGGCCGGGATGATGCAATCGATCGGTTTGACTGCAGGTTGGCACTCCGCGTGGAACCCCTGCAGCAAACCGACTGCACACGGATCACCACCCCATTAACAACGACTGACAGCGCCCGACTTTTTTGCCCTCGCTTCGCGCCGCATAAAGAAAAAAGTTGTCATCAGCGACCAGACGCAAACCCCAACCAACACAAATAAGAATGCATTCCAGCCAAGACGCTGAGCGATTCCGCCGCCGAAGTAATAGAAAACGGCCGTGGCGGCAAATCCGACCGCATCGAGTATAGCCACCAGAAAACCTGAGTGAGGGCCACCAAAATCGATCGAGAAAACGCTGCATGGAATGTAGTAACACGGAGAAACACACAGTCCAAACATAAAGAGCAGCACAAGGACCGTCAGCGTTGCAGCAGAACCAGATAAACCCAGTTGAGGCAGCCACGTGAACGCCAGCAGGCAGCCGGTCGCGGTGACCAGCAGCCCTGCCATCACCCACGCCATACTTGTCCGATCCAGCTTGTCGAAGACAAACCCGCCTATGAGCACCGAAATCAGGCTGCCAAACGGAAATGCAGACGCCGCTCTGGAAGCAGACGCCTCGTTTAGTCCAAGAGTATCCTGCATGTAAACAGGCACCACCAGAAGAAAATCCCACAGAATCGTCAGGCCCATCAGGCTGCCGCAAATCAGCCAGAATCGGAGACTTCCGGCAAATCGAGGCAATGCCTGAAGCAAAGTCAGCCCATCGAATGGATGGTTCGCGTTTCTCGGATTTTCTTCGCCCGATTTGCTGTCTTCGTCGTCGGTAGGAAGTGGTGTCGTCGGTTTATCTTTCATCGCGAATGCATAAAAACAGGCCGTCAGCAAACCGATTCCCGACGCAATCCAAAGCATCTGCCGCCAGGACAGGAATGTCAGAGTCGAACCCAGCACAAAAGTGGCTGTCAGTGTGCCAACGCGGGAACTTGTTGAAAGAATTCCCCAGACGCGACCATATTGTCGAGGTGGTACCCAATTCAAAATGACTCTGGTCATGGAGGGCCAGCCTGCGGCCTGGGCCATCAGAGTCACGAAAAACGTTGCCTGAAACAGCAGCAGAGTGGACGACATTGCAAAGAGACCAACGAACACCGACGCGATGAACAACGCAATGGCAAAAGTTCGCCGGCCACCGAATCTGTCCGCGGCCCATCCGCAGATAAACTTTCCGGAAAGAGCCCCACACGTTCCGGCAGACAAAACTTTTCCCCATTGGTCAAGATCAATCCCCAACGCTTCGTCATTGATAATGGAAGTGCCGGCAACCGTCGGAATCATGCGAAGAATCATGGATGTCGCATAAGCGGCATACATCGTGCCGATGGTCTTGACCTGCTGACGAACGAATGATTCAGAATCCGGCAAGTTCGACCGGACGTCTTCATCAAATGGATTTGGCTTGATGGAATCGCCGGAAGACGTCATCTGGATAGCCTGTCTGGAGTATCGACGTTGTGAACATCTGCCCGAATAGAGGCAGATGCAGAATAGAGTGGTGATTCCGACGCTGTCTGACTTAATAATTCGTTCAGTGCTCGCTCTATCGCTTCCATCACAGGATCCCCTGCAACCGAACGATCTCGCTTCGCGCTGACTTCAATGGGTTGCCCAACCTGCACGACTGCTTTCATGGGCCCATGCGCAGATTCATCGCCATTCAGATGCTCATTGAACCGTTCCACGGTCTCAAGAATCCGATCGACAGATGGCCTGCCCGCCACGTATTGGGGAGGATAAAGACTCAGTGACTGGGCGAAGCTGGCATCGTCGAGCTGCTTCCACCGTCGATTCATCTCTTCCGGCGACAATTCGCCGTCGATCATGGCTGGCAGGATTGCCTTCCGCAATTCCTTCACCCGTCCAATGACGGAACCGTCCCGGGGGCCATTCAACCATTCTGTTTCCAGTGGAACCAGCAGATGATTCATCAGGTGATTCAGCCGATCGCTGAGTTCACCGGACTGGGTAGACCCCAGGAACTCCAGTTCTTTCAGGCCAAGCAGAGCATTACCAACTCGATAAATCCGAGTCACCAGGTCCTCGCTCTGGAATGGTTTCCACGACAGACGGCGTTCAATGCTGGAAAGAATGTCACCAGCCGTCGCTTCAATATTGCCCCGATAGAGATAACGAATGGCAACAGGAACAATCAAGACCTTCCTTTTGAAGCCTTCTGTTGTGTTGTCCGATTTCTCCAGCTTCGATGCTGCAGATCTTGCAACAAACGAAACGCCCTCCTGCAACGCGTTCAACCGGTCATTGGCCTGGCTTAACGCCCCCTCTGGAAAGATGACCAGAGGCCGAAGTCCTTCGAGCAGAATATCGATGGCTTTCTGCAAAGCCTGACGATCAATCCCCTCACGGTTCACGCTGAAAGCACCGAGCCGTCTGAGGACCCAGGCAAGTGATTTTTCGCCTCGAAATAAATGCGAACTGGCCATCACATAAAACGGCAATTCGGCCTGGCGTGAAAGACTCTGCAGTACAATCGCATCAGACATACGACAGTGATTTGGTGCCAGCAGAATGCCATGCCCCTGATCGTGCAGTTGCTTCAGTGATTCGGCACCGCGTACTTCGACCTCGGTGACGGCATACTTTCGCCGAAGATAGCCGGGAGCCAGCCAACTGAGAATCCGCGGCCAGATACGGCCTTCATGCGGCGGCACAAACTCATACTTCGAATCAGTCACTAACAGAGAGGGCATTTTGATTCCCTGTATGAGGCAGCGGCGATGACAAATCAATTATCCTTCATTCAGAAGGATGCGAAAATCGACCCGATGATCCCGGGCAACACCTGCAAAGTTCCCCACCAGAATATCGGGGCGACCATCACCGTTCAGATCACGAAGAACCAGAGCAGCGTAATTCGGTTCTCCCCGTTCCAGCACGTGTCGCTGGTATTGTCCATCATTCATGTTCTCGAACCAGACGATGGCATGGCGCAATTCCGGTTCAAGCCCCGCAAGGCTCTTTTCCGGAAGCAACGCAACCGATACGACGTCTGTATCCCCATCGCCATCCAGATCGGCTGGCAGCGCGCGATGCACGCCCGGTTGCACCGCGATTTCGTGCAGCTTAAATCTCAGTTCGCCTTCATTTTCCAGCCAGTGAATACCGTGGTACGGCTTCACGATATAGGAATCAAACGTATCTCCGTTCGTGTACAGGATATCCTGGTCACCGTCGTTATCCATGTCGTGCAGCAAAAGACCGCTTGACCCCCACGTGGGATCGGGGGCCGCATAAAGGATCTCAGGTTGACTGAAGGTACCGTCGGGCTGATTCAGATAGGCGACAACCTGTTCAAATTCCTGACTCATCAACGCAACGATATCCAGGCGGCCATCGCCGTTCATGTCCTGCGGAAGAACGTGAATGGCTCCCGGACGCTGATCCAGTTGTATCTGCTCAAATGCATCCGCGCCATCAAAAGCCCGCGTCGCCAGGAGGACATGGATGCCACCCGTTGAATGCCATCCAAACTCCCCGACAACGATATCCGGCAGTTCGTCATCATTCAGATCGGCCACCTGTACATCTGCAACACGGCCGATCCTGTCGATTAACACAACCGAATTGTCGGCTCTGCCGTCCGGGATGAGCAGCACTTTGCCACGATCGTGGTCTTCCGGAAGAAAACTGCCCAGATCTGCAACAATCAGGTCGCTTATTCCATTACCGTTCAGGTCACATTCCCGGATGCTCGCCGGGCTGATCACCCGATCCGGAATCGCCCAGTCCGGCTTCACACGCATGCGATCAGATGCGTTCGCTGTCACCACCGGTGGTGTCCCCGAAGACGGTATCGCCAGGGGCAGTGTCGCAGCGCCAAAATAACCCGATCGCATATCACTGAATCGGACGACAACGTTTTCGTCGCTGGCTGAAACCAGATCGATGAACGAAAAAGCCGGCAGCGGTTTTCTTTCGAAATTCGTTTCCAGCTCAACGTCGATCGTCCGAAATTTCAGCGGCTGAACCGACGATTCGGGCATTTCCGGAGCCGCGAGTTGCTCGGTGGCATTCTGCTGAAAGTAAGCGGTGACACTTGCCTGTGAAGGAACCTCCAGATCCGTTCGCCCTGAATCATAGTAGAAATTGAAGCCTCGCTTTACTTCATCGTACCACGCTTCGCGAGGGAAACTCTCGGGACGTGGCACGGCGTGGCAGGCACCACAAAACGTACGAACCTGCTCCGCTGTCGCGACCGTCCCTGTGGACGGATGCAAATCAGTCCAGGCAACGCCTGGTTTTGGATTCTGATTTCCACAGCCCGTCGACAGCAAAGAAACCAACAGCACCAATGCAGGCCATCCAAAGCAATTTTCCCGGCGTCGATCACTCATCAGATCACTTTGCATTCGTGGAATTCTTCTCTGCAGATTCCTTCACCAGCCAGCGGGCAGCGTTCAGCAGCAACTGGTTGAATTCCGGTTGCTCGAAGTCTTCAATATGGCCAAGCGATGTATAGAACGTCAGACCACCGTCCGATCTCTGATTCACAAATGCGATTGGTTCCGGCGGTGCCTCAGGAATAGCTCCGCTCAAAAGCGCGGTGGCTGTTGGCTGAAGCGGAGCGACCTTGTAAAGCGAACCGTGGCCAATAAATTGTTCCGGTGCGAGCCCCTTCAGGATCGGGTGCATCGCAACGTCACGGCTGCTGACGCTGACCACGGTCTTCGGACCATTCCCCCAGTGATTCGTATAACTGCCGCCGATCACATCCCGATCAAATTCCGGCCAGTCAGCCAAACCTTCCGGAGCGGGTTTGTTGCGAAGACAGAACGCGTGGTTGGCTGTGCGGATTCCCATCACAGGCTTGCCGGCAGCAATGTAATCCCGAATGACCTGTAGTTGTTCTGCCGGCGGAGTTCGACGACGAACACTGAGGAAAAGCAGATCCGCCGACTGAATCACTTCTATGCCAGGCAGACTGTCGGCAACCTTCGCATCTCCATAAACGATGCTGACCCGAAAATCTTTCCCAAGGTGCTCGCGCGCGAATTTCGGCAAAGAAATCTCTGTCTTGTATTCTGGTTCTGATGTCACAATTACCAGATGCGGACGTTTGTCCCCGGAAAAACGAAATGGCTCTTCGCCTGTGATGTCTGCGCTGGTCACGGAAGGGCACCAGTATTGTTCAATGTGCTCCGTCACCAGATCGTTGCCCGTAAAGTGGCTGACGAACGGCGCTTGAGCCGGGTTATACATGGTGTCAGTCATGTCCCGCATAAGAACAACGTTTTGTCCCTGATTAACCATCTGCCGGATAGAAAATGGACGACCCAGGACGCACATGTTGGTGTGAACACCCATCACAATGACATTGGTGATGCCGCGTTGTTTCATCAGGTACCAGGCTTCCGCGCTGTCGGTGATGGCATCCTGATCCGCGATCTCGATTGCAGGATGCTGTCGACTCCACGCTCGATACGATTTGACTGGTCCCTCGCAATCACAGCCACCATCCGAATCATCGATCGGCAGCTTTGGGCCTTCGCGTTCCGAATCCAGATGACACCAGCGTTCCAGCGGAATCTTTGTCTCGACAACCGGAGCTGACCGGGCAAGTTCTCTTTGAGGGTAATCCTTGTAGTAGTCCATCGTATCACTGGGACAGTGAATAATCAGAACACCCCGACGACGCGCCTCTTTCAATACGACGTTCATCCGAGGGGCCATTTCTGCAACGCGCGCAGTCGCATTCGGGCACCAGTGTTTGTCCCACATATCGCACACAACAATCGCCGTTTCGCTGCTCTTCCATTCAACCGGCTTCACAACCGAATGCCAGCGTCCTGAACCAGCTTCCGTTTCATGTCGCGATCGGCAATTCAGCGACAACGCTGTCGACTGCCCGTAAACCATGGCTGGCAGCAGCAGCGAGACGATCAGGATGGATGCTGTTCGAAGCAATGACGGAGCGTTCATACCAGACGTTTCCTTCTGAAGGAAGGGGGGCCGAAACACAGAGAGCCCGACAGGGATGTCGGGCTCTGCTATTCTGATCATTCCGGGCAGGAAACGCTACTTTCGCGAGATTCGCGGGACTTCCATCAATTTTGGCTCGCCGTCGAACATCCACCACCGATCGTACTTCAGTTCGTTGCCGACTTTTCTGGCGTTCCGTGGCAGGGAGAAGACCTCAGGCATCATCTCTTCTTCGCCAGTCGCCGGATTGCGACGCAGCTTTGCCCTGAACTGCGTCGCAAGGGTTTGAATGCGAGGATCGTTGAGACTGTTGAATTCCCCGATCGTAACATAGGACCTGTTTCGATCGTGGTAGAGCCAGGCTTCGTAGTCCTGGTCATAGCCCGCTGATTTCGCATGACGCAGACCTTCGGTCATTGCCCACGCTTCTTTTGCCGATTCGTCCAGATTCGATCCAAAGCTGCTTCCAAATCGCAACATGCTTTTTGAATCCGCCTTGCCCCCCAGCTGGGTGATCATGTTTCCGGAAAACGTAGCAAGGACCAGCGTGTATTTGCCACGATTCTTCAGCAGCGAATAGTCGCTGTCCGAATTCAGCGAGAGAATCAGTTTCTGATCTTCCAGACTGATCGTGCGCTCCTTCACCTCGGCAGGCGAGAGCAGCGGATTGACAGTGACCCATGGCTTCAACGGACCCGGCCGACCGGGAGTCTTCGCAAACAGTCCGCCATTGGCTTCATCCATCAGAAACTGGGGACGGAATTTGTTCTTCAGATAGTCCAGAACCACATCGATCTTCTCGTCCTGGTTACTCTTGAAATTGCAGGCCAGAACAGAAATGTATCCCTGCTGCGCGACAATGCGTCTGTGTTCGAAACCAGTGATTCCGGTCTCCTTCGACAGGTCTTCCACCTTGCGTTCTACCGAAAACGTGTAGGCCGGAATCCCCTTCTTCCGAAGCTCAAAAACCAGTTCATCGGCAGCTTCCCAGGCAGTCATTCCAGACTTCAGACGACGGTCCTCGTCTTCAACATCTCTCAGACTTGCCACCATGATCATCCATGGGCCATGCTGACGAGAAAGCGTGTAACGTTTTCCTTTGACGGCTTCGATTTCGGCAAACGCTGAAGAAGCGCAAGCTGCAAGAATCACCACCGAACAAATCCATCTGCGGAAGCAAAACATCTGTGCGATCCTTCCGTGAATCGAATAGGCAATCGAACGAATCGTCCGGGACTTCCATCGCCTGAACGAATTGGTCGCCTGCAAGTCCGCCAACAAACGGTCGCCGGGGCACTTGAGGCAGGCGTTCAAAGTATGCCTGCCAGGCCCGTTCGACTTAAGTGGAGTTCGGACTTTTCCTGCTGCAGCGCATCTGACGAAAGTCCTTTCGGAAGCGGATTCGGCATTATCTGCCTGTCATTGTCTGACACGGCCGGAATCGCAGCAACGTACCACTGCGATGTCTGAACTCAAAGCCACTGTCTGAACTCAAAGCCGAGTCGTCGCGTAAAAGTTCTGCAGACTGAACCAAAGACCAGCCGCCACCAGAAGGCTGAGCACAATGATGCCGGCACCGATCAAGCGTGTGCGTTTGATCTGCCACCACATATAAATACCGCTGACCGCCCATGTCACCATGGCAATTGCCATCGTATCCACGATCAGCGACCAGAACATACGACCATTCCAGTAGGGCGGCTGCCCATGCGATGTGTGCATCCGAAGCAGGAACTGGCGCAAAGGCATGCCATCTTCACCTGTAAATCGATCGACATCGACGTGACCATCCTTCAGCACATAGGTCACTCGAGCTGGCTCGCCATCCACACTGGCCAGAAAATTCAGCTTCGTCCAGCCCAGCGGTTGCACATTGTCAGCCTGTAATCCGGACTGCCGAAAGATTTCCGCCGCTGCTGCTCGAGCCGTATTGTGAGGATCGTCCGGCAGCCGAATCGTCTTCTTCCCCGGCAACAATGCCTCGGGCTCTTCCTCATTCGGCGGTTGAAGGCCGATCCAGGAATCCCGACTGACCGGATCCATATGAACGACATGCTGGCCTTCATCGCTCTTTATCGCGAACATCAAGTCGCCCGTAAATTCCGCGCGACTCTGATCGGTAAGTTCGATTCTGTGGTCCGGCAGGTCTTTCTGAAGTGTTTCGATGACCCGATCAGCCAGTTCCTGAGCCGACGGAAAAGTGCTCAGCTGGGTCTTCGCGACGACATCGCCATCCACTTCCCGAATCTGAACCCGCGGAAACAACCCCACGTGATTGAACATCGCTCCGGTGATGCCGTAGAGAATCACCCAGGGCACCAGAAACAGCCCCGAATAAAGATGGATCCTTCGGATCAGAATTCCAATGGACGTCGACCATCTGCGGCCACGCACCAACGCCGGACTTTCGACGAAGCCGGAAGTGCCCGCGGAGCCAGTCGCCGAAACCGTGGAATGCAGAGCCGTTGGAGATGGAGTTGGTTCGTTCATTCGAGATTCACTTCCAATGGGCCGGGTTATTCGCACAATCTGCAGACCTTGAACACTGCAGACCACGAACACTGCAGACCACGAGCTCGAAAGGCCTCAAATTCATCGGTCGACAAATCGACGGGTTCAGTGATCGGAACACTATCACGGGCAAAAGCCTGTTGCCAATAATCTATCCACAAGATTCGTCAGGATTGGAGCTGGACCCACAACATCCGAAACGCCTGCCAAAACGACCGCCTGCGCGTCGTCTCTGTGACAATACCCTACCCTGCACTCACAAGGAAAGATTCACCATGGGCCTCAATATGCTGATGGCACAACGCAAACTGCTGGTCCTGCTGGCACTTCTTTTCTGGGCCGGGCAGCATCGCACATTCGCTCAGCAAAAGAAGGCGGCTCAGGCGACATTTCGATGGGTCAACCCACTTCGACAGGCGCTCCCCTCCACCAAACACGCCACGTTCAGGAGCCCATCGATGGGGATCGATGTTGGATACTGCATCTATCTTCCGCCAGCCTATGAGTCGTCCCCGGAAAAACGATTCCCTGTCGTGTATTACCTGCACGGAGGACGGCCGGGAAGCGAACTCAAAAGCGTCAGGCTCGTTGAAAAGATTCATCCCTTGATGGCTGATGGGGCTGTGCCACCGATGATCTATGTGTTCGTGAATGGCGGCCCGGTCAGCCATTACAACATGCCGGATCGCAAAAATGCCATGGGGGCGGATGTCTTCATTAAGGAGCTGATTCCGCACGTCGACGCCACCTACCGAACCGTGGCTTCACGTGAAGGTCGGGGAATTGAGGGGTTCTCGCAAGGCGGTCGGGGAACCACCCGTTTGATGTTTCGTTACCCGGAACTGTTTTGCTCAGCCGCACCGGGTGGGGCCGGGCATTCGACCGAGAAACGAATTTCCGAAGACAACGGTCGAGAATCGGACGAACTGATCTTTCAGCCGGGCGACAACACCTATGACCTGGCACGACAGTACGCCAGGACCAAACAACCACCACTGAAGATTCTGATTCACGTCGGAACCAAAGGTTTCAACTATCAAAACAACCTCGAATACATGCAGTTTCTGGATTCGCTGGGCATCCCCTACGAACGACTGATCGTGGAAGGCGTCCCGCACAGCGCAATGGAAATCTACTCGCGACAGGCCGCACGAATCATCCAATTCCATGCAGAGAACTTTGCTCTGGTGAGGTAATTTTAAGCATCCGGACACCTGTTCCCCCGCTTACGGTCCGTGGGGAAAGTGGCAGAAGTCTGCGGTGGTGGATGAAAGAGGCTGTTGGGCCTGCTAAAACTTGCGGTGCGTCGCCGGGGTGGCCCGGAACAACCGATGGCAATCCTCCTTTCCTGCTGCCTTTGGGCAGATTTCCGGGTTTGAATTTTACTCATGGCTGCTCCCCGAGTTTGCGTACTGCGTGCTCCTGGTACCAACTGCGATATCGAAACGGCACACGCCTTTGAGCTGGCTGGAGCGGAAGCAGAACGAGTTCACCTGTTTCGTCTGCTGGAAAATCCGGGACGGCTATCGGAATTCCAGATTCTGTGCGTGCCTGGTGGATTCAGCTACGGCGATGACCTCGGCGCGGGCGTTATTTTTTCTCGCCAGCTACGCGGGCAGCTGAATGACGCCATGAGAGAATTCCTGACCGCCGACAAACTGGTGCTGGGAATCTGCAACGGTTTTCAAACGATTCTGAAAGCCGGGCTGATCATGCGACGCGGCATCGAAGATACCTCAGAGAAGAACTGGGAAGATCAGGTCACGCTGGCATGGAACCAGAACGGCCGATACACCGACAGGTGGGTACGATTGAAAGTTACCAGCAGCAACAGCGTTTTCCTGAAAGGCATTGACGAATTTGACGTTCCAATGGCACACGCAGAAGGTCGCATTGCTCTGAAAAAACCAGAGCTGCTGCAGACACTCCGCGATCAACAGTCGATTGCCCTGTGTTACTGGTCACCGGAAGCGACCACCCTGGCAGAAGCATCGGGCGATCCAACGGACATCGGGATTCTGCCCGAACCTTTCAACCCCAATGGCTCTCTGGCCAACATCGCCGGACTAAGTGACTCCACCGGTCGAGTGCTGGGATTAATGCCGCACCCCGAACGATTTTTGTTCGCGACGCAGCACCCCCAATGGACACGATTAAACCTGAGAGGTGAGGGTGATGGCATTCGCATGTTCCGAAACGCCGTCGAATACTTCGCCGGTTAGTTTACGCGTGGCCACCATGGCCCGGCACTCTCATTAGCGGGGTTGAGTGATCTGTGATTCGCGTGGCCTTTGTGATTCCAACGCTCGATCAATCCGGCGCAGAACGTCAGCTGACTCTGCTTGCGACCGGCCTGCCACGCGATCGTTATATCGTCAAAGTCTTCGCGCTGAATCGTGGCGGTCATTATGCCGACCAGTTAAGAAACCACGGTATCGAGGTGGAAGTGCTGGAGAAGCGATTTCGCTTCGATCTGCTCACGTGGATCCGCCTGCGTCGTGGGCTGGCAGAATTCTGCCCGGATTTCGTTCAGTCGTACCTGTTCGCCGCCAATGCATATGTTCGCCTGCCCGCAGTTTGCCCGCCACGGGCAAGAGTGATTGTCTGCGAGCGATGCGTGGATTCGTGGAAAAGCGCATGGCAACTAAAGATTGACCGATGGATGCTGGGCCGAACCTGGGCGATGACTGCGAATTCCCGAGGGGTTGCAGATTTCTACATGTCAATCGGCGTGCCCGTGAATTTCATCACCGTGATTCCAAACGGAATGCCCCGCCCGAAGCAACCCGTTGATCCTGCAGCGGAACGTCAAAAAGCCCGACAAACACTCGGACTCCGTTCAGACGATCGGGTCGTTGGATTCGTGGGACGGCTGGCCCGCCAAAAGCGCCTGCAGGACCTGATCTGGTCATTTCAGTTGCTGCGTCAGACCATCACGAATGGCAAACTGGTACTCATTGGCGATGGTCCGGAACGTGTCGCGCTGGAAGAACTTGCCATCAATCTGGATTGTCGCCACCTGATTCACTTTGCGGGTCATCGATCCGATGCGTACCAACTGGCAGCAGCGTTTGACGTTTTTGTGTTGCCCAGTGAATTTGAAGGCATGTCGAACAGCCTGATGGAAGCGATGTCTCTGAGGCTGCCCGTTGTCGCCAGCGATATCGCCCCCAATCAGGAATTGATCCAACACGAAACAACGGGGCTGCTTTACCCGGTGGGCAAGTCAGCCGATCTCACCATGGCCATGAAGCGACTCTTCGATGATATGAATCTGGCAGAAAAACTGGCGGATGCAGGTCAACAGAAAATTACGGAATCTCATTGCGTCGAACACATGGTGGCCAGGCATTGCCAGTTGTATGAATCCGGCATCATCTGATAGACAGGAATCTCGAACTCGTGTGCGGAATTACCGGGGCCATCTGGTGGCAAAATGAAAGGGCGGTCAGCGCGCAGACTCTGCAGCGCATGACCGACAGCATTCGCCACCGCGGACCGGACGCAGATGGCCACTATTTCCGTCCAGCCGACAACACCGCCTCGACCAGCCTGGGCGTCGCCCTCGGACATCGACGGCTCAGCATCATTGACGTGGCCGGCAGTGCGCAGCCACTCAGCAACGAAGATGACCAGATACAAATTGTCTTCAATGGCGAGATCTACAACTATCAGGAACTTCGCCCCGATCTGATTGCCAGAGGCCATCAGTTTCGAACGGACGGAGACACAGAAGTCATCGTGCATCTGTACGAAGAATATGGCCTGAATTTTGTGCAGTATCTCAGAGGCATGTTTGCCATCGCCATCTGGGATGCTCGACACCGGCGACTGGTACTGGTCCGCGATCGACTCGGACAAAAGCCGCTCTTCTATCGGCTCGAATCGGGCCGTCTTTCATTCGCCAGCGAACTGAAATCGCTGCTACAGATTCCGGATATGCCGCGCGAGCTGGACCGTATGTCCGTTCTGCGTTTCCTTACCCTTCAGTATGTTCCGCATCCGCACTGCATCCTTCAGGGATTCAACAAGCTGCCGCCGTCAACCATCGGAGTACTCCAGGATGGCCAGCTGAACCTGCAAACCTACTGGTCACCCCCGTACGATCAGCCACAACTGCATCGAGCAAAGATTGCCGACTGGCAGGATGAACTACGCGACACACTGACCGAGGCTGTCCGATTACGTTTACGCAGTGACGTACCGCTGGGGGCATTCCTTTCCGGCGGTATCGATTCGACGGTCATTTGCGGACTGATGCAGAAACAGCTGGATCGTCCCGTACAGACATTCTCCATCGGCTTTCCGATCGCCGCCTTCGACGAACGGAGCTACGCGCGACAGGCCAGCCAGATGCTCGGCACAGATCATCACGAAGCCGTCGTTGAGCCCGACGCCATCGAGATGCTGCCGCGGCTGGTCTGGCACTACGACGAACCATTTGGAGACAGCTCGTCAATTCCAACCATGTATCTGTCAAAGATGACTCGCGAAAACGTGACCGTCGCCCTGACCGGAGACGCGGGCGACGAACTCTTCTGCGGCTACGATCGTTACAAGGCCGCGCGCATCGCAGGCCTTACGGATCGACTTCCGTCGTGGGTGCGCCACATCTGGAATTCCAGACTGGTCGCTGCCATCCCAACATCCGTCGAACAGAAATCTTTTCGTCGACGACTCAAACGGCTGCTGGAAACCCTGGGACAGGAACCCGAACGAAGATACCTGAACTGGATCACCATCTTCAATTCAGCAAGGCTGCAGTGGCTGGTCAGCGAAGACATGAGGCATCTGCTGAATGAACAGGAACCTGCAGAATGCATCTTTGACGCTTACGGTCGTTATCCCAATCGCGACTTTATCACCAGAACAACCGCAACCGATCTTCACACCTATCTGCCCTGCGACATCCTGACAAAAGTAGACATCGCAAGTATGGCGGTCGGCCTGGAAGCTCGCAGTCCCATGCTGGACCACAAGGTGGTCGAACTGGCAGCAACCATGCCCATCGAGGTCAAACAAAGCGTCCAGCGCGGAAAAATGGTGCTGACGGACACATTTGCGGAC
This sequence comes from Planctomycetaceae bacterium, assembly GCA_020426345.1. GTDB lineage: Bacteria > Planctomycetota > Planctomycetia > Planctomycetales > Planctomycetaceae > F1-80-MAGs062. The sequence goes on from JAGQQE010000004.1 coordinate 43,580, forward strand.
CTGATACCTGCCGATATCCAGACACGCCGCAAGATGGGGTTTGGCGTACCGATTGATCATTGGTTCCGCAATGAACTCAAGGATCTGCTTCACGACATCCTGCTGTCCGATCGATGTTTACAAAGGGGCCTCCTGAACCCGGATTCCGTGCGCCAACTTGTCAGCGAACACACCAGTGGACAGGTCGACCATGCCTACCGACTCTGGAATCTGCTGTGTCTTGAAATCTGGCAGCGCATGTATCTGGACAGTGTTCCGCCAACAGAGGCGCCCAACGCGCTGCCATAAACAGCTGCCGGGATGCAACGTCGTTCTGCGGAAATGATACGACTTTACCCGCTCGATTATTGTCGCTTTTTCTTTGCTGACTTTTCTGAACGATTCCGTTTGGCAAGATGGGCGGGACGCGCCTCCCGAAATCTCTCCAGTTCTGCAGCAAGTTGGATTCGAGCCTCCCTTTGAGCAGATGTGAGCTGGTCCGATGACAGTGGCTGAGATTCCAGCGGATCGCTGGTCAGATCAAACAGTCGGCCGTCGCGATGCAGTTTCATTTCCCGTGTCATCGCAAACTCCACTTTGGCTTCGGCACCGCCATCACGGGCGTACCAGCAATAATGAATCTGTCGAGGTGTGCTCGGTTTTCCCAGGCACTGAGGTAGAAAGCTGATTCCATCGATCGCCAGTTCAGCAGGAACAGTAACGCCCGCTGCCTCACAGATAGTCGGCAGAAAATCAACGCTGCCAATCAGATCAAAATTCTCCTGACCCGCCGGTACATGACCAGGCCAATTGACGATCAAGGGCACATGCGTACCCTGCGCGTTGCCCTGCCCCTTACCCCCCTGATAAGGCTGGCCGCGAAACTGGCTGGTCACTGTCACCTGCGTTCCGTTATCGCCGAGAAACAGGATCAGCGTGTTCTCACGCAGCTTGAACTCTTCCAGTTTGGCGACGACCCGACCAACCATCTTGTCCATGTACTGAGTCATCCACGCAAAGTTCTTCACACTGCGCTTTGCTTTTTCACCGGTTGTCGCAGGATCCCAGTCCGGGCTGTCAGGGGTGGGTTGAAAGGGGTCGTGGGTCAGAATCATGGGATAATACAGGAAGAACGGTTCGGACCGGTGTCGCTCAATGAACGACAAAGCAAAATCGTTCACCAGCGCAGGACCATACTCGCCCTTTGCAAAATCTTTCTCGACGCCGTTGTATTCCAGTCCCGGATTGGCATAACGAGGTGGTCGACGGGTTAACTGCCATAGGCACGATTCATCAAATCCAAAGTGCTGCGGCAGATCGGCCTGAAGACCCAGTTGCCATTTGCCTGCAATTGCTGTTGCGTAGCCCTGCTTCTTCAACAGATGCCCGAACGTTGTGGCCTTAGGATCAAGCAGACCAAATTCAATATAATTGCGGACATTGTAAATGCCCGTCATCAACTGCACCCGTGTCGGAGTGCACAGAGGCTGAACATGGCAATGTTCAAATCGCATCCCGGTTGACGCCAGCTGATCAATGTGGGGCGTTTGATAAGATTCGCCACCATTTGCCGTGACGCATTCAAAACCAAAATCATCCACCATGATGACAATGATGTTGGGTTTCTCTGCAAATGCGGAATTGCATATTGCGCCCGCCAGCCATACTGCGACAACACTCACACCAATCAGAAGTCTCTGCACGATTTCAAACCTGTCGGATAAAGTGGCAATCGGGTCGGTGAACGGCCGAAGAATCCCACGGAATTTCCCGGGCGTGGTCAGGCAATTCTAATCTACACGGATCCATGTTGCGATGACACGAAACTCAGCTCGAACATCCAGCGTCTGCAGGCAGTACATCAGATCGCTGTTCTCTCTCTATGAAAGGCTGGACAAGAAGTCCGGTACCTTGTCCTTCGCAAACTGTTTGGCGTTCGTCTCCGGGTTCTCTTTCAGGGCGTTGGCCCACTCCGCCTTGACCCATTCGATCAGATCGACATATATCGACTCTTCCCTCTCGTATTCCTGCATGAATTCGTCAATGGAAGCATACGGTGCATTCATTGCCTGAAGCGTCGACACAAAGCGTTTCTCTGTTGTGCCGTCCAGCCTGCCTATCAAGTACAGGATGTAGACTTCACAGACGTGTTCCGGGTCCATGATGAAAATCCTCCGGCTGATGTGAGTGAATTTGACAAATGACAACGATGTCGTGCTGATCGAATAGCGACAACCCAGACCGGGCGGCCACCAGACAATCGGAATTCAAAACCCGCGTCGGCAGAATATTCTTCGCCGAATGGGCGCACAATCCACTGTAATAGCCTTCAAGAAATGCAAACACTTCCGCAATCGTCCCATGACAAGTGTACATGCCTGGCCGGCAGAAAGCGGCATCAACGAGCGATTGAGGCCGCAACGGCTCGATGTCGTTAGTCACCTTACTGATCCTGCACAACGCGACCGATCACCGCGCCGCGGCGATCGATATTGGTTTCGGAACCTGCGAGACCCGCGGTCCGGAAGAACATGCTATCCAGTAATTCAAACAAACCGACTCACCCCCCGGCCAAACTCATCTCATAACACACGGCAAGAATCACAAGACATCGCAGCACGCGACATCGTCACACGCGACGATTGAAACCCGGATCTACGGAAAGACGATGAACTCCACCGGAACCAAAGCCGTCAGCCAGACACCATTCTCGGAACAGAAGAACTCGTAGCCACGAGCGTACATGCCCTGAGCATCGATCGACAAAATGCCGGGTTTTCCGTGGCGTTGTCCAACTGCCAATGCAGTTGCCTTGTCCGAGGACAGGTGGACATGGTGTCGCTTCATTCGCTTCAGACCATCGACCCTGATGGCAGGCAGTGAGGTCAGTGCGGTCCCATGATACAGCACTGACGGGGGCGCAAGGGGTTCGAGCCCAAGTTCGACATTGATTGAGTGCCCCTGGTTTGCGCGAATCTTCGATCCGTCTTCGGAGATGGCAAATCGTTTCTTGGGGCTCTCGTCGACGACCCTGCGAATGCGGGCTTCGTCGCAGTTCAGGCCGTTTGCGTGCAGTCTGGCAAGCAGGGTGTTGAGTTCTGTCCAGCCTCCGGAGTCGAGCTCGATACCAACCTTGCCGGGCGCGTGCCGGAGGGCATAGCTGAGGAACTTGCTGATCTCTGTATCTGAGGACATCGCGATTCTCGCCTGCTTCGACTCTGGGCAACGCTTGCCCTCAACGGGTAAAAACGGAAGGTTTTGATCTCAGGAAAGCCAACCCGAGTGCTCCGGGAACGGTACGAATCCCGGAGTACGTACGGGACTGGCTCGCATTCAGGATAACGCGAAGACCTGTAATCGCGAATTGGGTGCGACATCAGATTTGGAATACTATAGCTGTCTGCGGGTGCAACTGAATCCCGGCACCAATTTCGAAACCGGAAGTCAGCCACACTCCGGTTCAACGCTTAGTCCGCTACTCCCAATAGTCTTCCCACTTATCCGCAAACGCTTCCTTCAGACGCTGCATGTATGCATTGGTCTTGATCTTTGCCATCCAGACCTTTCCGTCGGACTCGCCCTTGCAAACCACTCCTTCAGCAACGCCAAATTGACCCGTGCCCCGTTTCCTTATCCTGCGCCGTACCTGCCGAAAAATCACGGCATTAGAACGGTACCGTAAAGAAACAACTCTGCGACCATCAACATTACAGTGTAGAGAAGAAGTTTGCCCCGGGAATGGCCGGCGGCGGTTGGGACGAGATAGATGAACGAAACAAACAACGCGAGTAAAAGCGGAGACAGAAATGCCGTCATCTCTCTGCCGACCATGTCGGGGCCATGCCCCGGGGCGGAACGGTAGAAGAGAAGTACGACAATGCTCACGCCACAAAGTATGGCCCACACAATGCGTACGCGATCGTGGAACAGCGAAGTCGACTCGGGGCCGGTACCCGTGGTAGTTGAAGAAGATTCAGATGGCGGTGAATACGGAGAGACCGATCTGTCTGTATTCCGCGATGTTTCGTCTGATTGCATCAGAAGTTCCCGTTAGCGCAGTCCTCTCGTCATGGTTGCAGCTTCACGTACGCGCTCACCCGGTTCCGGCAAGTGACCAGGTCTCGTGTGAAAACGCACCACCGCAACTCGGCTCGCATCGCCTTGCTATGCTATCTTCGTGTGCTGTTTGCATTGGCTGCCTTGCGGCCACCCCAAATTTCGATCGTGCAGTCGGGAAGTGACGCCTTCAGCTCTGTGAGGCCATTGGCAGAGATTTGCGAATCATCCAGCGACAAGAGCTTTAGAGTTTTCAGTGAACCAAGCCGAAGAATTGCTGCCTCTGAAAACTGATTGTCGCCCAGATGCAGAGCCTCCAACGAAGGAAAGGCAGCAATGTGCTCAATCGCTTGATCTGTAATGAGTTGCTTGATCTCTTCTGGCTTCTGGACCGGAAAAGGGAAGGTTCCGGAATAGCGAGCAGCGTTGCGGTACAGAACAAGTGTTCTGAGTGACTTCAGCTCTTTCAAATGCTCGATGCCCTTGTCCGAGCACCGAAAGCAGTAAGCCAGGTTCACATGTGATGTTTCCGGAAAGGCTGCCAGGGCTTTCAGCGTGTGTTCAGTCGTGTAGAACGAATCACCGTCAAATCCGTATAGGATTCCTTCGGTCGGCGAAGGCTCAGGCTGTGACTCGTCATGCCAGTTCCACGGATCATTTGGTCTCCAATCCCACACAAACGTAAGAGTGCCATGATCTCGTGAAAGATCTCGAATCGCAACAATTTGATCACGTGTCAATGTGTATGAAGCGAGATTTGACTGCTGGGCAATGCAAGAGTTGGCGACAAGGCCAAGCTGAAAGAGAAGAGCCATGGAGAATTTGCGACACACTGCGCAGGGTCCTTGCCAGAAACTTACAGCATCACGTCGGTCTGCGCGATGGATTGTGACCTCAAAATCGGTGCGATCACCCGCTCGCGTTCAACGCCTGGTTCGTCGATCAACAAGAATCGTAACTACGTATGCCACAACTGGGAACAGCAGAGTGAGTGCCGAACGCACTCCATTACTGATCTCATTAGGCCAAGTCCATGGAATCAGATGCCATTGAGCGGTGGCAATTGAAACGAGAATCGCCAATCTGAAACTTGATCTCTGTTAACACCGTCGCTGTCCCGGTTTTTCAACGGAAAGTTAGAGATGAATGCCGCTGAAGGACAGTTCACGATGGATTCGCAGAACTCTTTCGAGATTGCCAAACGCAGCGGACCATCCATTGTTCAGCCATGCCGTCAGAGCCAAAGCCACAAACAAAGTACAGCAACGGACTACTCCTGCAACGAAGACAACTGCGAAGCGCATTGGACGTCCTGGCCTCTTTGGAAAAGTGGCAGTGACCCCATAAGGATTAATCATATGTCTGTCGTCGGACGCCTGCCGTAACCGGGCCCGATCTGAGGACTTTGATTTCAGTTGCCGCGTAGATGAGTGCTCCGCTTCACGGCTTTGTTCGTCGCCTTTTCTTATGGTCTAAGTATCTTGGATGGCACCCGGACGACGCTGCGCAATGTGCCACAAAACGCCCGCAGGATCTACAATGTAGGCAACTCGGAGTCCCCAGGGTTGCATGGTTGGGGGTTTAGGAGGCGATACACCGAAACCTCCGGGCAGGTCGAGTGAATCAATGTGGGCCCACCATGCGTCCAAGTCATCAACCATCATCTGCATCATGCAGTTTCCTGCCCAGTCTTCATCGTAATACCTCTGAAGAATGAATCCTCCTTTGCCTACCCTGTAGATCACAACATCGCTATCCAGCGTCAGCTCGAAGCCCAGTACTTCGTAAAATTGTTTGGATACTGAGATGTCCTTAGTAGGCAAGAAGGGGCGTATAAGTTCCGTTTGAGTGGCAGGCTGCATGATCCTTCCAATCGCGACAAACGATGGAGTTGACCGGGCCGCCGCCAATCAACATTGACTTCAGGAACGACGCGATCGGCGGCTCCGCGTCCAACGCTTTGTTCTGCCTCTTGCTCTGGTTATTCATTGTAGTGGACGAAACCCATTGCAATCTTGTATTGGTAGCGATCTGGGTCGCCAGGTGGAATCAGCCCAGCAGCGATAAGCCCCTGTCGGACCAATACGGCGAAATGATCTCGAGCATCGTAATCGTCATCCAGTTCGTCGTCATCATCTTCCTCTGGAAGCGGATACTTCTTCATGATCTCTTTGAACTTATCGAGAACTTTCCCATTCAATTCGCATGTACCTTGTTGAACACAGAAGGCGACGAATTCCGGGGCCCCGGATAGGGCGAGCGGCGTATCGCGACCAACAAAGTCACTTTCGTCCGATTCGTTTCCGGTTTTGCCAGTGGGCGGTCCAACCTCTCTAGAGACGTTATTACCAAACAAGCGGCGAATGAATTCGATCATGACAGACTCGTTTCAGGATGTTTTATGGCAGAACGGTAGAGTTCAGCAGAGCCGCGTGAACGACTCACCACTTCATACAAGTTTCCTCGCAGCCTCCGTTGCAAACCATGGTTCGTCGGCTCTTCGAAAGTTGACGGCGTGAATGAACGACGCTTGTCGGTAGGTTAGTCGTTGTAAATTTCGGTGGGCGAAGGAGTGTGGAAAATACCTCAGACAGACAGTGATAGTTGTATCGGGACACGGCATTGAATTTTGGTGACCAGGTGTTTGTTCATATTGAGCGATCGACTATCGTCATCGTATCCAGACTCACGCGCCACCAAAAGTAATTTCTCCAGTTCAGCAAGCTCTTCGGGTATGAATTCTTCCAGCCAGGTCTTCACACCTGCATCTGAAATGTCGTGCAGAATATGATGCACCGAATCTAACACTTCGTATCCTGGTTCGCCGTCCAGGCGTTCAAAGACGTTGCCAGTGTCGTCGGTCGTTCCGAAGCGCATGAGCGTCAATTCAGAGCGTTCGAAAGTTCGAGCATTCCCACACGCGACAGGTCGTTTATTTGGTCAAGCCGTGGAGCTGGCATCCTTCGAGCAAGACGGTTGATCGTTCGTTTACGAGACGTAAATCCGTATCGAAAACGATCCGGCAACCATGTTTGGCAGAACGACAGCGGTAACGGGGCCGACGCCAAAGAACTATCATTTCAGAAACCCGTCATCGGCGGCTCAGGGGCATTCTTTCTTCGCCCTACTTCTGTCGGGTCAACTCGCGAAGAATTCCATTACGATTCTGTCGTATGAACTTTGCCAGCAGCTCCGGAATCATTTCTGATTACGAAAAAATCTGGCGTCTATTTGAATTCGGGGTTCATCCGGAACGGACCGGTATTGAGCGTGCTTCTTTTCGTAGTCGTCAAGAACAACGCCGTCTGGAAACAAGTCGAACATCTCGTCAAACGCCTCAGCGCATTCCAGGGCGTTGATTCGGCGAAACACATCTGCGATCTGCCGCAGTTCCTGGTCACTCCCACATTGGTATTGAAGAAGATACCCAATGCCTCCATTGTCGATTACCCCAGAAGCAAGCCATGCCATTGACACGGTTTTAAGAGGTTCGCGTTCTGAATCAAAATCGACCCCGTTGTTGGTTAAATCTGCCGCAGCGCAGAACACACGATCCGACAATTGAAAGTCGTTCGTCTCATCAAGGATTTCTTGTGCTTCAGCGTCTGTCATTGGTCGGGTTGATGGTTCTGGATTTCAGCAACCGAAACAAACAGTGCGATGCCTGCGAAAAACCACACAGAGAGTCCTTGAGGGCAAACGCAGACGATCACGTGGCCGCCGCGAACGACTCACCACTTCAATAGACAAAACTCGGCGGCTCAAGTGCATCGTCTGGGACGCCGAACTTTGAGTCTGTCACGCGATGCCATCTGATTCTTTATCCACACTTTTGTCATCACGTTTTTCGTCAACGATGTATTTCAGCCCAAAACCAAAAAGGGCAATGCCAAGGACCACCGCAAGCACCCCTTTCCAAATGGGTTGCGGCTCAAGGCCTTCCAGCGGTTCTGTAAATGAGTCGGATATAAAAAGCGCTCCCGCACCAAAAGCAGCGAAGCTTGCGAAGATCAGTCGGAGTCCAAATTTCATGAGAGTTTCCAATTGTATAGGTGAAGAGCTTGTCTACCCTGTCGAGCGCTAACCTAACCTAACAC
>JAGQQE010000499.1 GCA_020426345.1 Planctomycetaceae bacterium
ACCAGAACCTGTCTTGCTCTTCCATACGGCCTGAGAATCGTCGTGCGGTACTCTCCTTTTATTCCATTCCTTCAGCCCACTGTTCGCTCGAACCAGTGGATGCTGCAATGGATCAAGGCTGCGAACACGGGTACGTGTACTTCGCCAGCAGGCGAACGCTGCTTTCGTACATCTTTGTCGTCAGCTTCATCATCATCAGGCCGTGAGACTCCTGCCGGATGTCGAGTCCACTCGGTCCCTTCAACTTCGCGGGACCCGGAGAATGTGAGAGACCGTCAGCGATTCCCGTTCAGAAGTCTCTTCTGGTTGTCTGAACGATCGGTCACCGACAGGTACCAGCGAGTTAAACTTTGTATTCTCCACGGCAGTCTTTTCCACAACAGCAGACGGTTGCTGTCGGTGAACCCGGTGTTCAGGGACTGAAACAACAGGTATCACGAAGACCGTCATCCCGGCCGTTTACCCCGCCACTTTCGGATTCAGCAAAGTCGACAGACAGGATTTCAACCATGCCAGCCCTGAATAGTATGCAGGAAAAAGAACAGACAGCGGCGTACGATTCGGCCTGTATTCAGAAATCCGTCATCGACGGGGCAGCCTTTCTTCCATCGCAGGGGCCCATCACGGCGTTCACATTTCTGAACCCGCTGCAGGGACTGGAAGATTTAACATTTGACGAAGCGTTGCGGCAGGTCCCGGAGATTTTTGGATGTCAGCCTTATTTGTCTGAAGTGCAATATCGGCGCATGCTGAAGCAGGGCCGTATTTCTACGGAAGATCTTTGTGATGTCCTTCTGCACGAACTGAGCTACACCGCATCCGAACATGTGGCTGGTCTTGTATCCCGTGTTGACTTCCGGGTCAGTTTGCTGCTGAATCCAATGTCTTCCGGAAGTGAAAACGAACTGGACTGGTTGCTGGCTGAAACGGACGTGCTGCGAGCCTTTCGGGCGGAAGCCAGCGAAGGCAGTCGCAAACAAATGGTGACAGAATCCCGTCAATGGATTGCTGGTTCAACACAGGAGCCAGCAGATCCGTTGCTGCGGAATGCTCTGAGTCGTGCGAGAACGGCGGAAGTCGATGACCCGATCTGGGAGGAAGTCGCCCTGCGACTGACCTGGCACTACTGCAATCAGGGAGTTCAGGAAGTGCCGATGGTACTGCCGTCTACTCCGCAGAGTATTCGTCATCGGGATCAGCTTCTGCAACAGACGTCGATTGATCCGGATGAACTTGTCAACGAGGTTCTGGTTCGATTCTGTTCGCTTTACCTGGATCAGGGCTACGCGCAATGGCGCTTGCCGGATCGGGACAAAGGATTTCTGGGCGCATTCTGCTGCCTTTATCAGGAATCGTATTCACACCTTGCTGACTGGATGGAGTTGCTTCCCGCCGAACTGAAACGTCTTCAGGAAGAATGCAAATCGCCTGAAGAATGGATCGCGGATTCGCTGACAAAACTGGGCGTTGACCTGGAAGAGATGCCCGATTTTATCCGCGCGACTCTGCTGGCCCTGCGAGGCTGGGCCGGCATGATATGGCAGACCGAAGTTCGCCCCGATCGCGTCTATATTCCGTCGCCACCGGGAACGTTACTGGAATTCGTCGCGGTTCGATTGCTGCTGGATCGGCTGGCCGCCGAATTTGTTGCCAGAGAGGAACTGCAGTACAGCGGCCCGGTGAGCGGTCTTCGCGAACGGTTGCCTTTGTGTACGATTCATCAGTACGAAGAAAGCCAGCGGCAGTGCGCCTATCGCCTGTTTCAGTGTGCTCAGATCAATGGCTGGGGCCCTTCTACCCTGTCATCATTGAAGAGATCCCAGTGGAAACAACTCATTCAGGAACTGGCAGAATTCTCGAATCACGAACGGCGACGAATTTTTCATATCGCATTTGAACGTCGATATGCACGTAATGCCCTGGATGCTATTGCTGCTCGCGTTTCGCGTCCTCGCATCAAACCAGAGCAGCCGGTTCTGCAGGTGGCCTGCTGTATTGATGCCCGTGAAGAATCGTTTCGTCGCTACATGGAAGAGGTTTGCCCGGACGTCGAAACCTTCGGTGCACCGGGTTTCTATGGCATCCCAATGTATTTCCGGGGCCTTGGTGACGCACACTATACCGCGCTGTGTCCAATCGTGGTGATGCCCCGATTCTGGCTGGCCGAAGAACCCGTCTACTCAATGGAAGAAATCGCCCGGGCAAAAGCAAAGGCTCGCCGCATTCTTGGCCGCGCCACGCACCTGATTCTGGAAGAAACCAACCGATCACTGGGCGGTGCATTTGTTTCCGCTCTTCTTGGACCGCTGGCTACGGTGCCTCTTCTTGGTTACACCGTTTTTCCTGGCAAGACGGCGAGACTGAACACCGCGGCCAGACACTTTGTCGCGCCACCTCAGGTGACACGACTTCGGCTGGAACGGCCGGAGGGTGTTGCTCCTGGACCCAATGACGATCAGATTGGTTTTACCGTCACTGAAATGGCGCAGCTGGGTGGTAAGCTATTGCGGGATATCGGCCTGACCAGCAACTTCGCACCCATCGTGCTGTTCCTGGGACATGGCTCTGCCTGCCTGAACAATCCGCACAAATCCGCCTACCATTGCGGTGCCTGTTCTGGTGGCGCGGGGGGACCCAATGCCCGCGCACTTGCGGCCATGCTGAACGATCCTCGCGTACGACGGATCCTGAATGTGCAGGGTCTGCAGATTCCGGAGGAGACGTGGTTTCTTGGTGGAGCTCACAACACAGGCACAGATGAGATCACATTCTTCGATCTCGAACTATTACCGTCGTGGCATGTGCAACGGATGCAGCGAATTCGTGAAATCCTTCAGAAGACTTGTGAGCTCAACGCACAGGAACGCTGTCGCCGCTTCGAATCTGCCAGTATTGATATTCCCGCCGCTGCGGCGATGGTTCACGTTCAGGATCGATCAAGCAATCTGGCTGAAACTCGACCGGAATACGGAAACTGTACAAACGCGATGTGTGTCGTCGCGCGGCGTGAACGAATCCGCGGCTTGTTTCTTGATCGACGCTCGTTCCTTCAATCCTATGATCCGACGCAGGATGATGAAGAAAGCAGCGTGCTGGCGGGCATTCTGAGCGCTGTGATTCCGGTTTGCGAAGGCATCAATCTGCTCTACACATTCTCCGCCATCGACTCACAGGGCTGGGGAGCTGGTTCGAAACTTCCCCATAACGCAACATCGATGCTGGGCGTGATGGATGGTGCATTCAGCGACCTGCGAACAGGCTTGCCATGGCAGGGTGTTGACATTCACGAACCCATGCGACTGTTGTTTGTCATCGAAACAACGCCCGAGCGAATGCTGGGCATCATGAATCGTAACGAAACCATTGATCGGATTTGCCGGGGAGGCTGGGTGCAACTTGCCGTACTGGATCCCGCTTCTTCTGAAATCCATTATTTCTCCGGAGGACGATTTCTGAAGTACGAGCCCCGATCGGCCGAAATTGCGACCGTTCATCATTCTTCCGACTGGTGCCGAGGATCTCGCGACCATTTGCCGTTCGCGATCATCGATGGCTACGTGGATTCTGAGTCTACCTGAAGAAATCCAGCAGTTTTCAAAGCTTCGACGGTGGCCCGTTTACGAGCATCGTCTGCTGACTCAACCGTGCAAACTGCCGTTCTGCCAAAGCAGCCTCATTCCTGCAGCCACCGATCGGCTCGGCCACCGATCGGCTCGGCCACCGATCGGCTCGGCCACCGATCGGCTCGGCCACCGATCGGC
>JAGQQE010000500.1 GCA_020426345.1 Planctomycetaceae bacterium
CGCCTGCATTGAACCAGAGCGATCGATACACATCTGAATCGCAATGCCTTCGGTCCGAATGCGAAACTCTTCGAGACCAAATTGGGGACGAGCCAGAGCCAGCACAATCAGCACCAAACCCGCCAGCTGCAACCAGGGTAGCCGCCGCCGCACCTGCTGAGCCAGTGTAACAGGCAAGGTCCGCAGCAGGGTCACGTCTGAATACAACACAGCCACAGGCTTGCGACGATGTTGCCTGACAAATACCCCCAGAACCACTACCAGAGCCAGCAGCCAGAAGGGATCATGAAACCGAAAGGAGGACATCAATCAGAGCCTCCCACTGCGTCAGTCGGCTGACGAATCACATGGACATCTTCTTCACCCTGACGGTCGATAAACTCGCGAGCACGGGCAATGCTGGCGTCGATGTCGGCGTCGTCCGGCGTCATGCCTGCAAACTTCACGAGATCAGCGGATTCCAGAAACCCTCGCAGTCGAATCTTTTCTTCGGCGGTGAAAATGTCATTACCCACGATCTCGCGCAGGAACTCTTCCGTGGTTTGTTCCGGCGCACGAATACTGGTTGATCCTTCGATGAAGCGGCGTACGATGGCGGTCAGTTCGACGTAAAAGATTTTCACATCGATCTGAAATTGTCTCTGATCAATCAATTGCTGCAATTCACGACGAGCCAATTGTTGTGGAGACAACTGAGGCACCATTACAGCTTTTGTCTGCCGTCGACGAAACCACCAGACCAGAGCGGCCATACCGAATACAATCGCGCCAATAGCCTGGATCAAAACCCGGGACGGGTTTTCCGGAAGCTCAACCGGATCGGCCGCCGGTCGCAGATCCTGAAGTGAGGGAGCTTCACCGGCGAGCATGGTTGTGACTTCAATTTCGAGCGGTTCTGTCCTGACCGTATGAGCTTCGATATCGTCCGAGTTGGCGTTCTTCACGACATCCTGAAATCGAACCGCCATGGGAGGAATCGTCAACCTGCCTGCCCTCAAAGGCTCCAGTGTGTAGGTCTGAGATCGAATTTCTCCGTCGTCGGCCGTGACAGGCAGCGGTTCGTGAAAATCCAGAACCATAAAATCATCAAACGAAGACACGAACGGCGGCTTTTCAAGATTTACCGCACTGGAAGCCTTAATTGTCAATGTCAGCAGGATCTCGTCTGACAGGCGCGGTTTCTCGGGGCTCACTCTCAGAACCAGCGAAACCGGGCCACGCTCTGTCGATGTTTCAATCGAATTGGAAACGCCCCCAACGGAATCACCAGCCCCGTCCTTGTTGCTTTCCGCAGAACATCCAACAACCAGAATCACAAGCAGCGACCATTTCAACGCGCCAGAAATGATGGCCGCAACGCCCCTGTATATGACGCCAATCTGAATCGTTATCATCGAAAACGCCTTTCACGCGATTCGAAGAAACGCCGCAACGTCGTGGTGTACGGTTCCGTTGTAGAAACGGGCAACTGATCCACACCGGCTTTGCGTAAGAATGTTGCGAGTTGCGCATCCTTCTGAATGCCGTGCTGACGAAATAGTTCGCGGACCTTCGCATGTCGTGTATCGACTTCTACGCGTTCCCCTGTTTCGGCATCCTGAAACGTGATGAAGCCAACGTCCGGCAATTCGCGTTCGCGCGGGTCCGAAACAGTGACAGCAACCAGATCATGCCGCCCATTGGTGACTGCCAGGGCCTGGCGCGATGCCACCGACTGAAAATCGCTCAACAGAAAAACAACACAGCGACGTTTTTGCACTCGATTCAGGAACTGGAGCACGGCATCAAGGTTCGCTTCTTCAGCCACTGGTTCAACTGCGACCATTTCCCGTATCAGACGCAGTACATTCGACCTGCCCTTGCGAGGCGGGAAGAATTGCTTCACATCACTCGCAAACAGCAGCAGGCCAACTTTATCGTTGTTCTTCAGGGCGGAAAACATAAGCAATGAAGACATCTCAACCATCAGATCGAGCTTGGATTGCTGTGCCGTCCCAAAGGCTCCTGAAGCGGAAATGTCGACAACAAACTGCACAGTGAGTTCGCGTTCTTCGCTGTATCGTTTGATGAAGGGAACGCCGGCGCGTGCGGTAACATTCCAGTCAATCGTCCGAATCTCGTCGCCAGGCTGATATTCACGGACTTCGTCAAATTCCATTCCTCGACCACGAAACACACTACGGTATTGTCCCGCCAGCAAATCGTTCACCGAACGGTTCGCCACAATCTGAATGCGCTGGACTTTGCGAATGATGTCGGCAACTTCGGGCATAGTTTCGGGTGAGATTCAATCAGAACCAGTCGGCCAGGAACCAGAGAAACGGACGGCGACTATGGCACAGGCACAGCCGTAAGAAGTTCACGAATGACGTCTTCGCTTGTCCTTTGTTCGGCCTCGGCTTCGTACGTCAGGATCACTCGGTGACGCAGCACGTCGTAAGCGATGTCCTTAACATCCTGCGGAGTGACGTAGGCACGACCATTCAGGAAAGCGATGGCCCGAGCCGCCACGCCCAGAAAAATGGTAGCTCGCGGAGACGCGCCAAAATCAATCAGAGGCGCGACAGACTTCAATCCGAATGCGAGCGGTTCGCGAGTGGCTCGCACTACGTTCACAATGTAATCCTTCACCTGGTCGTCGATGTATATCATGCGTACGACCTCCTGCATGGAGAATATCTCCTCCGGTTTAAGCACTGCATTGATGGGACGAGAAACATCGTCCAGTGCCATGTCCAGTACTTTGCGTTCTTCCTCCGGACGAGGATAGGTCATCCGAACTTTCAACATGAATCGGTCGACCTGGGCCTCCGGAAGCGGATAGGTGCCCTCCTGCTCAATGGGATTCTGAGTTGCCAGGACCAGAAACGGCTTCTCCAGAACGAAGGTTTCGTCACCGATCGTCACTTGCTTTTCCTGCATGGCTTCCAGCAAGGCCGACTGAACCTTTGACGGAGCCCGGTTGATCTCGTCCGCCAGAATCAGATTGGCAAAGATCGGACCTTTGCGAGTCTTGAAAGTACCATCTGAAGGCACGTAAATCATGGTTCCCAGCAGATCCGCGGGAAGCAAATCGGGCGTAAACTGGATGCGCTGAAAGCTGATCGACAGGGCCTTCGACAAAGCCGTAATTGCAGTGGTTTTTGCAAGTCCCGGCACACCTTCGAGCAAGACGTGACCGCCTGTGAGCAAGCCGATCATCAATCGGGAGATCATGTCTTCCTGACCAATAACGGCCTTTCGAAGCTCTCCATTCAGCTGATGGATACGATCCGATTCCTGAGCAACTCGTTCTTTGATTCGGCTGAGTTCCGGGTGCATTTTTCCTGCCATCCAGTATCGCAACGCAAAAAGTCGTCTGAAGGCGAATCAATACAACACGCACCGCGTTGGATCAACCTTCCGGAGTAGTAATCGCGGACATCACTCTATTCGATGGTTGTGTCTCGAAAATTCTCACGTTGAACTTGTGGTTGAAAGAAGTGACCACACAAGGCCTGAGACGTATTTGACTTCATCCTGCTGGTGAGTTGCAGACAAACCGGTAGCACAGCGCCGGTCCGCTTTCTCTTTTGGCCGCCCGGAAGTTAAGCTGCCTGCCTCAGGTTTGAGACGGACAAAACGAAAAACGCGGGCTGGACGGAATACGCGTGGCCAGACAGGGACGATGCCAGATGAAACGGTCAATGACAGATCCAGTGGCCGACGGGCGGTTCGATGTGACTCGATGCGCCGTCACCGCATGT
>JAGQQE010000501.1 GCA_020426345.1 Planctomycetaceae bacterium
AATTACGTTCGGTCACAACACTCTGGCGTTCCAGTGAATGTTCCAGGGCAAAGTGAAAGGGCTTGTTCGGATTTAGTGTGTAGCGGGATGGGGACGCGATGGCCGTTTCGTACGTCCTGTAAAGCGTCTGGATGTCGGCATGAGTGATACGTGCGAGCCAATCGTTCTTGAGCTGATCCCAGTTCAAATGCCAATTCTTCGCCTTTCGGGACGTCGTGCCAAGTTTGGCCTTGGTTTCAGGGCGTGTAATCCCCAGTTGCTTCGCCAGGCGGTTGATTTCTTCGGTGCGAGGTGAGAAGGCTCGAATGACGTTGGGAGACACGCCAGTGATTTCGAAATCGTTGGAGCTAACAGTGATGCGATATCCCAGGTCCTGGATCTTCTGTGCAAGCGAGGCCCGAAACGCCGCCTGATAGTACGGGGCATTGGTCTTGAGTGTGGCGGCTTGAATCGCCTTCCATACACCTTCGACCGGATCGAAAGACTGATTTAAGACCACAACGTGGGCGTGCAAGTGCGGCGACGGGGTGGACGACTCGGCAGACGGACGCGACAGTTGGTGAACAAAATCGGCGTAGACCAGGTTGTTGGTTTGGCGATCTTCGTTCTTACCGTCCTTGCGGACACGGACAGCGGCGTCCGCCTCTACCAGCTGCATCGTCTCATGAACGCTTTCGCGGAAGGCTCGCAGGATCCGATCATCTCCAACCAGACTATGCATCACCGACAGTGACTTGCTGACCGAAAAGGTCATGTCAAAGCCAACGCGGCGGTTGGCCCGCATCGCCTCCGTGACGCGCTGCCCGGTAAACGGATGCTGATTGCGGCAGAGCGACGCAAAATGCTCGAAAGCAACATCACCCTGTAACCCGAGCAGCACGGCCGCCTGTCCGTGCCAACGTGCCGGAACGGCTTCTTCGTCCAGATAATAATCGGCCTGAGAATAATAGGATTCAGCCGACGCAGCATTCGAAATTGTGGTGACGCGCAACACGGCAGAGCCTCCGCTGTTCTGTAGTACAGCGAATTCTACGCAGTTGTCTTTTCATGGCAGGCGGTTAAAGAACGGAATTTTAACCGGAGTAGGGACGGGTAGAGTGGGAATCTCAATCACGTTCGCCTGTCAATTACCTCCGAGTGCTCCGGAGGGGAGACGCCTGGAGAGATAGTTTAACCGTTAAAGCCTCACCCGAGTCGCACAGAACGTGTTTTTAGAGCGAAGTCACGTCATCGATAGGAATCAGTCACGAAACGGAAGTCGGCGCTGTAACCGTGCTTAAAATCGCTTTTCGTGGATATGGCGAACGGTGCGCCACTACGCCTCAGCTTTTTCTGCACAGAGCTGTTCCGCGATCGCCAGGAGTTCTTTCTGGATTTTGTAATCACTGACATCGGGATTGCGGTAGATTGCAATGTTCGCCGTCTGGGCCAGCAATTGTTTTTCACGAGGAGACGCGCTTGGCGTGTAAGTCCGGTCATGGATGATCGCATTGACAGCCTGTTTGGCCTGACTGCGATTGAGTTTCTTTTCGACGATTTCACGACCTGCTTTGACTTGCTTGGCTTTGTCCGTAATGCGTAAGACGTCGATAGCAACCGAGGGTGCGAGTTTGCCGTGATCGACGTCGGCCTGCAGCGATTCCGGCAATTGCAGTAAACCCAGCGTGCGAGTGATAGTCATGTGCGTCAAGCCGAGTTCTTCGGCCATTCGCCGGTAACTCCAGCCGGTCAGTCCAATGAGAGCTTCCAGGGCTCGGGCCATCTCCAGCGGAGCCAGATCTTCGCGTTGGCAGTTTTCCACGAGCTGACGCACGCGAATCGTCGATTCGTCCAGATTGTCATCGGTAAAGGTGCAGGGAATCGTCGTGAGGCCGGCGATACGACTTGCCCGGTACCGACGATGACCATAGACGATCAGCCATTTCTGATGTGTCTCGCTCCAGCGAAGTTGGATCGGCTGCTGTACGCCGTGGGCTTTAATGTTAGCTGCCAAAGCCTGAAGGGCGTCTTCATCGAAGGTCTTGCGCGGCTGGTCGATGTCTTCCATGATCCGGTCGATCGCCATCTCCCCGGTGGCGGCAGCGCCGGGAATAAACCCTTGGAAGCGATCCTGGGTCGCGGGTGGACTACCCGCAGATTCGTTCATATTGCTGCCAAGTTGGGCAATGAGTTGGGCTTTCTTGCTCATGCAGTAGTCTCCAGTTGTTTGATGGGGGCGAAGGGTTTGCTCTGAAATTCCGGCGGTCGCTTGTAGAGTTCGCTGATACGATCGAACATTTCGCGAGCAAACGAGCGAATCACGCGAGCCGCAGGCGAATGGGGCTTGTAGAAGGAAATGGGCTGACGAGCCGTGAGCGATTCCGCAAAGTCATTCCAGTCGGGAATCGTGGTTGCAAAGACCTTGGTGCCGTAAGTCTGGCGAAGCAAGTCTTCGTAGGCACCATGCAGCGAACGGCGAGTCTGCACCATATTGAGCACATAGCCCGCCAGTCGCAACGACGGATTGGTCGTTTGCAACACCCGGTCAATCGCTTTTTGCACGGGCACAAGTCCCTGCACGTCATATTCCTGGGGCTTACTGATGCAATAGGTAAAGTTCGAAGCCGCCAGCGAAGAATAAGTACACATCTGCAAATTCGGCGGATTGTCGATCAGGATGATTTCATACTGATTGCGAATCTGATCCACGAATTGTTTGACAACCAGCTGCGTGGCCAGCGGCTTTTCTTCGGGTGGCCCGTTGAACTGATCCAGAGCATCGCTGCCGCAGACCAGATCGACATTTTTCACGCACGTCGAACGAATCAGCTTCGCCGGGTCCGGTTTGCTACCTGGTGCGAAGAGAGCGGCGGTAGTGAATTCGGAAGCAAGGGCCGAGGCCGCGTCAGGACCAATGAGCCCGTTGGTCAGGCTATGCTGTGGTTCATTGTCGATCAGGAGAACACGCAGGCCTTGCGATGCGAAGTAACCGCCCAGATGGAAGACACTGGAGCTCTTGCCAACGCCTCCTTTTCGGTTAACGGGAGAAATTACGACCGCAGACATGTCATCCCTGTTGATGTGTATGGTTATACCACTGACTACAGAAATTCGCCTGCATTGTCAAACGTTTCTGATCCGTAACGATTTGGGCATGCCGTTGGCATCGCTGCAAATCTCTTCTTGAATGCATTGGTCGGTTGCCTCCACACCGGCGGATTTACTTGAACAGGCTGTTGCCTCCGCAAACAGTCGCAAGCCATCCGGCCAAAAGGGAGTTATCCACAACAGACCGTCATCGTCGCCGAGAGTTATATCTGTGTTAAATAAAGAGTTACGCTGTGGATAGTGCCCGGCAACGTACTGATAAGACGAACGGATTCAAAACGGGCTGTGGGTGAAATGTCGAAACCCTGTGTGTGAAATGTCGAATGAGCGTGGGTGAAATGTCGAAAACTGCTTGACATCGTGTGTGAAATGTCGAATGTATCGCGCCTTTGAAACACGCCATTCGAATCAGGCCAGCACGCAAACCATTGATTCCAAAGAAACAAACAGCGAATTCAGCGCCGTGGGTGAAATGTCGAACATCTCCGGGCGTGGGTGAAATGTCGAAACTGCTTGACTCTGTGTGTGAAATGTCGAAGAGTGGCCATGAAACGGAAGGACTTATGAATGAAACTTCGCACCTGCTGAGCAAGGATAAATCACCGCTGCTGCCGGACCGCCATCCGACGCCCGACTTCTTTGTCTGCGA
>JAGQQE010000502.1 GCA_020426345.1 Planctomycetaceae bacterium
AGCCTCAGGAATCTCAAACCAAACGGGAATGATCAGACCAGGAACAGCGTCCTGTTTCAGACGCAGTTGAGGGGCGAAGAATGCATGCTGCACATCCTGCGTTCGCAGGTTCAGTTTGACCGGATGCCCGGTTGCAACGTGGATCTCATTGACCCAGTACAGGTCACCTTCTGCAGGTTCATCCTGCAGTTCAGTACCCGGGGCTGGATAACGAATCCTCCACTCGAACTGCCGAGCCGTCAATTCGGCGGCGGAACCTTCGGCAATGGTCTCTTCCGGATAGAAAGACTGAACTCGGTACTCAGCCCAGACGTCCATCTGGTACAGGGCGATAAAAACAAGCACGAACGCCGGAACAATGGTCCAGATCAATTCGAGGCTGTGGCTACCGTGCGAGAAATGTGCCTTTGAGTTGTCCTCTTTGGTGGCACCCTTCCAGAGTACAAATCCAAGACCAGCCTGAGTGCCGATGAAAACGACCGTCACAATGGCAAGGATCAGATAGAAAAGGCCTTCGATCCGCACACCAATGGGAGACTTGGCTTCACCAGGAAACCACCAACCACGATCGGGGGCAATCCAGCAAACGTAGAGCGCAAGGATGGGCCAGAATAGAAAGAAAAGAGCCCAGAACTTTTTCACGAGAGAACTCCGAACGATTCAGTCAGCCATCCCTGCCAATCACGGAAGGAACGGTTGAAAACATCAACAACACCGGGCAAACAATCAGCACTCTACTCTGCAGCCGCATCCGTTGAAGCCTGCCCTGAGGCTCCTGGTTCAACTTCAAACGGAATGCTCAATACATAATTCACGACATGCCAGATGTCTTCATGCGGAACACTCTTAAAGGAGGGCATCCGCGTACCTTTGATTCCTGCATGAAGACGACAGAATAAGTCATATGGACGACGCCCACCGCGGAAAATCCCCTGAGTGAGCACTCGTGGCTGATTGACGTTATCCCAAACATCGTGCAAGCCAGGCTCCGGGTAAAGCTCATTGGTAACGGGATTCTTTTCGTAGATTGTTGTCTGTGGCCCATCCCCGCGGCCGTAAATCCCGTGACAGTCTGCACAGTTTAAAGTCTTGCTCAGGTAGAGCTCGCGACCCCGACGGCGGGATTCAGGCGAGTCAGGTATCCGTGGAATTGACGGAGCCACCAACGCTTCTTCGTCATTTGCTGTGGACCAGCTTTCGGCCAGTTCGTCGCCGATGTCATTCACATACCCGGGCAGATCATCTGCCATGAACGTTTTCAGTTCTGAAATGATGTCGCTGCGGCTTTCTCCACCCTTCACTCGATTCGTCATCGCCGTGAGGCTGTAGTCCGAAGAGAGCTCATTGACAACCTTACGCTCGAACTCCCCACGAATTGCAAGGAATCGAACATACTCCACAAGCGAATGGATTTCATTATCCGCAAGCAACAGGAACGATGGCATGTAAGTACCGGGGATCCCCTGACGAAGGACGCGGGTCAAATCGTCGCGGCTGACTTTTGCCTGATCGTTGGTTGTCGTGAATTTAAAGACCCCATGGCGGTAATCGCGGGGACGCGGATAAAGATACTGTGCGGTCGGACCATTGCCATCACCACTGGTTCCGTGGCAGTGACTACAATGACGCTGGTACAGGCCACGTCCCATCTTCAGGTTGTCGCCGGCACCGATTGAAACAATATCCCCGGGTGCTGGAGTCTCTGGCAGTGCGTTTGAAAGTGTGGCCGTTCGGGAAGCGGCATCCCAACGCAGTACAGATGCAACCTGTCCGCTGCAGGATCCATTGACGAACTGTACGAGCGACAATTCCTCAGGAATCAGATCCTCGCTTTCGAACGCCAGCGTGACTTCTTTGATCGCCGCGCCTCCCTCCGGAAAGGACTCCACAGTTCCCGTGAAACCGCCGAAATCGATTGGAAGCTTCTGCCAGGCACGAAGATTCTGTGGGTCACCGAATCGTTCATCAACGAGCTTCTTCACCCCCGGTGACTCTTTGAATCCTGTCTGAGCTTCGCTGACCAGCGATAGCGTTCGATCGCTGTAGACGAAAGATGATTCAAGTCCGGACTTAGAGCATCCCGTGACCAGAATGAGCGACATTGCGATCGCAGAGCAAAACCGAAAATGACTGGAAGTCTGCGACATCCCAAAAACCTCAAATCAACAACTGAATAGTTCAGAATTTGAAACCAACAAGTAAGTTTCAGCCGACTAGTTCAAGACGAATCTCGAAGAAGGTACCTCGATGACCACGCTGTTTGTCGCGTCGGACTGAATCGTAACCTCATACTTACGCTCTATGAAATTACCGTCAACAGATTCGTGCCATAACGCCAACTGATGTTTGCCGGCAGGCAAGTCTGCAATCGTGAACTTCCCGCCATCCTGTGTAACCGCCGCGTACGGATGATCAATTGGCAGGTGCCAGGCTTTCATCCAGCCGTGATAGTCACACGTCACAGCGATTGGTGCTGACTCAGCTCGACGATACTGGAAATTCAGAACACCTTCTCGATCATTCGGAGCGACCCCGGAGTTGACCGAGTCGTTCTTCTGAGGGTACGTGTGAGTATTGTGGGCCACCGCATCGCCGCTGAGCACGCGGAGTGTGCGTCCCGTCGGAACAATCAAAGCGTGGGGCTTAAAGCGACAGCCTTTCTGGTCGAAAATGATGTCGTCGCCACCGGCCTCCAGGCCTTTGCCGCCTTTGGGAGCCTTCGATAAATACACGAATACGTTCTCAATTCCGTTGTCACTGCCAAGAACGAACTTGTCGTCGGGCACATCAGTCTCTGCACAAACTTCCTTATCTTTTACGTCCGCACCTGCGGCAATCAGTGGAGCCACAACAGGTGCGGTACCTGTCAGCACGATTCGACCTTCCAGTGTCCCGAAGCCACTGCCACCTGAAGAACTGGACGCTGTCGGAGCCGCCCCCTCCACCTCTCCGGCTCCCTCATCGGACCCGGAGCCGAAATCCGGGGGCAGCACTGTCACTTCCGGAACAACAGAAGCACCGCCGCCGTACTGACCACAGCCGCTGACAAATGCTGTCAGGATGAATGCGAGAGTTGAAAATTCAGAGAGTTTCATTTGTAGAACCGGTAGATTGAATTCGAGCAAGTGAGTTCGAACGCGTTGCGAATTATTCCGCCCCGGCTGCGGGATCAGCCCCGGGAGAGGCTGCCGCCGGATTCTCGTAAACAATCGGGCCAACGTTTTCCATCAATTGCGGATAGTTCAGGAGTGCATCGCGAACACCAATATTCTGGCTGCCCGGGTCACCGTTGAACAATTCAGGAAACTGAGTCGAGTTGTTCTTTGGGAAGTTTTGGGGCATTGAAGTATAAGGTGTGATCCATTTCGGATTGTAAATCCAGAGCTGTAGCCAGTCTGAACGCAACCGCTGATTCACAACATTCAGATTTGGTCCCTGAATGTCTTTCGCAGGATCAGATACTTTGAATTTCCGCCCGCCAAGGGAATGGCACTTCACACAGAGCGGACCATTTAAAGTCTTCCAGGATTCCGTTAGATAGTCTTCACCTTCTTCAAGAAGCCCGGCATGCACGGCAGCCGCTTGCTTTGAAGCGATGTAGTCCGGATCCGCAGGCTCATTCTCCTGATATGGGAAAGGAACACCATCTACAGCTGCGAAGTAGTTGGCGAGAACCCGGGCTTCTTCCGGTGACATATTGAACCTGGGCATACGCAGAACGGTCGTGTAGCGA
>JAGQQE010000503.1 GCA_020426345.1 Planctomycetaceae bacterium
TTCATCGCTGGGGTGCCCATGCGATGGTGATTACAGTTTGGCTGCATATGTATCGAGTGTTCCTGACGGGGAGTTACAAGCCTCCGCGGGAGTTCAATTGGGTGATCGGTGTGCTGCTGCTGGTGCTGACGTTGCTGTTGTCGTTTACCGGTTATCTTCTGCCGTGGGATCAGCTGGCGATCTGGGCTATTACGGTTGGTTCCAATATGGCTCGAGCCACCCCGTTCCTTGGGTTGGAGGGTCCTGGTTTCCAGCTGTTGAATACGAGCGGTTACGAACTGATTACGAATGCTTCTGACGCGAAGTTTCTGCTGCTTGGCGGAAGGTTTGTCGGTGAGGCCACTCTGAATCGATTCTATATCCTTCACTGCGTTGCAATTCCTGTAGTGGTGAGCGGTCTGATCGCAATCCACTTCTGGCGCGTGCGAAAAGATGGTGGCATCAGCCAGCCTCTGTAGCATTGTTGCTTTGGGGTGGACTTGTGTTTTGGGTCTAGTTGTGTGCGTCTAGCGCTGAGCTTCTTTCAATGCTTAATCACTTTCCAGATGTAACTTCCAGTGTTTTGACCGGTCTTGGCTGGTACTACCTGGTCTTGTTTGCCATGAATCTCCTTTGGACGATTCGCAGCTATAAGACGGATGGTGAGTACAGCAATGGGGTGCCCCGGGCGACTGTGTGGGCTGTGCTGAGCTCTATCCTTCTGATGCTGAGCGCTGCTCACTTTTCCAGTGCTGGCAGTCCTGACACGTTCCTGATTCGTCTGCCATCCTTCTTTAAGGATTTTGTGGACGCCAACTTCTCGAATCCTGTGATCTACTTTGTGTTGTCAATTGTCGCCTTTGGATTGATGATTGCTCTTCGGGAGTGGTGGACGCGGCCGACAGTTGCCTGGGTTGGCTTGAATCTTTCGCTGCTGTTTATGGGGTTGAGCCTGACCGATTACGACTTCCGTCAGATTGTCGGTAAGCCCGACAACGTGCCTATCGTTGCGATGTTGTTCATTGTGGCGTTCTTCACCTGGATCTACTTTCGTCGGTCAGTGGATAACGATCGAAGAATCGCAGAAGGCCGGCCTCTGTTTGAGCAGGAAGATAATGAAAAAGTTCTGGTCTGGCCGGATCTGGTCTACACAGAACTTATCTGCATGGTTGTGCTGACCGCCGTTCTGATTTTTTGGGGTATCGCGCTGAAAGCACCGCTTGAAGAGCCTGCTTCGTCAGTCAAGACACCGAATCCCTCCAAGGCTCCCTGGTACTTCCTTGGTTTGCAGGAGATGCTTGTTTACTTCGACCCATGGCTGGCCGGGGTTGTGCTGCCGAGCATTATTCTTGGTGGTCTGATGGCCGTCCCCTATATCGATTTCAACAAGTCCGGGAATGGTTACTACACCTTTAAGCAGCGGTCGTTTGCCGTCACCACATTCCTCTTCGGGTTTCTGCCCCTCTGGGTCGCGCTCATCGTGCTGGGGACATTTCTGCGTGGTCCGAACTGGAACTTCTTCGGGATTTACGAGTACTGGGATGTCCATAAGGTCAAGGCAGCCAACAACGTCAACCTGAGTGAGATATTCTGGAGCCTGCCAGGTCTTCCAGGAATCCCCAAAGGCAGTAGTGTGGCGTCGATCCTTCTTCGGGAGCTTCCGGGGATTGTCCTGACGGGTGCTTACTTCCTCGTTCTTCCCCCGATTCTCGGTATCACTCTGCTGCGGAAATACTTTGTGCGAATGGGTGTGCTGCGTTTTCTGGTGTTCTCCAATTTGCTTCTCTGGATGGCGGTCCTGCCAATCAAGATGCTTCTGCGCTGGGCGTTCAGTTTGAAGTACATCGTGGGGATTCCTGAGTACTTCTTTAACATCTGATCGCTTCAGCACCGGGCTCTCGTTGTCAATCTCGATCGGTAAACGTGTGCAGGGCAAAGGCCCAAGATAATCATGCCAGCATCTGATCATTTTCGTTGGAATCAAAGAACGCTGCACCTGGTTTTTGCTGCCAGCAGTGTTGTGCTGCTCCTGTCTGTGTTGCTGATGATGAAGCAGGACCAGGCAGACGAATGGCGTGCGTACCAGCTGACCCAGTTTGATCTGGAGGCAGCAGTGAAGGAAAAGGACCTGCAGTCCGTCGAATCGGAGGCTTACAAGAAAAGCATCCGGGATCTGGAAGCGAAAGTCGCCAAAGCCCAGTCGAAGCTGTCAGACTCACAAGCGAAGCTGGATGAGCTGCTTGCGGAGCAGGATCAGCAAACCCGTGAAGTTGATCGTCTCGAAGTCGAGCTGAAAGCAAAGAATTCAATCCGCGATGAAGCTCGCAGCGACTACGACCTCGCGGTAGCCTCCGGGGCCGCGTCTGAATCACTTCAGGGTCTGCTGGAGGCCTTCGACGAGCGACAGGCTGAATGTGACGAAACTCAGAAGATTCTGGATGAGGCGAAGGAACTTGTTCGGGTCACAACGGACAGTCTGAAAGAGCTCACTGCCGATCGTGATTCCGTGCAGGCGGAGCTGGACAAAGTTGTCGGCGAGGCTGATCGAATCCGCGTAGCGTTGGAGAATATCAAGCCAACCGAAACAATTTCGAGCATCAAACGCTCCATGATGGAATGGCCGATCATTGATGGCTTCAATTCTCATTTGAAAGTCGTTCAGGACTGGTTGCCTAATCTCCATCAGACGCTTGGGATGACTCAGATTGCGAGATTTGATCGCTGTCGAACCTGTCACCTGAATATTGATAAGACCGCGGCGGGCAATGTTGCGGCATTTCCTCAGGGAAGTCCCGAAGCTGCTGATGTTCACGAATGGGTGGCGGAAAACTCTTTCCCACAGCCATTTTCAACGCACCCGAATCATGAATTGTTCTGTACAGCTTCGAGTCCGCATCCTGTCTCGAAGTTTGGCTGTACCATCTGTCATGAAGGGCAGGGGTCGGGAACCAGTTTCGGGAATGCAGAGCACACTCCGAACGATCCATTCGCAGCTCATGAGTGGGAAAAGGAATATGGATATCACCCGAATCACTTTTGGGAGTATCCAATGCAGCCAGAGCGATTCCGCGAATCGACCTGCATTAAATGCCATCACAATGTGACAGAGCTGGCGGTGAATCCACGATTCGGATCTTCAGCACCAAAGGTCTCGCGCGGATTCGAACTGGTCAAGCAGTATGGTTGCTTCGGGTGCCACGAGATTCATGGTTATGATGCCGGTCTCGCCATTGGTCCTGATTTGCGTCTCGAGCCACAGACTCCGGAAGAGATAGCTCGAATTGCCGCAGATCCGGGACAGGTTGCCGGAAAAATGCGTAAAGTGGGGCCAAGCCTCAGGCACATCGCTGAGAAGACGACGCGTCCCTGGATTGAGTACTGGACAGAAATCCCAGGTCGATTCCGTCCTTCTACTCGTATGCCTCAGTTCTTCAATCTGACGAATCAGCAGGACGAGAAAGCAGCCAAGTATCAGACCGCTGAGCTCGCCGGGATCGCATCGCTGTTGCTGAATGTTTCGCAGCCACTGGAGACATTGAAGCCCGCGGATGGCTATCAGGCGAATGCAGAACGTGGAAGACAGCTCTTCTCTGAACGAGGATGCCTGGCCTGCCATACTCATTCTGCCGTGGAATCGTCAAAGGCCGACTTCGGTCCCAACATCAGTGACATTCATTTGAAGGCGAAACGGGACACTGACAATCCTGCGTTTTCGACATGGCTTTACACCTGGATTCGGGAGCCGGAC
>JAGQQE010000504.1 GCA_020426345.1 Planctomycetaceae bacterium
GAACGGCGAAGTTGCGTTGATCCTCCTGGAGCATGGCGCGTTGATCAATCCGCCCTGTCATCGCTATGAAAGCTTTGTACACAAAATTCAGCGTATGTCAGAAGTGGGTTACGCGTTGAATAGTAGTGAGCAACGAGATGAAGAATTTTTAGAAAAAGCACGACAGTGGCTCAAAGATGCAAATCTCGACCTTCAGCACGCCACCTGGGATGAATCGCAGGGTGACTTTGGTGTCTGGAAGATTCCCGGGTTTTCCGAAGAGCCGAACGCGAGTCCCGAGGCGAAATAAGTTCACGATCGTCATCATGAATCAGCCTCCGCCTGATCTGCGGAAACCAGTTTCAGGCTGCTATGTGCTGAATTCGACTGACATTCCGGCGACTTTTCTCCAGCTGCTCGCTGAAAGACCGAGCTCCGGGCTCGATACGTATTCGCCGTCGGCAGAGCGTTTTAAAAACAACTAGTTCCGAGGCAAAAAGATGGCAGGGCAAAAAAATGCCCACCATCTTTTTGCCCTGCCATTTTTTGCCCATATTGAGACTTATGTTGAAGAAACCAACCCGGCAGCGAAGTGGTGCCTCCTGGGCTACTGGCATGATTTTCAATCAGTGCCCCGCAAGATTGATGAGTTTTGGTTTGCCGACATAAATTATCCCGCTGGATTGCATATGACATCCACCCTTGATGGGTGTGAAGAATTTCGACTGAAGAGCAATGAGACTTCAGCACCGGTCGCTGCGGCCATGGAGAACCTGGTTGTAGACTGCAGTGACTTCCACCTTTACTGTCTTCGCAGTGTTTTCGAGTCGGGCAGCAACGCTATACTTTTGAGACGACAGCTCGATTGACGTTCGCCGCTCCGCCGGTATGCTGGCAGGAGTGTAACGGGCGGGGCTAAGTGATCCGTAGGGTGACTTTGACTGTCCGAGCAATACCGCACGCAATCCCGTCTGAAAACGAACGGCAGGCATGAACTTCGAAGAACTCATTGACACTCTCTCGAAGGGTTCCGCCACCGCCGTCACGACGCTGGAAAGCAACGTCGCGGATTTGAATGCACTCAAGGAATACCTTTATGTGCAGACTCCTGTTGAACAGGCACTGCGAGCCAGCGTTGACTGGCATCGCAATAAACGGCGAGTCACATTCGTGGTTTGTTCGGGGGACGATGGGGAAACTCAAGTGTTGCGTCGAATCCTTGTCAACTGTGCAAACAAAGTCCGATTTCATTTGAGTACAACTCAATTCAATGGTGACAACAGGAAGTTTGACGTAAGCTGTCCTAATGGTGGCGCCATATGACTTCGCCGTTCGTGTCACATTCCCCGACAGATTGGATTACGGCGAATGAAGCGGCATTCGCCGTATTCGATCGTTTTCCCGTGACGCCCGGACATGCACTCGTTGTAACTCATCGCGTCGTGGCGACTTGGTTCGAAGCAACAGCGGCCGAGCAGTCCGCTTTGATGTCGTTAGTTAACGAAGTGAAGGCGATTCTGGATGAGCGGCTGACGCCGAAGCCAGATGGGTATAATGTCGGGTTCAATGCGGGAGCAGCTGCTGGGCAAACCGTGCCGCACCTGCACATTCATGTGATTCCGCGATACCGTGGCGACGTTGCTGATCCACGAGGTGGAATTCGACATGTGATTCCTGGTAAGGGCAATTACCTTGCTGATAAGGAATCACCGTCGGCAACGCAGCCGGGACTGACGCTGACCACTGGGCATCCGGACTCGCCGCTTTGGAACGAGCTTTCATGGCGACTGGCCGGTGCAAAGTTCGTTGATGTGCTCGTTTCGTTCGTGCAGCTTTCCGGGCTCGATGTCATCGAAGAACGGTTGTTCGAAGCGATTCGCAACGATGGTCGAGTTCGTATTCTCGTCAGTGACTATCTCTACATCTCCGACGCCAAGGCCCTGTGGCGGCTCATGGGCTGGATGAATGTGGCGTTCGAGGAATTCAATGAGCCACGGCTGCATGCCAAGCTGATTGAAACAACCAGGCTGCCGTCATCACCCACATCGTTTCATCCCAAGGCCTGGCAGATATCGGACGACAGTTCGGGCCTGATCGTGGTTGGCAGCAGCAACCTGTCACGGCCTGCATTGCAAACTGGTGTCGAGTGGAACCTGCTGAGTGATCGAAAGGCGGCCCCTGACGCTCATGAGAAGGTGCGACTGGAGTTTTCGTCGCTGTGGGACGCCGCATCGGACCTGAACTCCGACCTGCTCAAAAAGTATGCCGAAAAAGCGAAGTCGTTTCGTTCGGTGCATTTTGAGCCGGAGCGAATCGATGAGCGAGAGCATCCATACAATCCTCGACCATGGCAATCCGAAGCTCTCGCTGCTCTGCTGAAGATCCGAGCCGCCGGTTACGGGCGAGCGTTGGTTGCCGTAGCCACCGGGATGGGGAAAACGTGGCTTGCTGCATTCGACGCCAGACAAGTGGGAGTCGCGATTGGTCGGAGACCGCGAGTGCTGGTCATTGCTCATCGTGCTCATATTCTGGCTCAGGCTGAGGCGGCTATCTCGCTGGTGCTCGACCATGCATTTTGCGAGGGCACAACA
Source organism: Planctomycetaceae bacterium (assembly GCA_020426345.1). Taxonomy (GTDB): domain Bacteria; phylum Planctomycetota; class Planctomycetia; order Planctomycetales; family Planctomycetaceae; genus F1-80-MAGs062. Next base: position 2,571 of record JAGQQE010000504.1, read on the forward strand.
TCGTGGTACATCGGGGGCAGCAGCGAATTGGACGGCGACTTGGTAATTGCGTCCGTTCAAAAGCTGTCGCGACCTTCCGGACTGGATCGACTTGCAGAGGCACACTTTGACATCGTCGTCATGGACGAAGTGCACCATGCGCATGCACCGAGTTACCGCAGAGTTCTCGCGAGACTGCACGCAGGGTTTATCCTGGGGCTCACCGCAACCCCAGAACGAACCGATGGCGTGGATGTTGCGTCCATCTTTGACGATAACCTTGCGTATCACGCTTCAATTGGCGACGGGATCGCGGAAGAATCGCTTGTCCCGTTCAATTATGTCGGGATCAAAGACACAGTGGACTTCGGGCAGATTCCTTGGCGAAACGGTCGCTTTGCCGTTGAGGAACTCGAAGAACGCGTCATCCGCAGTGAACGAATGGATCGACTGTGGCTGACGATGCAGAAACATCCAGCCGATCGCACGATTGTGTTTTGCTGTTCTCGTCGGCACGCATTGTTTACTCGGGACTGGCTTCGCGGCAAAGGCGTGCCGGCTGCAGCCGTATTTTCTGGAGGTTTCAGCGACAGCTATTCCGAATCGCTTGAAAAACTTCGTCGCGGAAATCTGCAATGTCTGTGCGTCGTCGATATGTTCAACGAGGGACTCGATATCCCGGCCGTTGATCGAGTTATCATGTTGCGGCCCACAGAATCGAAGGTGATCTTCCTGCAACAACTCGGACGCGGGCTGCGAGCCAGCGAGGGTAAAACGCGATTGATCGTGATTGATTTCGTGGGCAATCACCGCATCTTTGCGCAACGACTGATTCACATCCTTTCGCTTCATAAAGCAGCCGCGAATTGGACGACGCTTACGAAGTGGCTGAACGGCGAAACGCCCGATCTTCCTGACGGATGTCTTGTTGATGTTGAACTGGAGGCGAAAGACCTCATTCGCCAGTTCATTCCGACGGGCCCATCCCAAGCGATCGAAGCCTATCGAGCGATGCGTGACGAATTGGGACGGCGGCCGACAGTTCTGGAGGTGTTCAATCAGGGATTCCTGCCTCGTGCAATTGCCGCACACGACGGGAGTTGGTTTGAGTTCTGCGGTTCGGAGGGCGACCTGAACGAGAAGGAAGCTCAGGTCTGTGAGCAATGTGGTGATTGG
>JAGQQE010000505.1 GCA_020426345.1 Planctomycetaceae bacterium
TTGGTGACAATGCCGACTCGCCTGCCCTGCCCCATAAAATGCTGTGCCAAACGCGCGACCGTTGTCGTTTTGCCCGCACCAAGAAAGCCTCCAACCATGATGTAAACTGGTTTCATTTTGTCTCTTCTGCTGAGCCGTGTTTATGGTTTCTATTGAGCGTATTTGCCTCACCCGCGGCCGACAGGCCAGGTGGTACGCAACTGTCTAATTTTCCGTTGAAGAATCGCGACGGGCACGCTGGACAGCTGTAGACCGTCGTGTTTTCAGGTCTCTCGCTCGGGCAAGTTCTGATTTCCAACAGGCTGACTAAGATAGGACCGGGCCTTTCGGCTACGTGTGAAACGCTGTGTGATTCCCCTGCTATGCGCGATCCGGTACTTCCAGGCGGCAGCAGCCCAGGTCCAGAAACTTCGAACCTTTCCTGGCTGATGTCATCACATCCGAATGCAGCCGATAGTACATGAAGCGCCCTTCCCGACGCACTTCGACCAGACTGGCGTACTTCATAATCTTTAGGTGATGCGAAATAGTGACAACTTCTGCTTCCAGGAACTCAGCGATATCACTGACCGTCATTTCGCCGTACCGCAGAGCATCCACGATGCGCAGCCGATGAGGATCACCGAGCGCTTTGAGCCTTTCTGCACAAAAGTCTGCCTGAAATACGTCCTGCGTTGCCATCGTCTGCACATCCTTTGACGTATGCACATCTGGTTATTCTTATGAACGTTCGGATTTTATCGACATCTGCACGCGAAACAATCGACGAGCTGACGTTTTGGCATTCCGCATGAATCAAACGCCACAAGTACCTGTCACAACCGTTTCGGGAATGACGGTAAAGTTGTCGGCAAGTCCCTGTTCCTGAAGTTCGTGCCAGCGCCAGGCTGAGACAGACACCTGTATTCCTCGACGCCAGACACATCCTTCGTCATCTTTAATTTCGGCAAACGGGCCACGATAGATCAACGCGACCATCGTGGCCTGTTCTGATGATTTAGCCGATGGCTTAGCCGCTCTTACTTTGGTTTCTCGCAATGCCTGACCGTCGGCCTGAAAACAGGCGCCCGAACGAAACGTGATCAGTTGCTGGTCCATAAACCCCGCATCGGTCACAAACTGCATCAGCGACGATCGCACCGGGACGAACGTCACACAGGCCGCCGGGCCTGGCAGATTCAGATCGCCTTCAATCGCCGATTCGCAGGTCAACACGTGAAGTTCCAGGTGTCCCCCCGGACGCAGGGTTTCGAATGCCTGCTGCAGAATATTTATGATCTGTGAGTCCGTGACGGGTACATTGAACGTGCCGCGAAGGAGAATTTCGTCACACGCGGTTGCGGGAAACTGCACTTCACTTCCCATGCGATGTTCGTACACCTGCGGCGCGACTTCGGCAAGTGAGCAACGACCGGCGGACTCCGCTTCGGAAGTGTGTCCCGTCATCTGATCCATTGTCTGACCCTGCCCACGATGATCGATGTCACCGTCCAGCACATAGAACTCCCAAAGTCGGCCGTCGGGATCGTGTACCCAGAATTTTGTTTGCCGAGCGTAACAGCATTCCACCCCGTCTTCTCGTTGAGTCGAAATGCCAGCGGCTTCCAAACGTTCCTGAGCGCTGACCAGATCGGCGACGGTCGCGAACCGGAACCCCGCGTGATTGAAGGAGCCCTGGTCGCCAGGCAAGCCGGGTTCCAGTGACAATACCAGAGGCGGGAAATCAAGTTCAAACTTGGCATAGTCCGACCGATGCTTGGCCGGTGCAACTCCGAACACGCGCTGGAAGAATTCCACCAGTCGATCAATGTCCGACACATTCAGAGACAGATGAAACCGAGCGGCAGCTGGCGATTGCTCGGCTTCGGTTACGGGCACGCTTTCAGCAGGCGACGATTGAATAACTGCGGCCATGGTTATGACTCCTGAGGAACAGATTGGTAATTGAACACAGAACGGGTCGTGGAAGACAAATCGCGTGATGCTTCGCCCTCAGTTTCCGGCAACGCGATGAGCCACGACCAGATCGCGAATGCTATCGATACCGCAGAAATGCCCCAAAATGCGGGCTGATAGCTGCAGAAATTTGCAAAGCATTTGCCGAACACCAATGGCCCGACGGCGGAAAACACAACTGTCAGCATTTGGGCCAGTGACTGGATTTGGCCCAGATGTTTCTGTCCGAACACCTGGCCCCAAACGGTAAAGAACAGAACAGTCGTTATGGTTCCGGAGACTCCCATCGCAGCTCCGTACAGCGTGATGCCGATGGTACTACGAATCGATGGAAGCGCAAACATACAGACCGCCTGCAACATCAGACCAACGGTCAGCATTCGATTAAGTCGACAGCGTTGTCCCAGCCACCCCACCGGCAATTTGGCCAACAAACCGACAGTGCCCGTCAGCGTGATCAGGTTGTAGAAAACATCTTTGGGAAATCCCTGAGCGGTCAACACCGATTCATTAAACAGTGACAACCCGGAACTCATCAGTCCAACCAGCGAAATGGAAAGAGCGAACACCCAGAAGGCTTGAGTTCTGAGCGCAGCCGCGGTTGTCATGCTGTTTTCAACCGACATTGTCTTGAGCGGATCGATGCCCGTCGAACAGCAACTCGCCATCTCCGTATTATCTGAAACGGCACGGTCGGGATCGGAGTTAGCGGATCCGATGGTTGTTTTGGACTTGCGTTCGGCCGATCGTTGCGGATCACGAACAACGAACGCGCAAACCACAGCGAACAGCACCAGCAGATAGCCCATGCCGCTCCAGACAAGTCGCCAGTCGGCATCAGCCCACGGCTTTGCCAGTTGAGCTGCATAGGCGAATCCCAACGAGAGCAACAGCGAATAGACGGCCATCGCTAAACTCAGCCGTCCCGTAAACCACTTGCCGACCATCGTAATACTGATAACCGACAACGCGCTTTGACCGAAGCCTCGAGTCAGCACAATGGCCGCGGAAAACTGATTCGGGCTGGTCAGGCGAGTCATCCACAACACGGTCGCTGCCAAAGCAGCCACGGTAAAGGTCAGCGAAATTCGCAGGCCAAACCGATCAATCATCCAGCCGCACGGCAGACAAAACAGGCCTCCCAGCAGTGTCCCCCACAGGTTGATTCGACTGTAAGAGATGCGATCCAGCTGCAGAACCGGATCGTTCAGCAGGCGTTCGGTGATCATGCCCAGACCGTGCGTTCGACCGGGCAGCGTCGCCACCATCGCCAGCGCAGCAACGACAACCATCATCCAGGCGTACCGGTTTGAAGATGTTGCCGGCGATATCGTCGCGCCGGTGTGGGGCACTGCTGATTCATTCATGACGGATCACCGGAAATACGTTTCCTGAAAGTTGTGTTCCGAGTAACGTTTCCGCAGGTAGTCATGAAATTCGACATAATGAGCGTCACGCTGGTCGCCGCCATCGGAAGCAGCGTTGTAGCTGAGGTACAGTTGACGGCGCCAGCAATCGGACAGGTTGGCTGCCGATCGATGAGGCGTGAAGCCGTCGAAGATGGCGATGTCTCCGGGATCAAGAACCAGTGGAATTCGCTGAGCTTCATCGACAGTGTTGTCGGGCAGCCCGTGATACTGACCATCTTCGGGTGTGAGACATCCCTGCCTGTGATAGCCCGGAAAGACTTCGGTGCAGCCATTGCCTTCTGTGGACGCATCAATCGGAACCAGCACCGTCAGAAAGCTGCGAGGAAATC
>JAGQQE010000506.1 GCA_020426345.1 Planctomycetaceae bacterium
TTAGTATTAGCTTAGCCGCCTGTTGAAGAACTCCGCCTGGCCAGCCTATCGATTGGATTTCGCCCCGCGGCATCGTTGAAAACGGTCAGACTGCGAGCTCCCACATGATGAAGATCCTTGCAATTCCATTTTCGTTTGCTTGCGCGGGCTCTGCTTGCCTGCCGGGACGGCAGTGGCCCGGACAATGCGGTTTCGTCGTTGTACTGCTTCGAGATGCATCTCCGCACTCTGAATCAGGGAATCGCTGTTCCAGGCTGTTACAAGTTTGGCAGCTGTGGTTTTGGAGGTGGTGGCGCGATAGGCGTGTTCATGATTCGCGTGGGACGCGGTACGAAACGTTGAGTCACTTCAAGGCCGAATGAATCCCTCAGTTCGCGTTCGGCCATGACCTGCCACGGGGTGCCCCTGTTTTCCTCAATGCAGCGTTGCAGAAGTCGTCGAGCAACGGCCAGTCTTTGTTCCGATGGTGGTCCGCCCTGTAGTCGCGCTGAGGGGGAAAAGGAGACAAAGTTAGTTTCGCTTTGAAGGTTCTGCACGTTGTTCAGTGTGCTGGTGGAAACGACGAGGTATTCTCGCAGGCGAACGCTGAGTGCCAACAACCGCCCCATGTTGAGGTCTGTCCATGCACGCCATCGTGGGGAAGGTTCATTCTGATAAAGCTGCTCGAGTAACGATTCATTCAGCTCTGTTTCCAGGGTCGCCAGCTGTACTTCATCCGCGCTGAGTGCGGGAATGTTCTTCAGTTCTTCGTTGGCCTCTTCGTCGTCATTGTCCATTGCTTCTTTATCATTCAAGTCGTTCTTTGGTCTCTCTTGCGGATTCTGATCCCGGTGATCCTCGATCTTGTCGCTCTCAGACATGGGTGCACGATGTCCTGAGACTTCCGGCCTGGGTTGAAATCCTTGCAACGCGGACGCCATCAGGAACGGCAATAATGCTTCTTCGACGGCCTGAGCATCCTGCCATGCTGTGCGGATTTCTCGTGTCAGCATTGGGACCAGACGGGATCTGACGAATTCGTTATGGGGTTGACCGCCGAATGCCGGGCGAAAGGTCATTTCCGGCTGGGTTTGAGCCAGATTGCCACCACTCCATGTTCGTGCAGCGGATGCAAGAACGATTTGGCGCAGCGGTTGTCGCTGTAATTGAAACTGTATTTCTGCCAGCGAACGGTAGTCCGGCTGATAGTCTCGAATTTGCTCCAGCGAAAATGGAGCTCGATCACCGGGGCGATCGTACATCAGGTAGCGACCACCTGTTTCTCGCGACAGCCGTGTCAGTGCATAGGGACTGAAGCCGGACAGCATGGACTGTAAGTTACTACCGCCCTGCCAGCGGGGTGATGTTCCCTGATAGGGGCCACGAAAAGATTCGTCATAAGTCGCCGGCACTCCGCGGTACCAGTATCCCAGCGACAACTTCTGGGGAAATCCTGAATCCGGGCCTCGATGAACCGGCAGGAAGTAGGTGATTCCGTCCGCAGGGTGTGGAAAGGCTGTGTATCCGGTTCGTGCGCCAAGGACCGCGGAAGGGCCGATCACGTCCACTCGAACATTGGCCCCCAGGCATCTGGCAATTGTGTTTTCCAGTCGCAGGTAGTCGTCACCAGATTCGTCTGTCCACAGGATTAACAGGTTCTGTCGCTCGCCACCCCGCCATTTAGATGAAAAGAATCGATCGACACACCACTCCACCGATCCGAAAGTGCGTTCGATTCCGGATGGATCGGGGGGAAGATTATAGATGGCTTCGGCCACGCGTAAGCCTTTGAAAGTGGGGCTCTGAACAACTCTGACATTATCTCCGAAGGCGACGACAGCGTGCTGCATCTGACTCGTCTCGTCTGCCTCGATATTTTTCAGAGTTTCCACCAGTCCCTCCGCCAGCACCTTCATGTCCTGCTGCATACTGAGCGACTGGTCGAGCACCCAGACGACCATCGCATCTCCATCTTTCGCGATGGACAGCAGGTCGCCTTCCAGGGTACTCGCAATTCCGGTGGGGGTGTCTGCTTCTTCAACGCGAGTTTCTCCTCGGTGACCGTGAATGGCCATTGCTCGCACACCCAGCTTTAAGTCCTGCATCAGCTCCGCATCTGTCATCTTTGTGACTGGCTGAAGGTCGCCCCGGCGTACCTTCACCTGTGAAGATGGCATGGCGGGTGAATCCACAGGAACTGACTCGCCCCCGATTGGAGCAGCTGGAATTTCAGCCGCAACGGTCGCCTGAAATTGCGACAATGTACTTCGGTCGTGGTTCGTCGCACTAAAATCAACCTCATGCGTCATGTAATCCGCAGCGTCCCGATTATTTGGGAGCAGTCTTGCTTCAATGACAGTTGAATCGGTGCCGTTGCTGAGCAGCGGCAGTACCCAGAACGCCATCAGCACAAAAAGAATGCAGTGCACTGTCAGTGAAATCAGAAAGGGCCGAAGTTCCGTGGAAATCCGGCCAGCTGACAATGGCATTCTTCGCAGCCATTCCCTGAAACGCGGCTGCTGAATTGTCGATCTTATGTTTGACATGATTGGCCTCGTACGGTGTCGTGGTACTGCCACTGACACATGGATCAAACAAGTCACTGAGTCTGACAGTTGCAGTTACTTTAACGCCCTGAGGCGTTTGATGATTGCGTCAAATTTCCCCTGCGTCATCACGCCGTTCAGGAGAGTCAGTTCATCAATTTCTCCACAGAACGCCAAAGCCTGAGGACTACTTCGAGCAAACTGAATTTGCTGACTGCCGGAATATCTCAGGGCTGATGTCATGCTGAGGTTGGCTGGCAACTGAATCACAACAGGCTTGCCCGAATCATCAGCAACGGCGACCACCTTTTGAGACGCGCTCACAGCGCAAATGAGAGTTGTCCATGTGTCCTTACTGATACGAATATTCGGAACTGATTGGGTGAACTTACCATGATTCAGGGAAATGATCAGTTCCCCGCTGGGTTTTCTTTCCAGTATCAGCCAATGAAAACCAGCGCCGCCGACAAGAATTGGCTGGGGTTCGGTCGAATCTCCAGTCGGCTTGAGTCGGATGCGAAGTGTGAATGAATACTTTCGTAATCTCCTCAGGAATCCCCTGGTGTTTTTTTATTCCGATTTGCGTTGCCGGAATTGAAAAGCAATTGAACTCACGTTGAGAAGACTAGAGTCCGGAGGAATTGGCGGCTCGACATTCGAGCATCGTGTTGAGTTAATGACAGATGCGAGTGTGGTTTGTGGGAAGAAACTCAACCACGTTGAAAAAAAAATCGAGCAGAATACGGCAAGGCCGACACGTGGCTGGATGAGGCTCTGGTGCACTGCAGGCAGTTCGAAGCAGAGTGCCCTCATCCGGAGCATTCAGAACTGTTGTTCGTCACTCTGTGTGACTACGCAGAATTCGCCGAAGAGGCGAAGCAGTTTGAGCTGGCTGAAAGCCTGCGAGCCGAAGCAGAGCGTGTGCTCGGCAAGATAAGCGAATTCGTTCCGGAGTGGGGTGAGCTTGAAAACCTCACCGATCGTATTCAAAGTTCGCGAGGCGAGGGTTCGGGGCGGAAAAACTCTGTCAGTCCGGTCGAACCGACAGGCAAGTGACCTGCGAAAGAGCACAGGCATACCGCGCACGATTTCATACCCCGGGATCGTCGGATTCGATACCGGTGATGAGCGAGACCTGGTTGCGCGTGCCCCGGGCGTTAAC
>JAGQQE010000507.1 GCA_020426345.1 Planctomycetaceae bacterium
ATGGCGGGTGTCATGCTGGAAAAGCAGACGCTCCAACTGCGTCGATCCATCAGCCGTCAGTACTATCAAACCGATCTCCTGATAGAGCAACAGGTGGCCTTGAGACTTGAGACTCAGCGACTGACTGCTCCTGCGCAGCTTTCCACATTGCGAGCCGCCGTCATCGATCGGCGTAACAGTCGACAGAATCCATTGAAGAGTTCGCAGGCGTCAACCTCCGGAATGCGCGGACCGAGTCTACCCGGCGACAACGCGTCGAACGACCGGAATTCTTCTCACCCTAACCCCGGTGAATCGGGACGACTTCCGCTTCTGCGATTCCAGCATCCCTTCAGTCCCAGAGGAATCGACTGATGGCCGACTGGCGAATTCGATTTCCAGGAGCCATCATTCTTCTGGGGTGGTTATTGCTCATCGGCCGACTGATTCAGATTCAGGGAGCCCAGCGAGAACTCATGAATAACCGGGTGCAGCGCCAAAGCCACTTCTCTGAAGTGATTGCAGCCCGCCCCGGGGAAATCCTGGACCGTCATGGTCATGTCCTGGCCATGACAATCACGCGGGACAGCTTGTTTGCGATTCCCGATGCCATTGACGACCCCTGGGAGTTTGCCTGGAAAACGAGCTCTGTCCTGAACATTGATGCCGACCAGGTCTATCGAAAGATACTGGAACATTCCGACAAACGCTTTCTCTGGATTCGTCGCCGACTTTCGGAAGAGCAGCGTGCGGCATTCCTGGCTTTGAACCTGCCGAGACAAACATGGGGATTGCGTCGCGAGTATCAACGGCAGTACCCGCAGGGATCGTACGCCGCACATGTTCTTGGCATGCGGGACATCGATAACATCGGACGCGGGGGGCTGGAAGAGAGTCTGCACGAATTCATTCGCGGACAGGATGGCTCACGCTTCATGACACGAGATGCTCGCGGGCTGATCATGGAAGTCGCTGCGGATCGGTCTGAATCTCCCGTTCACGGACAGACCGTTGTTTCCACCATTGACCTGTTGACGCAGATTGAAACGGAGCGGCAACTGGATGAACTTATGGCCAAATGGAATCCCGTCGGCGCGTGTGCCATTGTGATGGAACCAGTCACAGGCGAAATTCTTGCAATGGCTTCGCGCCCGGCCTTCGACCCCAACAACCTCCGGCAGGTCGAAGATTCCGCATGGAAAAACCTCGCGGTATCCGCGTTCTTTGAACCAGGCTCCACTTTTAAACCATTCATCGTCGCCTGGGCACTACAGCACAATCTGCTTCGCAAAGAGGAACTGATCGATTGTGCTTTCGGCGCCTATCGAATGGGCAAACGAATTCTGCACGATCATCATTCCTATGGTGACCTGAGCGTCGAAGACGTGCTGGTAAAATCCAGCAATATCGGGATGGCTAAAATCGCAGAACGGATGGGAATGGACGCTCTCTATGACGCCACGGTGCAGTTTGGATTTGGTCGCCGCACCGGCATAGAAATCCCGGGAGAACTGACAGGTTTATTGCGTCCGATTTCCCAATGGACTGATTATTCGCTTGGATCCATCCCCATGGGTCAGGAACTGGCTGTTACCCCGCTGCAGCTGATTACCGCCCACGCTGCCATCGCGAATGGAGGACGACTTGTTCGACCGCGACTGCTCAAACACGACAGGACATCCGGTTCAGTCTCACAGGAAATTGCACTGGCAGAAGCATCGGCACAGGTAGAATCCAGCGTCCTGAATGGTCATATCTGCAACTGGCTCGTTCAGAACCCGATGAAACAGGTCGTCGAAAGAGGCACAGGCAAATCGGCCCGCATCAAAGGACTCAGCATTTTTGGCAAAACAGGGACAGCGCAGAAACTGGACCCAGAGACCGGCCGCTATTCAGACAAAGCCTGGGTGCTGTCTTTTATCTGCGGTGCCCCGGCGGAAGACCCCCAGGTTCTGGTACTTGTTATGGTCGACGAACCTCGTGCAGATGGAACACAATACGGTGGAACCGTAGCAGCGCCAACTGCGGCAAGGATACTGAAATTTGCGCTACAACGGGCCAGCAACTGAAACAGAACCGCTTTCCGCCTCTCGTGTTCTGTACCCCGCATTCAGTTCCCGTAGCAAAAGCCGGGGCCTTTATTCCTGCTTCGCAGCAACGCAGTACAGGTACCTGCTGGACCGAATAAACAATTGTCCGTCGCTGACCGCAGGCGTCGCGCTGAATTCTTCGTCATTGTTCGTGACACGGTTCACCGCAAGTTGTTGCAGTGTATCGGTGGCCTTCAGCACGTAAATGTCGCCATTTCGGGCCGTGTAAAAGATCTTCCCGTCAGCAATGATGGCAGACGCATAATCGGAGGCTCCACCAAAGCCACGGGTGCGTTGCCGACCGGTTCCCGGACTGTCGCTTTCATCAGGCTGGTTGCTGGCAGCTGGTGCGATGTTATTTGTCAGCCGCCCCTGAAAAATGCGTTCTCCCGTGACCGCGTTCATGCAATTCACGACTTTGTTCGAGAAGTAATAGATCCGGCCGTCATACACCACCGGCGTACCAAATCGGCTGCTGTCACGACCGCTCCAAATGACGTGCGTCTTTGTAACATCTCCCTTCCCCCCACCCTTCACGGCAATCGAACCGCCACCTCGACCTTCGATTGCGTAGATCATTCCGTCAGCTTCAACAACGCTGGAACTGAATTGATCCGTTTCCATAGCTTCGCAGAACCATCGCAGTTTTCCGGTTTCAGGATTCAGACCCCAGATTTCATTGGGGGCCCCAATCACGACATCTGTCCTGCCGTCGGAAGTGACTTCAATGGGAGTTCCCCAGACATTCCCCAGCCCTTCCGACTCAGCTCGCCAGATTTCCTTGCCCGTTCCGGCATCAAATCCGATGACCGCGCGAGATTCCGGCCCGGCCGGGACGATCAGAATATTTCCCGAGAGAACAGGACTCGACGAAGAACCCCAGCGACGCGGATCGGATTCGAGACCCACAGGTGCATGCCAGAGTTCCCGACCATCCAGGTCCCAGGCAAATACACCCGACTTGCCGAAGAAAGCATAAATGTGCTTTCCATCTGAGACGGGCGTATGCGAGGCATATCCATGCTCAGGAACACCCATCCCCGAATAAGGGTCTTCAGGCAGGACCGCCTTCACCGTTTTCTGCCAAAGCACAGTTCCGTCTGCCCGGTCGAAGCAAACCATGCTCCGCGTGAGATCTTCTTGTTCGCCGGGCTCACGGCGGTCCAGTCCATAACCGTCATAACAAGTGACAAAGACCCTGCTGCCGACAACCACTGGACAGGAGACGCCAGCCCCGGGGACGGCAACCTTCCATTTGAGATTCTTTGTTGGCCCCCATTCAGCCGGAACAGGAGCTTTGTCCAGGCACACACCTGAACCGTTCGGGCCGCGGAACCGAAGCCAGTCTTCGCATTGTCCGACAGAAAAACAAACTGCGGCCGGCAATAACACTGCCAGTAGTTTTCGAAAACGTGGTCTGCTAAGGAATCCAGGGACCATCGAACACTCCCGATAAAATAAGAGCCCGCAATGAACAAACGGCAGACAGCAAAGCAGCCACGAACAGCTGTATGAACTGAACGTGGCTGCAGTCATCGTGTTTTCGATTGCGTGAGACGCAAGGGGTTTATTCTGCTTCAGGTCGGCGAGGTCGACCTTCTCCA
>JAGQQE010000508.1 GCA_020426345.1 Planctomycetaceae bacterium
TTTCCGACTTTGATGCATCGGGTGAGTTGACCGAAATGAGCGTTGCGACGCCTTCATGCAGTTCAGGAAAGGCCATATCGACTGCCGCCGCCAGTTCCTGCGACGACACCGAAACAATCATCGGTCTGAACCATCGAGTCCATGCCACAAACACCGTGACCACAATCGTGCCTAGCAACATCAGAAACCGGGCAATTGAAGGCAGGGGAAGGACAAAATCGACGAGGCCAGCCACCAGAAGGCACAAACACAGGGTCAAAATTAAATCGAAGACACCCCGAAAAAAATGATGCAACAATATTCGACTGCGACATGCGCGCAGGAGTCCGTCAAATTCGGGCAGAGGCGATTCACCATCCAAAGATGAAGCCGGTCGACTGAGGTCAGCATTCTTGCTTGAAAGGGTGCTCGTCGACATAAACAGTCTCTGTCAGGTTCTGAATCGAATGCCCCCGGAATCAGCTGCCGTCCACAGCCTGACCTCCGTCACACGATAACGCGGAATTGTACGTGCTGAACAAACCTTTGTCATTGGAAATGACCTCCCGGTATTCATTGCTTCCCCAGCAGTGCCCGCCTCTGATTCCATGACCGGGCCGGCCAATCAAGTATCAAACGGCCAGATACCAGGGGACGAGTTGCGCGAATGCAGAACGGCAGAACGTCCCAGTAGTCGGCCGGAGGGATCATTTCCGAGAGGCATTCCGGGCAGATACAATCCCGGATTCTCAGACGATGGCCTAATCTCAATTTGTCACAGAACTTTGCAGCCAGGGGTTTCTTCTGGCCTGCGAATTGCGGTGCAGTGTTTGATCGAATGCGAATGCGGTGAGAGGCTGCTGAAACTGAGTCAGGCGTTCTTGTGCCTTCATGATGAGTTTACACAAACGGGCAATATTCGGAATGATTTGGTATTGGATCGCCGCCGGAACACTGATTTTTCTGAACGGCCTGTGTGTCACGGCAAATCTGCTTGCATTGCCGGGCAATTGGGCAATGGTCATTGGATTATCTATTTTTGTTGCAGTAATGCCCTTTGAACACGGACCAGGGTGGGGAGCCGTTGGGGTCATCGCCATCATGGCGGTGGCTGGTGAAATCCTTGAAACCGTGACGGGTTCGGCCAGGGCGGCAAAAAAAGGGGCGAGTCGTCGTGCCATGCTGCTTTCGTTTTCACTATCGATCGCAGGGAGTGTTGGCGGTGCGTTCCTGATTCCCATCCCAGTGATCGGAAGTGCAATCGGTGCGGTTGGAGGAGCAGCCGGGGGAGCATTCGTCGGTGCCTGGCTGGGTGAAGCCTGGATTGGTTCCGACAACCGGAAACGCAATGAAGTCGGAGCCGCGGCCATGACGGGCCGCATGATGGGCATGCTGGCCAAACTTTCCATCGGAGTGGCAATTTTTGTTTATACGACAATTTGCTTATGGGTCTGAACGCTGTTTCGGATGCGACATTTGCACATTATCCTTTCCGGGAGTTTTGATTTCCGGGTGACCAGACTTTTATCCGCTTGCGCGGGTTCGTGTCAGAATTGAGGCGACTGTGTTCCGAGTGATAACGTCTTTCGTATTGATCCTCGTTCTGCTGTTTTCTGCCATGCACTTCTTCAAGACCATGGCATCGGGGCGACCGGAAGTTCAGCAGCGTGAAATCACAGAAACGGTTTACAATGTGGATGCGTTCGAGGTCCAGCCAGTGACATTCACGGAGTTGTTAACGGCGTTCGGGACGTCCGTGGCCGACCGTGAAGTTGTTGTTGCCGCTCAGGTCAGCGGAGAAGTGGTCGAGATTCATCCATCACTGAAAGTCGGTCAGGCCGTATCGGCCGGGGCGGCCATCGGCGCGGACGGCGGAACAAATCAACCCATTTCCGGAGATCTCCTGCTGAAAATAGATCAGCGTGATTTCCAGCAGCGGGTGGAGCAAACCAAAGCAAGCATTGCGGGCATCCAAACGGAGATCGAGCAACTGTCGCAGCAGAAAATGAATGCGGAACGACAGTTGGCTCTGGCCAGGCAGGATCTGCAAACCCTGCAGGATGACTACGACCGCGTGAAAACTCTCCGGGATCGCGGTGCGGGCCTGGCAACAGACCTGACGCGATCACTGCTCGAACTACGACGATACCAGGACACAATCGTCCAGCTGGAAAACCAGATCTCTTTGCACCCCCATCAACTGGAAGCCGCCCGGCAACGGTTGACAGCCGCTGAAGCAGATCTGAAGAGAGCCAACAACGATCTGCTGCGCACGGAAGTGGTGCCGCCGTTCAGCGGCGTTCTGTCGGAAGTCATGGTCGAACAGGGGCAGTATGTTCGTAACGGCGAACCACTTGTTCGCATTGTCGATTCATCACGGATTGAAATCCCGGTGAGCCTGGGTCTTGAGGATTACTTACTCATTCAGGATGCAGTCGAAAGTGGCCATCCCCCGGAAGCATGGCTTGCAGAAAATGAAACAGCCCCTGCCAGATGGAAAGGGTATGTCGTGCGAGTTTCACCGACAGCCGATGCTTCTTCACGTACCATCGAGGTCTTCATTGAAGTTATCAATTCGGATCAGGACACCCCACTCCTGCCGGGAACATTTGTGTTTGCTCGAATCAACGGTCCTCGGTTCGACAATGCGCTGATCATTCCGAGAGAATCCATCGTCGAAGATACGGTTTTTGTCGTGAACAACAGTAGCGACAAGGGCATTGGGCATGCAGAAAAGAAACACCTGAAAACCGGACGTCGATTGCAGTCGCTCGTGGTTGTTCACGAGGGACTGAAGGCGGGTGATCGAGTAGTCATGACGAATCTGGATGTCATTCAGAGCGGTACTGGTATTTTGCCTCAACAGACGATCTCACCCATGGACGAAATCCAACGGATTCGTGTCCCCGTGATCCAAATGCCGGACTAATTGCCTGACGAATCCAATTGGACACTCCGAGGCAGACCGGCATTTCTGATGGTCGACGCCCCAATGCGGGGACGATGCTCCCGCCCGAAACGAAATTAATGGTGAACAAACACCACGCCCACAAAAGGGCGGGATTCGCGGCTGGGGAGATTCCCAGGAGGTCGATTGCCCGGAATGCAACAGCAATGTGGAATTTTCCGTGGCGAATGCCCGTTACTGCAGTTCGATTCACTCAAGCATCAGTGCAAAGCCCGACGAATCCGACGGATGAGCGAGACAATTGGGGCAACGAATGTCTCTATGAAACAAAGAACTTGCATCGACTCTTGCGAGTTTTAGAATTGCGGGAAACTGGCACTCTGCGCAGTTTGCTGAACATTTTTGCAGTAAGGCCTCTCGGGGCTGAATCGCCGCTGGGCGATCAGCAGTCAGAATGGGTCAAGAAGTGAGTCAATTCAGCAGTTTCCTGGGGAGTTGGGTAAACAATGGGCAAGAAATATCTGAGCCTTGATGAAGCCGCCGACATGTTGGGGGTTTCAAAGGATGAAATGCTGAAACTGCGGGATGACGGCAGCATCAAAGGGTTTGCCGATCGAGGCGATGTGAAATTCCGCGAAGAAGACGTCGAGGAATTCCTGCGCAGTCAGCAAGTCGATTCTTCACCCGATTTCCCAATCCTCTCCGCTGATACAGGCTCGGTGCTGGATGATGACGATGAGGTTGACTTTTCGGCATCTGACAGCGACGTGCGT
>JAGQQE010000050.1 GCA_020426345.1 Planctomycetaceae bacterium
CGGACGCCCAAAATCAATGCCAACAACAGTCGCGACCACTGGCCACAGGCAAACACTGCTGTCCTGGCAGGTGGAGGAATGCGAACCGGGCAGGTGGTTGGTTCAACGAATCGCTATGGCGAAGTGCCGCAAATTCGCCCGGTCAAGTTTCAGGAAGTCTTCGCCACTCTTTACAAATGCGCTGGCATTGACAGCGAGAATACCCGTGTTTTCGACCAGTCCGGTGTCCCGCAGTACTTGGTGGATCCGGGTCACCTTCCGATGCATGAGCTGGTCTGAACGTATGCCCGGCTTTCCGACAAGGTCACGGTGCAGTCGTGGCGCGACAATAGAGTTTACCTGTCCTGTTCCGTGGGCGTGTTGCCTTGACCGATGAGGCTGTCCAGCATCTGGATTCGCCATTCCACATTCCGGGGGCCTACTTCGTACGTCTCATGCGCGTAGTATGACCCAAGGGCTGTTCGAATGGATAATCCTCCGGTTTGTTTGCGGATGAAGACGTCCAGGTCATCCCATTGAGTTCGGTCCGCACCGTAAGCGTAGGCGTACTCACCTGAATTGTGGTAGTACGAAAAATTGAGTACCGGAATTCCATCGGGAACACATGTGACCCTTTGATCGCAATAGCCGGTGCAGATAATGAAATCGATCTGAACCTCGTCTGCACATTTGACCTGCCAGTTGATTTCGCTGTAGCCGGTCAGGACGAGGATCACTGGTCCGGTGTCATCGGTCACATTGACGACGACGACGTCGTTGTGGTTTTTCTGCGTGTAGGCTCCGACAGCATGTATGAAGGGTTCGGCGTGGCACGGCATTGATACGGCGTGGCGGAACGGTCGCTCCACGCTTTGGATTTGCTGCTGCAGTTCATCTGCCTTTCGTGTGTTTCCATCATCGACGAAGTTCGCATGTTTTTGTCGAAGGGAAAGCAGATGCTGATACACTCGGGCCAGCGGTGTGTCGAGAGTGGGCGTACATTCAGAGGGTGTGATGTCGTTTCCGCTGTCACTGTCACTCCTGTAAGACGGACCCGAGGGCGGTGCCTCAGCCTTCTGTTCTGCGGACAGAGAAGGATTCCATTCTGTCGATATCGCAGCCGCGGACACACAGTAAGTGAACAGGCATGCAAGGAGTACCGTTAAGCGAAATGAGTTCATCCGTTGAATCCTTCAGTGAGACGTGCGGGGCATGACTACTGAAGTGTGTGGCATGCAGGATTGGTTCAATCGAATTCGCAGATTCCTGAATGAAACGGAGTCGTCTGACTGTCAACCTGTCCATCGCGGACGCGTGGGCTATCTGCCGTCTTTAACGGGTCTCCGGCGTTTTTCTTTCTTCTGAACACCACCATTGGGTTTTGCCAGCTCCGTGGATCGTTCGGCGTCGTAGTCGGGATTTGGTTCGGGCATTCTCGCTCCAACCTGGTGCCTCCATGTCTGCAGGGCTGTGTGCAGGCGTGCAGCCATATCTGTTCGGGTGACGCTCAGGTTGGTGGATTCTCCGATGTCATTGTTGAGATCATAGAGTTCCAGTCGGTGGTCTTCGTGGAATTCCAGCAGTTTATAACCGCCCATTCGAATCGCGCTCGCAGGCGTACTGTGGTGGTAGTGGGGAAGATGCCAGAACAGGGCACGCTCAGGCAGTGAACAGCTTGCATCCTGAAGCACTCCTTTCAGGCTGATCCCGTCGTTTGGTTGTGTCTTCGGAAGCTGACAACCTGCAAGATCTGCGAACGTTGCGAATAGATCGATGGTGCTGGCAATCTCATCTGTCTTCGTCCCCGGTTGAACTTTGTTTTGCCAGCAGGCGATCATCGGAACCCGGATTCCGCCCTCGTAGAGCGTGCCTTTTTCTCGACGCAGTGGTTTGTTAGACGTGGTGATTGTGCCATTCTGTTCGGTTTCAAGCCCGCCGTTGTCAGATGTAAAGATGATTAATGTTCTGCCTGACAACTGAAGTCGTTCGATCGTGTCCAGAATGCGTCCAACGCTTTCGTCAAGTTCTTCAATGAGTCCGGCATAATCCGGCCGTGACGGATAATTACTGGCCGCAGGCTTTTGTTGATATTTCTCACGCCTGGATTTTGTTGTGGAAAGCGGGATGTGTACGGCCGTGTGTGATACCTGAAGCAGAAATGGCTGGTCACGATTCTGTTCAATGAAATCAACGGCCATGTTTGTCAGATATTCGGCCATTCGATCTGTACCGGCGACTTTCGCCATCGCTGGTGAAAGAGTATTTCCCTGAGTTTCAACGGCAGTCTGCCAGCCTTGATCCTTTGGGCCAAAGCCAGTGCCGCCCAGATGCCACTTTCCAAAGTAGCCGGTCTTGTAGCCCGCTTTCCCGAGCAGTTCGGCGAATGTCGTCACCTCCAGAGGAAGTTGTCGGGGCACTTCGGGGTCACGCAGTTTTGCAAATGGTCTTCGGTGCCCGGGGATGTGCTGCGTTATTCCGAATCGAGCCTGATCCTGACCAGACTGAATATTGGCTCGCGTGGGAGAACACACAGGGCCAGCGTAGAATTGCGTCCAGCGCATCCCCATTGCGGCGAGTTGATCGATGCGGGGGCTTTCATTGTATTGATTGCCGTAACATCCGAGATCAGCCCAACCCAGATCGTCTGCCAGTATCAGAATAAGATTCGGGCGCGTATCCGGATTGCTTGAGCCCTGAACGGTATTCGCCCTGAACGCGAGGGGTATCAGGCAAAGAGCTAGTAGGCGAAAGAACTTCACTGAATCACTTCGGAGAGGCGACATGGAATTAGGCCTGATTCCTGAATGGAACGGAACTGGTATCGCTGCATCATGCCTGCAAACGATTCTGAAGTCATTCCGTTGGAAAGAACGTTATCACACGGCTTCCACTATGACACCGCCTCTACTTTCTCAATCGGACGGCTGATGACGATTTCCCAGAGCCAGTGAATTGCGGTCCAGACTTCCGGCACCTGGTTGACGAAACTCCGCAGACCAATCCCTGTGTCATATCGCCAGTCCGGTGCTTCCAGGTCAAGCAATTGGATCATCGGCCCGGCCGCCTCTTCAAACTGCCGCTCCTCCAGCAGGCGAAGGATCTCAAGATCCCGTTCCATGGATCCCAGCTGCGTATGACTGACAATCTGGCGGAAAGCCCTGATCAGCAGGGTTCGCATACCGCCGAGTTCTCCGGATCGGAGACTCAATCCGGCAATGATCATCAGCCAGTAGGCTCGACCGCATTCCAGACCCGTCGTCAGGACAGAATCACGCCATTCGCAGAACAACTTGTCCTCGCCATCAATCAGGCGAGCGCCTGCCAGCTTGGAGAGCTCCAGAGAACTACTGCCACCGTACATGGCGGGAGCGATGGAGATGGATTCGAACTTGTCGATCCCGGAAAGTTCCAGCTCCAGCCGATGTTTGCCTTCGCCTGGCGTCACATAGAAATCACGAACGCCCCCATTTTGGTACAACAGAAGCAGATCGACATCGCTGCTCTCGGATTCTTCACGCCTGCCACGAGAACCAAACAAAACCATGAACCGGGGCATCGGATTCAGCCCGGCTTCCGTGAGTTTGTCGGCAACACGCTGAATCGCACGAACCGCCTTGGATACTCTGGATGAAATTCCGCCTTCGATCAGCAGGCGAGCGACCTCCTCACCTATGGATTCCGTATCGACTGTCGCCAGCTGTTCCGGCGTCAAATCGCCTCCCTCAAAGACTCTGCGATGAAGGTCGGCCATTTCCTGGGCAGTGGCATGGGCTTCGTAATACAGCTTGCGATTGGTCCCAAACTCCCACGACTTGTAGGGTGTTACCGGATGGTCGATGTGCAGCAGTGCTTCGACACGATGGAACAGGTTCATAATGCGAAGTCGTCGTGCAGCCGCAACGGCCATCACTGAATCTTCAAACCCCCAACCCAGGAAATCTGCAAACCCTCCGCAGGTATCATACGCGGCCCCATGTATGACCATGAAGCAGCCGGGAAAACAGAAGCCCATGGTCTGAAACTTTTCCCCTTCCGCGACAGGATCAAAGACCTCGTCCGCGACAACGTTCAGGGAATCCGATCTCCATCGTGCGATGGCCTGAGTCAGTTTGGTGTCATCATGGATGCGGGGGTAACGCATATAGTGCCGAGCCGGAAACATGGCGGCGTCAAACTGGCCGGCCAGTAATTCGGAGACAATGACGTCAACGACTCGCCAGTCACGGAGCAGCATGTCGTCATCCAGGAACATCAACAATTCTTCTGTCGCTGCGGCTCGACCAATGTTGCGCGCCGCACCGCGCCGATTAGGTTCACAGGACTGCCACACGACTTCTTTTCCGGCCTGTTGAAGTAGTTCGCTGATTTGCGATTGAAGCTCTGCCTCTCGTGCTCCAGGCCCGTCCGATGATTCCGCCTGAACGAGCACGACCTGGCGGATGCACTGGGATGCTTCAATGCCTCGCAGTACGCGCAGCAGGACTCCATGTTTCACGGATTGATTGAGTGCCGTTGGAATGATGAGCGAAAGTGGTTGAAGTTGTGCCACCGGAGATTGAATTGTCAGATCAGGCGCAGGTTTCAGCTTCAGGTAGTCGCGGAAGAGCTCGTCAAAATGCGTTTCTTCGGTGCCACCGTGTAGCTGCAAAACACCAGCGTCCATGTATTAAGTCCTCTACAAATTCATGCGAATAGGTTCAAAGCTGGCAGCCATACACGAGACGGACCGCACCATTCGTCGTGCAAACCAATGGACTCGTGTGCAGATTCCTGAAGACTGCACTTATTGATGACTCTGATCCAAAGGAGGTCGCTGTTTTGCGGACGCATTTTTTACACTCGCGTGGGTAGGTGCAACCCACGGCGCCGTGCAAATCACAAGTCGGTGAACTCTCTGGAAACGCTCAGTATGACGTTTGACAACCCATGGCGATCTATGCCGGAATACAGGCCAACTTCCACAGAATTGAATCGCCGCCGTATTCGCCTGAATGCCCCAAAAGAAAGAACCGTCGTGCCTGATTGCTTCTCGACGACTGACGGACATCCCGGAAATTTCCGATGCGTGCTGTCCACTTATTTAATGACGACAGCAGTGCAACTGTGTTTACTTGTCCTGGCAATACCTGGCTGCGGGGGGGCTGTCAGTCAGTCAGCCGGGACGGAACTGAACAAGTCGCCTGCTTCTGGTTCTGTTGCCGAGGGACAGGAACCCGCTCAGGCAGAGCCGATGAGCGTTGACCCCATCCGTCAGAAAATCGTCGACCACAGGCAGACGCTGCTGGAAGCTGATCGGAGCATGCGGTTCCCCGATCCTCTCGAAACAACTCCCGAAGAAGAGGCTGCTGCACGCAGGTTCGGTCACCTGCAGGCGTTGGAAATCAATGACTATCGGGAGAAGAACGAGTTTCCGCCGATGATCGCTTTCCATCAGGCCAAACCGTTGATTGAAAAATCGGAGGTCTTTCAAATCATTCGACGCATGCCCAAAGGTGGAGCTCTGCATATTCACAGCACGGCAGGAGGGCGTGCAGAATGGTTGGTTCAGGAGTGCCTTCGTCGAGAGGATTGCTACATCTGCTGGCCGGAGAGTACCTATGCAAATGGCTTCCTGCAGCATCTGGTCGGAGAGATTCGGTTCAGTCAGACGGGCGCAGCTCCGGCAGGATTCATTCCAATCCGTGAAGCACTGGCCACGACACCTGATCTTCCCAGCAAACTCCTGCAACTGCTGACGATCGGGGCGGAAGATCCACGCACGCGCGACCGATGGTTCGAGTTCAATAACTGCTTTCTTCGTCTGGGCAGTATCCTGTCCAATGACCAGGCTTATCGAGAATACTTTGAAGACGCATTTCTGACGCTGGCGAATGACGGTGTGATGTACGTGGAACTGCGAACAGGTTTTCCGATCCTCTATTCCAGCGATGGCAAACCATTTCCAAAGGAACGCGCGATTTCCAATTATGTCGAAGCGATGAATTCCGTTCGTCAGAAATTCCCGGAATTCGATCTTCGCCTGATCGCCAGCGATTGGCGCGGGGCCAGCACGGAAGACATGGTCAGAAACTTCCGAAATGCAATCGACGTCATGAAGAAATTCCCTCATCTGTTTGTCGGCTATGATCTGGTCGGTCAGGAAACGGACAATTCCCCCACCTCGCAACTGCTGAACATCTGGCCTGCCCTGATGAACGTCTGCCAGGAACAGGGCCACCCATTCCCAACACTCCTGTTGCATGACGGTGAAAGTGACTGGGCCGACGACGAGAACCTTGTCGATGCACATGTTCTGGGGACTCGGCGAATTGGACACGGCATCAACCTGTACCTGTTCCCGTCTCTTGAACAGGAATTTCGAGCCGGCCCGACAACGCTGGAAGTCTGCCCGATTAGTAATCAGACACTCGGCTATGTGGCGGATGTGCGCCTGCATCCAGCCAACGGATATATTCGACGCGGGCTCACCTGCGTGATTTCCTCAGATGACCCCTGCATTCTTGGCAACGACGGGCTTAGTTACGACTTCTGGACCGTTTGCATGGCGTGGGATCTGGATCTGATGACGTTGAGAGAGCTGGCCAGGAATTCCATCCGACAAAGCTTGCTCGACGAAGACAAGAAAAAGGACCGGCTCGATTCGTTCAACAGAACCTGGCAGACTTTCATCGAACACATCAACCAGACGTACCCGCAACCAAAACTGCAGATTTAGTCTCGAAATCCATCTTCAACCGTCGTTGGATGAGAGAGAACAGACAAGCAGGTGCAGGCTTCAATCAACGAGCTTCCATCGCGCAGCACGGAGTTGAGACATGCCGGTTTCGGGCATGAGTTCGTACCACACAGTCAGAAGGCGACCGTCGTCGAATTCCACGGTTGAAGGATATCCGAGGTCGCCGGTTGCTCCGTCTCCGTACAGCACAATAGCCTCAGACCAGGATTCGCCGTTGTCACTGCTGAGTCGAATTTGATTTCCCAGCGGTTTTCGTCGGTGACCATAACTCATCAGGAGACGCCCGTCTTTTAATTTCATCAAATGTGAGGGCATTCCCCACACACCAATCGAAGCGGGCATGGACCAGGTCAAGCCACCGTCGGTTGAATGACACTGAAGTGTCTCTCCGGCGTTCGTCTTGTTGTGGTTTCGGATGTGAACGACTAAACGTCCGTCAGATGCTTCCACTGCGTGCAGTTCGTGATAGTTCTTGTGATCATCACCGGGACGCGTTGGGATATCGGCCAGCCACTTCCACGTCCGTCCATCATCTTCGGACCGGCAAACACCCACCTTTTTGGGTTCTTCCCACAACATTTTACCTGCATACAAGAGAGTGCCGTCCGACAGATTAATCGGACCGTGCGGACTGTTGACCGGGCAACGATAGGGGCTGGACCACGAAAGCCCATTGTCTTCAGATCGCAACAGCCAGCAAGCCGTGTGTTCCTTGTGTTGCCCCTCCGGAAGTCGACGGTGAGCTGCCTGCCATCGAGCCAGCTGTTCGGGCTTCATCAGCGGTTTATCGGTGCCTGCCGATTCGATGGCTTTTTGCAAAGTCGGCAAATAGGCGAGGGATGTAAAGGTGGTTGCCAGAAGCGTACCGTGCGACGTTTCGATGATACCAGCATCACGATCATCAATAGGACCGTCGGCAATTGTGCGGGCGAACGACCACGTATCGCCGCTGTCATCTGACTGGATCAAATCGACTCTGCCAAACGGGCAGACATGGCGTTCTCGACCTCCGGACGCAACTACGAGGAGCCGCCCGTTCTTCTGTCGGGCGACAGTCGGCCAGCCATAATATCGGTCGTCCGGAAGGCTGAATGTCTTCAGGTCCAGCAATTCAAATTTCGGAACTGCCAACGATTTGTTTGCAGTTCCGGCCTGAGCGCTCAAATGCAGACCTGTCCAGGCGACCGCGCCGGCGGCGGAGGCACACATCGTCCTGAGCACATTACGGCGATCGAGAGAATGGGTATACGGCGATCGGGCAGACATCTGATGACTCCGAAATGGGGAGCGGAAGAAACACGCGCCGTCGTGACTCGTCGAGTTTCGCCGGATCGAAACCCGATCCACCCCGATCGATACACAACGATTGTTACACAGCGAAAAACCTGAACAGGGTCTCTTGCCATCTGACTTTAGCAGGCGAAACAGGTTTGGTCAGCTGGATGAGCAAAAGAACTGCTTCTGGCATCTCCGATGAACCAGTCACGGCGGCTACGGTGCCCCATCGCGATGAAGTGCAACGCAAATGCCCGCGATCGAAAACACCGGGCATCGCAGATTCGCCATTAACTGTCCGTTGAAAACCGGGACAGGCGCGCAGGACGACTTTGAACCGTCGTGTTTCAAGGTCTTCTGCTCGATCCAGTCCTGTTCTTCAACAGGCTGCCAAGCTGAGCTAAGTTAACCTCAGGACGCTGGCCCGGCGGCGGGATCTGCATGGTCCCTGAGCAACCACAAGCGGCCATCGTTCTCTTCAACAAGCGCCGTGCAGCTTTCGATCCAGTCGCCGATGTTAAAGTATGTCACTCCGTCCAGTGTTTCATGTCTGGGGGCATGGATGTGTCCGCAAATAATTCCCTGAAAGCCACGCGAACGTGCATAGCGAGTCGTGCGCGATTGGAACTCCTGAATATGGTTCGCCATGGAAGGCAGCCACTTCCGCATTACATCAATCAAAGCCGACGGACCATAACACAGCGATGTTGTTCGTTGACTCCACCAGTGATTAGTCAGAAGCATCAGCTCATACGCGCGACAAAACAGCCATCCAATTGAAGCCGGGAGTTTTTCGTATTCATCGAAGGCATCTCCATGTGTCACGAGAAAATCCCGACCATCCGCCGTTCGATGCTGCAGTTCCATACCGACATCCTGGGCACCCGAGTGAATCAGGATTTGCTGCAGCAATGGTTCGTGAAGGAATCTATCGTGGTTCCCAACCACGAATCGCAGTCGGGTGCCGAGGCGAGAAAGTTCGAACAGCCGACTAATGATCTGACTACATTCCGGGCGCCAGTGCCAGCCTCGGTTGACGTACCAGCCGTCAATAAAATCGCCGACGACATATAAGTTGTCCGGCCGATAACGCTTCAGAAGCTGTAAGAGTCGGTTCGTCTGCGAGAAACGGAACCCCAGATGCAGGTCACTTATGAACAGGGTTCGGACCAGGATCTCTTCTGAATTCTGCATCCTTCGAACTCCCTTTCCGGTTTCGCTTCTTTGCGTTTCAGGGGCCATCGTGAGCCAATCCCATCACCCGGTCACTGGCCGCTTTGTACTATGGGTCAACACGCTGGTCCGGCGTTGCACCAGCATTGATGATGCGGGCCAGATAGCGGCGAACAAAGGCGGCATTTGTAAATCCGAAATGGCCACCCAGATTCCAGCTCCGAAGCATTCGAGGTGAATAACAAACCTGCCGAAGTCCTGTTACGAATGCCTGCTCATCGTCAATTGATTTTAAGATTCCTGAATGAAGGTGATTTGCCGACGCACGTCCCCTTCTGTCTTTGATCTGCGTGCCCGAAGAGCCATCGAACCCGTTTCCCTGATAGAACCCCAAAGCACCTGATGAAATCGCATGTTTACGATCCATCGTCCCGAAGATCGTCGTCCCCAGCCCTACGGTGGGAAGATCAACCGGGGAGTAAAAATTCCAAATCGCTCCACGAACGCAGGGCAACAACGGCGAGATGTCGAACGCACGAGAAACTGCCGCCGACAGCAGCACCACCGTTTCCAGGATGGGGGACGGCCCTGTCTGCGATTCCAGTGACCGTGCAATCAATTCCTGTATGACGAACAAAGCCATGCCAGCCCCGGCTGAGTAGCCAACGAGATGAATGGGTACTGCAGGGAATGTACTGCGGTACGTGTCAATCGAATCGGCAATCCGTCGGGCACTTTGTCGATTGTGCTGTAACCTTGTCAGGTGAAATGGATTCCATGGCCTTGAACTTCGCCAGTCAAGAATCTGTATCGCGAATGAGACTCGACCGGCGGACAGGCCCCGAGCAATAGCATCACTCACCGAACTGCAGCCGTCGATGCCAGGAAGAATAATGACAAGTCCTTTCTGACGACGGTGTTCCGTGTTCAGTTGTCGGTGGAAACCGGCAGCTTTGCTGCCCAGTGGAGCCAGCCCCAGACGAATCAGGGAACCCAAACCCAAACGAAAATTCACCAGGGCTTCAGAACCTGCATACGACTTCATCTGATTCCATTCAGGCGTTGGAAGACTCAGGTGACAAGCAACCGTCAAACAGCGTCAGATAGTGACGAGCAGAAGGCTGATCATGCTGATCAGCGTGCCGAACAAAGCTCCCAGTACGACATCCGTTGGATAATGAAGCCCGAGAATGACTCGAGACATGGCGATCAGCAGTGTGATAATCCACAATGGCAGCAGCAAAGCAGGAAACCAGGTTGACGCCACAAGAGTAAATGCCACGGCATGCATAGTGTGCCCGGAAGGAAAGCTGTATTCGTCCAACGCAGACGTCCCCTGCTGAATCGCATCATGAACTGCACCGGGACGAGGACGTTGTGTATATCCCTTGATTGATCTGTAGACCACAAGGGTAAAAAGGGCTGTCAAACCCATATGTATCGCTGCCTGAACGCCATACCATCCGTGGAAGATCGCCAGTCCGATCATCAATCCGTACCATAACCGTCCGTTGCCAAGCTTACTGACAACCCTGAAAAACGGGCAGACAGCTCGCCAACGCAGGGTTCGGTTCATTCGCAAAGTGATTGTCTGGTCACAGCGAAACAGAAGGTTGATCGCATCTTCATAACGTCCGGGCTTCATGCAGTCTCCCTTCATTGAGCGGTCGAAGGAATCAGCTATCCATCGAGTACGTCAGTCTGCCCTCCGGATTATCGAATCTGTTCGTTAATCTTTTGCGGCGAAACCAGTTGAGATTGCGCGAGTTTTCGATGAGTTTTTGTTCTCAAACGGCCGAACACCGTACGTGGAGACAGAAGGCTGGTGGAATGTGGATGAGGTGATGAGCCGGACGAATCACTCAGGATCCAGTCTGCCATTCGGAATAGACGAACCAGCGCCCGCGTACAGATTCGGGCCGAAATCGGAGCGATTCGAGCAGGAATATGTGCGCCTGCCGTCTCGGATTCGGCGAGGATCTCAGCATATTGCCGACGAACACAAGCGGCAGAGTCCTTCCAAGTGCGGGTAGAGGCGGATTCGACAGCTGCAGTGGACATCCGCCTGCGCAATTCTGTATCCGAGAGAACCTGGCCAGCCTGATATGCCGCCGTCCTGCTGTCACGGGCGGGATACAGAAAGCCATTCACGCCATTGTCGATCAAACTGGGAACTCCACCTGCATCCGCGGCAACGACAGGCAGCCCGGAAGCCAGAGCTTCCAGAATAACGTTGCCCATTGTTTCCGTTTCGGAGGCGTAAATGAAAGCATCGGCCGACGCGTATGCCGCTGCCAGATCTTCACCCTGTAAATATCCAATGAATTGTGTCTTGTATCGGGAGAATCGGCGTTGTAGTTCCTCTTTCTGAGGACCGCCCCCAACGATCGCCAGAGTAGCCTCAGGAATTCTGTCCAGTACAGAGGTGAGAAACGAGACATTCTTTTCCGGGGCGAGTCGGGATACTGTAAGCAGGAGTGGGCGATCCGGATGATTGGCGCTCAGCCGTGACCTCATTTCAGTACTTTGCCGAGATGGATGAAAGAGTCTGGTATCGACCGCTGGCGGCCAGAGTGACAGTCGATCAAAACCTCGCTGGCGAAGGTCGTCGACGAATGTTGAAGAGACTGTCAGATTCCTGTCGGCGGCATTGTGGTAACACCGCATCAGCCACCACAGGACCCTGGAAAGTGGCTTGAGGCCAGCGTAACCTTTTACGAATTCGCCATACAATGTATGAAACGAGAACAAAGCAGGAATTCGTACCCCGTGTCGCTGTAGTAAATCAAAACACTGAAATCCGAAAGCGAAAGGATTCAGGAAGTGAATGACATCAGGCTGAAATTCCACAAGCTGTCTGACCATTGACTGGTTAGGGACGCCGATAATGTATTCGGGATAGCTTGCACATGGAAAGCCCCGACACTCAATCAGTGGCACTGGAGAATCGCGACGCTGGCTGACCGCCGGACAAACGACGATTACCTCATCACCATTCCCTTGCAACTCTCGAATGAGATTCAGCGTTCGGCCAACGACCCCATCGATCTTCGGCAGAAAAACCTCAGCAATTATGGCAACACGCATGCATACTCCTTTGCCCAATCTGGAATTGCTTCTCATTGATCTTCGACGCAGCGAAACCCGCCGCCTGCCTCGTTGTTGCTCTGTCGAAGTCTGTGACCCCATCCAAAGCTGAACTCCTGCTCAAGAATCGTCTGCCTGAAAAGACGCCTGCCATCGTCCCGCGGTCTACGCTGGCGTCACTCATTGTCGCGTCGAGGGTTGCAGACACCGTTTTCAACCTGCACCTTGGGAATGAGGACCTGAGAATGCCGAGAACCCAGGCGATTTTTGGAAGCTGACTGGGTGCTGACAGCCTGTTGAACAACGGGACAGGCTCGAGCAGGAGATCGCAAAGCACGACGGGGTTACAGTTGTTCAGCGTGCCTGCCCTGATTCTTCAACGGACAGTTGAGTCTCAACAGGGAAGAGGATGTGCTGGACCTCGCTTTCTGGCGAGAACAAGCACGATGTTATGGTGATCAACGACGGGGAAGACCAGCTTGTTGAGCACGGTTTGCTGCCAGCGTTTGGCATTTTGCAGGCCGATCTGCTCGATGAATGGTGTCAGCCAACCCCCGTGATAGGCATACTCCATGAACTCATCAAATCCGCTGAATTTCAGCTCAGGTTGGTGTGTCTGTGAATCGACGATATCGAAGCCAGCCTCCTGAATCACCGACTTAACAGACTCTTCCCCATCAGGACAAATCATTCCCTGAAGATCCGGGCTGCGGCCTCCAAACAACATGCGAATAACCGGATGATTCGCTCGCCGCTGAAGCTCTGCGTAGCCAAGGCTGGTACCACCGACAAAAGACCAGTATCCACCATCTTCGAGCTTCCGGAAGATTCGAGGAGCGAGGTGACTGATGGGCACAAAACCAGTCACAAAATGCGTCGATGCGAGATGGAATGTTCCGTCGCAAAAATGACGGTCGATGTTGGCTCCATCATCGACGGCCGCGATCAGATCCGGAAGTTTTCGTTGTGCGATTTCTACCATTCGAGCCGAAATATCGATGCCGTAGGGTTCAATAGGCCGCGACGAACAATGCCTGAGTTTCTCCAGAAACATCCCGGTCCCCATGCCGACGTCCAGAATTCTCATCGCAGGCAGAATATTACTCAGCAGACCTTCGGCAATCATATGACTGATTGCTATATCCAGTGAATTACTCGTGATGGACTGGGGATCCAGGTCATATTGACTGGCAATAACGTCGTCGTACTGGCGTTGAATCGTGGCTACTTCCATGAATGAATTGCTTCCCTTCAGCGAGTAAGCCTCGCAATCAGTGAATGCCAAAGGCAACGGAATGAACTCGTTCCTGTAGTGCTGTTTTTTGATAAGCACTGATGAAGATATTGCTTAGATAGTGTTTAAAGTTCGCGAAGACTCAAAACTGCCCCCGGACGAATTCCGCTCGTTTTCTTCAATGATTCACAATGTCTTCACGGAATATTCTCGGTTTCGCGGCAACCTTCGTGTCGTGTGACTTTCGTCAGGTCCAGAACCGAGAACGAAATGCCGGAATTCGATTTTGATATTGCAGTGATTGGTGGAGGAGCGGGCGGTGGAACGCTTGCTGCACGTTGCGCTTCACGGGGGCGCAGTGTTCTGCTGGTCGAACGGGGTTCGGCAAATATCAGTGGACTCGGAAACGACGAAAAGTCTGTATTGATTGATAAGAATGTCTATGATGACCGGTTGATCGAAGTCGACGGAGCGTCGCGCCGCTTGTACATGGGAGGTGTGCTGGGTGGTGGTACAGCTGTGTATGGAGGTGCCATGCTTCGACCTGCGCCGGGAGATTTTGAGCCCGGCCAATACTACGGCAGACGGATCGATCGCTGCATCTGGGAGTGGCCCATCAGGTATGAAGAGCTCGCTCCGTATTACAACGAGGCGGAGCGGTTGTTCTCTGTTAGTTGTGATGACGCTTCTTCTCTGCATCCGCTTGGGCTGCTCAGCGACGCTTGTCGGCGTCCCGTGCTGCCGATGGCCAGAATCAATCAGCAAATGATTGCAGCTGGTCGGACGATGGGGCTGCGGCCGTTTCGATTGCCGTTGTCGATTGAGGCCGACAAGTGTCTCATGTGCGACCAGTGTGCAGGCTTTCCATGTCCAACGGGGGCCAGAAGATCGGCCGCTCGCCTGATCCTGGATAGTGTTCGGAAGGGAGAATCAATCACGGTTTGGCCACAGACTGAAGCCGAAGAGCTGGTGCGCGGATCGGGCTCTTCAATTGAGGGGGTTAGGCTTCGTCAGAGACTCACCGGGGCGACAAGGCTCGTGCGTGCTCGTCGATATGTTCTCGCAGCAGGTGCAATTGGTTCACCAGCGCTGCTGCAGAGATCCGGTTATCGGCATCCACAATTGGGCAGGAACTACATGATGCACTTCTCACCGGTGGCAGTCGGAGTGTTTGTGCGGGATACGGAAGCGGATCGCAATTTTGTCAAACAGATCGGTCTGTCGGACTTCTACTTTGGCACGCCTTCCCTGCCCGAAAAAATGGGCATCATTCAATCGCTTCCTGCGCCCGGGCCGCTGATGCTGGCTAAGTTTGGCTTGAAGCATCTGCCGAAGCGCCTGCTTCAGTTACTTCGATCCCGATTATTGCCATTGGTTGGCATCATTGAAGACCTGCCGCAACCTTCCAACTATGTGGAATGGAGAGGTGAACGTTTCGCAAACGGGGACCATTCTGTTCACTTGCATCATCAGTTTTCAGAATACGACAGGCGCCGTGGGGCGGAATTGACGCAACAGATGGTGCGAATTCTGAGAGCCACCGGGGCCGCTCATTGTGTGACGCAGGTTTTGCCGTCGCGGGAGCATGTAGCGCACCAGTGTGGAACGCTGCGATTTGGTAGTTCCTGCGAACACGCTGTCGTTGATCGTGATTGTCGGATGTTTGATCACCCGGATGTATTTGTCGCTGACGGAAGCTTTTTACCAACATCCCTGGGCGTTGGCCCATCGCTGACGATCATTGCAAATGCATTGCGCGTGGCTGACGTGATTATGGACGAAGTCTCGGTTACGTTCAGTAAAGTGGAAGAGTTGGCAAGATGAAAGTTGAAACCAACGGAATCAGGATTCGCCTGGAGCAGATGCGACAGGCGCGGCGGATCCATGGAGGGACACTCAGCATGATGGGTGCCGCACTGGGAGTTCGACTTTCACGAACCCCGATTCCCACCAGGGCACTTCGAAGAAAGGTGTTTCAGATGTTGTACGGTGGCAAGTATGCGGCGATCGATGAAGCAGAGCTGGAGAAACCGCTCGAAGAATTCCGATCGATCAATGAATTGTTCACCCGCGGAGTTCCTCGTGAGCTTCGGCCGATTCCATGTGATGATCATCTGTTCCTTTCACCCGTAGACGGGAATGTTCAGGACATCGGCAGCGTCCGGGACGATACCGTGATGACTGTCAAGGGGATCCCGTACACGCTGACATCACTGTGTCCGGAAACGGATACGAATCCCTATCGGGATGGTCAATTCGCCATCCTGTTTCTTTCACCCCGCGATTGCCATCGCGTGTTTTCCCCTGCCACAGCCACACTGAATCGTCTGGTTCATGTGCCCGGGCATCGGCTTCTGGTTCATCCTCCCTACCAGACTCCGGAGTTCCCGGTATTCACTTTGAATGAACGATTGGTCATGCAGCTGGACACTTCGCTGGGCAAGTGTTTGTTGATTATGGTTGCTGGGTGGGGTGTTGGTCATATTTCACATCCCTTTAAGACCGCACGCAGATTCAGCCCGCGCCGTGTTACGGTCACTGAACTGAACCCCGGCCAGAATCTTGATCGAGCAGAATGGCTGGCGACGTTTGAGCTTGGTTCCACAGTCATTTTGATCACCGAGAATGGTTCAGCTACACGGGCGCTTCGGCAACAGGGTGAAACTGTGCAGTTCGGACAACCACTCTTCGACACGACTCCGGTTACCCCGAGCTAATTCGTGGTGAAAGGCAGTATATCAGCGGGCCCCTGAATGGAGATATGCAATGACGGCAGCATCGCCGGTGGCGATACCGTGGCCAGAATCGCAGAGTGCCGATGTCAGGCATTCCTCAATTTCGGCCAGAGTAGTCATTTCCCTTGGGAACCCGGGGCTGGCCGTTGATTATACCCGCTTCCTGAAGGAAGAGACGGACCAGCAACCCCATTACACGCTGATGCTCGTGACGCCGGATGGCGTAGTAAATCCTGGCGACGACCCCCACGTTTCTTTGAACGCATTTCTTCAACCCGATTACCTTCGGCCGTTACAGTCAATTGACATTGTCTTTCTGATGGGACATTCCCTCACTCGCGACGACCTGAAGACTGTCCAGCGGATATCAGACTCCCTGACCGGCCTCCAAACGAGATGTGTGGTCGTTCGGGAAAGTCTTTCCTCGCACTTTGGTGACCCTTCGTCAGATGATATTGATGATGCTCTGAGGAGATATTTAACTGCCCGCGTGAAGACACTCTCAATCCTTCATTGTGGCTATGTGTTGAGCGCGAATTCCGTCATGGAAAGAATCAGGGACCGCTGGTTCGTCGCCGCGCCTCTACTGCACCAGCGAATGACCAGCACATTCGTCGATGGGCAACGATTGTTCGCAGCAATCAATCAGGAATTGGTCAGAAACAGAACGTCACTCCATACACACCCGGTTGCTGGTCTCCGCGGATTTCGCGAGATTTCTATCCTGGGACAACGTCGGGCCTGGAGAGATGTATTTGGTGAGCGAAGAGCGAATCAAAGCCGACCTGGAATCGGACCATCGATGTCTAACAGCGTCGTCGGCCGAATGGCTGCGCTGGCCTGCAGAATTCTATCGCGACTGGGATTGGCGATAGTGATCTTTGGTTGCATCAGGCTGGTGGGCAGAATTTCTCCCGGGTGGCGGCAACTTCATTTTCACACACTGAAACCTCGGTCTGTTCGTGAGTTACTGGCCTTGTATAACCGACATGCCGTGACAGATATTCAGATTGCGGGGTACAACAACGGTGTCAATCACTTTGGGTGGGAGTACCCGGACAGAACGGTGGTACAGACGATCCTGGTTCCGGGCCGAATAAGACTCCGTGCAGATAGTGTGTCGGTCGATGCCGGAGTGACTCTGAAAGAGAGCATTGGTCAGCTTAATCAGGCAAATCGGGAATTTCTCGTTGTGCCGAATTATTCCTGGATCAGCATGGGAACCCTGTTTTTTGTGCCGGTTCATGGTTCAGGAAGTCGGGTTTCAACACTGAGCGACACAATCGAAGAAGTCTTGTTGTTCGATGCCGAAAACGATCAATTCATTCGAGCCTGTCGTGGCGACGGTGTTTTTCAGCGGGCCATGTATGACACAAGTCGCTCTCTGCTTCTGCTTCGACTTCGACTCAGAACTAAACAAAAATCAAGATACTTTGTGAAACATTCGCAGATGGACAATCCGTCTGCGGACCAGGTACTTCGACTATTTGATGACCCTTTCGCCTGCAACGTCGAAGTCAGAAAGAACAAGGCATCCGCGGTTTCCATTGATGTCCGTCGATACTTCGAAGGCGAAGATGCCGACAGAGTAGATGCGATGGAATTACCGAGAGACTCGATTGGGCGAATCTGGGATCGTCTCGAAGAGACGCCGATTGTTTCCGGCTTATTCCATTGGTTTGTTAGAAGATTCGCCTTCCATGTGGAACTCTTCCTGACTGCGGATGAGTTTCGCATTTTCTGGGACCACCACCAGTCTCTGCCTGTTTCCAAAATTCAGCTCCGCCGTGTACTGAAAGACGGAATCCTGAATTCAGCCTGTAGAAATCAGGACTGTATTTCAGCAGACCTGTTCATGACTCGAGGGAATCGTGATGTCTTCTGCCAGTTTGTTGCCACCCACATGCCCGACGTACGATCCAACCCCGGCAAGCAGAGCCTTTGATCACAGAACTCAGAATATTGATTCGGTCCTGGAAACATGCGACTGTATCACGCGGTTAAAGATACCGAATCTGTTACGGCTTTACCTGAATCCATGGGTCACGCAATCCTGCGTTGCTATTTCGGAAATGATCCAGCGTCGCTGGCCCGGGTCGATATTGTCCGGTGCGTTCCCATCGTATCTCGCAAATTCCGGCGAAGAAGCTCTCAGCGGTGCAGTCAAACTGGCTCGGTACACGCTATCCGGGATCTCAGCCGTTTCCAGCGTCACTAAATCCAATCACGGAACAAACGTCCTGCTTCTGGATGATGGACTATGGCTGGATGGCTTCGAATCGACTGAGATCCAAACATCAGGGCCCACTCTCCAAGAGCCTTGTTCCGCTATGGACGAAGCCGTTAAGAGTCGCACCACCGACACCAGGGCCGCGCCAAGCCGCGTTATCTTCATTCCCGGCATCAAACGCATGACTTCAGCGGCTTTTGCCGAGTTGTCGGAGGAGATACCGGCCGACAAAGCCCATCCAAATGTCAGCATCCTTGTCCTGGCACCCACCGTGCAGCGATCGCCGCAATTGATGGATGCAGTACGCCGATTTCGTCAACAACCTGACAAATTGCTGATCGATTGCGTTACGTCGCAGTGTTTTGCGACCACTCCTGGCTCAGGGCATTCTGACTTAGCTCCCCATATCGTTGTTCTTGATGAATCATGGACTCACCACGAAGTCCCTTTTGGGGCGTTCAGTGCAATGCCAGTTGTATACAGGCAATGGACCGGCAAGGGAATGGCAATGTTTCATTCAACGACCTTTCAGCCCAATACCATTTCTACCATGCATTTTCTGAAGTGCCTGCAGCAGGACCATCCGGACTTCTACACACAAATTCGCACGAGGCTCAATTCGCTGCTCATCGATCACCGTGAGCTTAGAAATACCTTTAGAACTCTGTTCAGTCCGTCACTGGGTAAACTGATTTCTGCAGCCGGATTTGATACGGAAGACGTGACTGCATCTGGCCACGCGATTCGCGTCGGCATTCGAAGAGTATTTGATGGAGTCGGAGGAGTAGCATGCAGCCTGCGGGGTCACAATCCGGAGAAATGGGTCGAAGAGATTCGTCAACTGGACGATGCGGGGGACTGCCGCGATGAAGTGACTCAGCGATTAAAGGATCTGACCCGCCTGAACTATCATGTTCCAGCCGTCAGCGGTGGATCGGCCGTTGAAGCTGCACTCAGGTTGTCGCTGGCTGCGGCTTATCCGCGAAAGTATGTCGTCGCATTGCGAGGTGGCTTTGGAGGAAAGACGCTTCTGGCACTGGCCGGAACAGCGAAACCTGACTACAAGCGGGGACTGGATCCGTTGTATCCACACGTGATCTATATTGATCCAGGCTCATCCAATGCCACAGAGCAACTGAGATCAACTTTGCGGAATAATCCCGTTGCAGTCGTTCAGTTGGAGTTGATTCAGGGTGTCGGGGGCGTTCGAGAGGTACCACCGTGTATCCTTGATGTACTGGAAGAAGAACGCAGCCGTTCAGAATTCCTTCTCTTCATCGACGAGATCCAGACCGGAATGTTTCGGACCGGGCCATTTGTTCGCTCGGCTATGTTGAGTTCTCCCCCGGATCTCATGACGATAGGCAAAGGAACCAGCGATATGATGTTTCCGTTTGCACTGACGCTGTATTCCGAACGGGTTGGCCAGTTGCTGAAGGCTCGCAATTGCTCTTTGCCGAATCGATTACACCTGGAGTATGGTTTTGAAACCGGGTACCGATCCATCTTAAACACGCTCAGACGCAGCGCAGCAAAAGACATCGCCCAGCAAGTCAATGACTCTGGCCTGAGGTTTCAGGAGACTCTTCAGGACAAACTGCGTGAGGTGTCGATTGTTCGTGAAGTTCGGGTGTTTGGACTCCTGATCGGGATCGAGCTGGATGTGCATCACACTCTGATTCATCGGCTTGGATTCAATGCCGTGCAGCTATATCTCCTGGCCATGATGCAGCATTCTCTCTGTCCGGTCATGATGGGATTTTGTCAGTATGAACCCAACATCCTGAAGTTCACTCCACCGCTCAGCGTTACTCCATCTGAAATCGATCAAATCAGTCAGACGATTGCGGACAGTCTGCAGAAGTCACAATTGCAACTTCTGGCAACTGGTCTTGGTGCACTTCGTCGTCTGAGGGCTTGATTTTTTGCTGGCGGGCCGCTTCGAAAGTATCGAAGGAATCGTCTTCTCTGTGTGGTTGACCGAAAAGTCAGCCGCAACGAATTTTGATATCAATTCAAATGGTGCATCCATGGAACCCGATATTCATGCCATTGCAGGTACTTCCGAAAGTTCGACAGCGGCGGCGAATGCGACAATGGCGACTTCGAAATCCGATGCCGCTCATGAACTCCAGCTGAATCTGCTTCAGGTCGATTTCGAAGAGCTCTATCAGCGGCATTTGTGTCGACACAGCCAGCTGGGAATAAATATCCTGCACCTGATTGCCGTGCTTGGAATCTACTTCTCGATTTATTCTGTTGTGGCCACTGCCATTCACGGACTGTTGCCCCTGCTCTCCGGAGAACAACGTCTGCTCTTACTGACATTTCTGTCGGTTCCTTATCTTACGGTCCTGATTTTCAATGTGCCCATCTCTGATTTCTTAACGACCCTGACTTGCATCCTGTTTGTTGTCGTCTGCGCAGTAACCCTGCCGATGGTCCCTGTATGGGTTCATCTCCCTGCAATCGTCATGTGGCATCGGTTTCAATTGTGGAGTCATAAGAAATACACGC
This sequence comes from Planctomycetaceae bacterium, assembly GCA_020426345.1. Taxonomy (GTDB): domain Bacteria; phylum Planctomycetota; class Planctomycetia; order Planctomycetales; family Planctomycetaceae; genus F1-80-MAGs062. The sequence continues at coordinate 20,967 of JAGQQE010000050.1, forward strand.
TTCAGAAAGACATCAGCCGATTCGAAGCCCGATATCGCAAAGGGAAAATGCTGTTCACACTGCTGGCCGTTTACGAGCTTCCAATTCTGCTGCATTATCTGGTAAGAGGGCGAAGAGACTGGAATTGATACGCTGAGTTTCGGGCCTGACTGTCTTTATCGTTGCGATGTAGAAAGATGCCGCTCCGAAAACATCAGGATCGGGATCGGGTACTCTGATCACGTGGCGGGTGCCATGCTCATGCAGCAAACCATGGTCAAACAAAACAAGAGATCAGATGTGCCGCACATTTTGAGGCATCTCTCAACTTCAGTCCTCTACGACGGGACTCAGCTGTTTTTCCAGATCCGCATGTTCGGTTGCTTCTGCGGTGCGTCCCAGGGTTTGCAGGTGACGCGCTAGCTGGCGATGAATGCGTGCCTCCCTGAGACCAAGAGACAGGCATGTTCTGAATTCACGAACGCATTCTTCATACCGCCCCATCATTGCAAGGATCTGCGCGCGGGTGTCATGAAACTCAGCAACATGACTCATCGCCGCTGTCGCCTGATCGGCGAGTTGCAACGCTTCCGCCAATTTGCTCTCCATTGATTCTGCCTGTTGACCAGTCTCATCCTGATTGCCTGATTGTGAGGCGTTCGTCACAGAAACTTTCGCCCGTTCGAGTAGCACACACGCCAGATTGTTCTGGATTGCTGGATTCAATGGATTCATCCGATCTGCATCGCGAAGCGACTGCTCTGATTCATCGAATCTGGTCCATTTACCGCAGCATCACGAGGTCAGCGTCTTCAAGTGGTGGGCTGGGAGTGATCAGGAAGAGTACTGGCGAACAGCACTATTCGAGATTTCGCCATGCAGATTCGATCGAGACAGTTACGGAACGACGCTCATGGCTTCGGAAAGTGCCGCGAACAATCTTCACGCGAGAACATTCTGCCGCCCGACGAGCTGGCTCGAGAACACAAATTCTGCGCGTCCCGAAGTTTTAACAGAACGCTCCACAATTCTTAACTCAGCCATGAATACTCACGCCGCAGACAGCGATTGCAGAATTTTCCGGAGCAGAAGGGGGTGTTGAAAAGACCCCTCTGCAAGATAGCTCGCGGGGGCTCACAAACCGGATCAGGACACACGCATAAATCGTGAGTGAAGCCTGCAACCAGGCAGAAGCTTAAATAAGAGTTGTGTGTATACAGGATGCGGAGTTCAGCAATGTATGATATTTCATTCACCCGGAATCGTCGCTGGTTTCTTGAGCATTCCGCAGCCGTGCTTGGCTCATGGGCGGTTGCGCCAGCGTTCACGCATCTGAAGATTTCGTCATCCGCAAATCAAATCAGGTTGGCAGAGGTCAGGGACGAAAGTACAGGGCTGTCGCTTCTGCGTCTGCCACCGGGGTTTCGATACTGGTCATACAGCTGGACGGGGGATCTGCTGTCTGATGGCAGGCCAGTACCCGGGCAGCATGATGGTATGGGGATTATCGCAGAGCGGGATGGTGTATTGACGATCTGTCGTAACCATGAAGTCTCCGGATGCAATGGAGCATTCGGAGAGCGCAGCTTGACTTACGATCCACGTGCCGGGGGCGGCTGTGTTAATTTGCGGTTTGATACCAGAAATAAGCAGTGGTTATCTGCTGTCTGTAGTTTGTCCGGCACGCTGAAGAACTGTGCAGGAGGCCCAACGCCATGGGGCAGCTGGCTGTCCTGTGAGGAAACGGTGTTTCAGGGTGGCGATCAGGATGACGATGTTCTTCTGACACTCGAGCGGCCGCACGGTTACATCTTTGAGGTATCTGCTGTTGGGAATCAGCCTCCGGCCCCGCTGACTGATATGGGCCGTTTTGTTCACGAAGCTGTTGCAGTCGATCCATCCACCGGCATTGTCTATGAGACGGAGGACCGAAAGCCCGCAGGCTTTTATCGATTTCTCCCGGCCGTACCGGGAGAGCTGAAAGGCGGTGGCAGACTGCAGATGATGCGCGTAGCGGGCCGTCCGGATCTGATCAGAAAAGCGGTCAAGGGTTGCCGTTACGATGTGGACTGGGTCTCGATTGATGATCCGTCGCGAGCCCATTCACCGGGGACCCATGATGAAGGTGGAGTTTTTTCGCAGGGGCATGTTCAGGGCGCGACCTCGTTTCAGAAGCTGGAAGGATGCTGGTGGGGCGACGGCAGATGCTACTTTGTTGCCAGTCACGGTGGGCGCAGTGGCAAGGGTCAGGTTTGGGCATACAGCCCCGCTGACGAGACACTGCAGCTGATTTTCGAATCCCCCGGTTCCGATGTGCTCGACTGCCCCGACAACCTGTGTGTTAGTCCTCGCGGTGGTCTGCTGCTGTGTGAAGACGGCGATCGTGTTCCACAAAAACTCCAGGTCCTTTCACCCGACGGACAACTATCTGAATTTGCTGAAAACAATGTTGTACTGGCTGGCGAACGCAACGGTCTCAGCGGCAACTTCCGGGGTTCCGAATGGGCAGGTGCGACGTTCAGTTCGGATGGAGAATGGCTATTTGTGAACATTCAGGACCCGGGGATTACGTTTGCTGTCACGGGTGACTGGGCGTCGATCGGTCTGTAAGCATTCGGCCGTCCGTTGAGAATACTGAAAGTTGGCCATGCGGGTTTGCAGGAAAAGGGCCTACAGGTCTTCACGATCAAATGATCTGTCGCTGACGCGTCAGTTCCGTTCCTTCAGCGGGCAATTAGGGAATCGCTTCCACTGGATGGTGTGTGGTAATAGATCGCCGGAAGAAGAACTGTGATCTGAATTGTGAGGACGGTAACGTGAACTGGTTTTTGAATTTTGTCCTGGGAGAATAACATGAGAAGAGTATTGCGTC
>JAGQQE010000509.1 GCA_020426345.1 Planctomycetaceae bacterium
AGATTGATATTGTGATAATTCCTGAGGTCTGATAGCCTGGGTGGCGAGCCAGCACGGCGTTTTTCATGCGGATTCCACTGATGATTGTGACGTGCTTCGCACTTGGACAAACCGGCTGTTCGACTCTGATCGCCAGGTCTGGGACAGAACTATGGACGTTCAAATCGATCGAAGAAGTTCATGCCGTCTTTGGCAATCCCATTGAGATACGAAAGAACGAATCTGGTACCACCGAAACCTATCGGACGCGGCGAAAGCTCGCAGAACCTTCAAACGGTTACGGTATGGAGTTTGTCATGCTTTGGGGCACGAGAGAGCCTAAGAATACCTGGACCGAATTGAGCAAGTACGGCCGAACGATTCTTGCCAGCCGACGTGTTGAATTCCGGTATGACAATCAAGGCAATGTCAGCTCCTGGTCTGCTGAGAGTGGCTTCGGCGACTGACGCGCTGGTGCAAAGGACTGCGAACAAACGCGTTCGCCTACCGTCATTTTGCATGACACTCGAAGAAGCTGAATCTCTCTCTTAGGGACTATTTCCGAATGGCATTGGTACGCCATGCCGATTCCTGCTGATCCAATCGATGAAGCGAGTGATTTGCTACTTTTCAACTCGGGATACGAATTGTTGCGGCGTGCAACGTCAACAGGTTTCTTTACGACGCCAGCCGATGTGACTGCTGGCCATCGTTACTGGTCGCGTTTGCATCAAATGGTTGCAGTGACTACTTTGCTGACCATACAGGAACTTCGCCTCCCCCAATGATCGAAATTGATTTGGATTACATGGTCGAGCAGAATCTGAGTGAAGATCACGGACTCAGATTCTGCGATTTCGACCCATGGTACGAGAAGAGGATTGCGAGAAGACAAACAAAACGTTGAAGCGGTGTTGCCATCACCGCGTTACGAATGCCAGGCTCACAGCCGACAATCCGGGCGATGCATCCCTTAACATTGCAGCAGGCAAATGAAGTACGCAGCTTTCCTGAGCGGAATAAACGTCGGCAAAAGACGTGTCAAAATGCCGGTCCTTGCAGAAGTCTTTGAGGAACTTGGACATCAGAACGTCGCCACGTTCATCGCCAGCGGCAACGTCATTTTCCAAAGCAACAAGCGAAAACAATCTCTGATTGAGGACAATGCAGGCGATGCTCTTCGGCAGAGACTGGGGTATGAGGTGAACGTGTTCGTGCGCAGTTTTGACGACCTCAAAACGATCGCGAACGCGGAAACTCTCGACGAACACGAATCAGGGCAGTCCACGATTAATGTCGCATTTATGCGTAACGAATTGGATGCCAAAACAGCTGACAAGCTGGAATCTGTTCGAACCGAACACGATTCATTTCGCGTGATCGGTCGTGAATTCTACTGGATCTGTACAACCAGAATCTCCGAATCGAAGGTTTGGGCACTGCCTGAGACAAAATCGATCCAGCTCCCTCGCAACACCGTGCGAAATATAACGACAATCCGAAGGCTCGTCTCGAAATTCTTCACTGACTAACAACTGACTAACATTGAGACGGGTCCGGAACGTTGGTGTCTGGCTCACACTTCGATTGTGCATGCGTAATCTGCTGGCGCTTCGGAAAGGCCGAACCATTCAATACTCGCGGATTGTCGAGTGCCGCATATGAATCACATGCACTGAAACTGGGCTCGGCGACGGAGTCTGCAAATTCAGTCACTGGGCCCAATCCGGTGGTGCTCGATCCATACCCACAGTTGTGGAACAGATTTGGCCTTCGCGTTCATGGATACCCAAAGTCAGGTTTCAGCTGCTGCGGCTTCAAGCGCCTCGCGACCGACCGGTGGATCTACTTGCCAGGCGATGAGGGCCGTGCGAGCCGCGTGTTCAGACGTGACTTCTTTGATGTACTTAGACTCGTGCATCTGCCGTTCCCTCAGAATCGGATCAGTCACCTTTAATGGTGCCAGACTCTGATTGATGACCCATCCAAATGGTTCAATTTCAGCTCGTCGCAGGTCTCGCTGCAGTTGAGCAGCTTCGTGCACCGGGGTCGCTTCAGGCAGCGTGACGATCAGCACTCTCGTAAGTTCCGGATTCCGTAAACGTGGCAACAGATTCTGCACTGCTTCGGGCATCTTACTGGCTTGCCGAGTGACCTCACGATGATAGGCTAGCGCAGAATCCAGCAGCAGGATGGTATGTCCTGTCGGGGCGGTATCAAGAACGACAAATGTATTGGTAGCCTCTGCGACTGCGTCGGCGAACGCTCGAAAGACCGCAATTTCTTCTGTGCAGGGCGATCTGAGGTCTTCTGCCAGCAGCAATTTGCCAGCTTCATCCAGTTCTGCGCCGGCATTCTGCATCACCTCTGCAGAATACTTTGCAGTTTCAACAACAGGATCAATGCGACTGACTTTAAGATTGGGAAGGCTCTGACCGCTGACCGCCGCTGCGACATGAGCCGCTGGGTCCGTGGTTGAAAGATGAACTTGAAAGCCACGACCCGCAAGTGCTGTTGCGACAGCAGCCGCAACGGTCGTTTTGCCAACGCCGCCCTTTCCCACAGCCAGAATCAGTCCATGTCCCGGGGCCGCAAGCTCTTCGATCATGACGTTTAACGACGGCGGCAATTCAGCCATCTGCAGGGTATCGAGATGAACTTTCTGAGTGCCCCCATCGAAATCTTCCGGCCTGCCTAGCTGACGCAGCGATTCGATGCCAAGCACTCCGCCGGGCCTCATGCGGATCACGGTCCGGTCCAGCACCGTTAGCGCTTCCGGCATTGCTGCGATTGCCGCGTCTCCCCGCTGCTGCATCGCATTTGCAAATCCGTCGGAGGGATCGGATACCTGAAATACGGCATTGATGACCAGAGACTGGTTGTTGACGCCCAGTGATCTCAATTCGCGACTCGTACGATCCGCCTCGCGGAAAGCGGTGACTTCCGGGCGAGTGACGAGGATTAAGGTGGTGATGTCCGGATTGCTCAACGCTTCAACACTTCGCTTGTAGAGTGATTGTTGAGCCTGCAGTCCAGCGAGCGGTCCGATGCATGATGTGCCAGTGGTATTCGATTCCATGAACCCTGACCACGCCGATGGCAGAGTCAGCAGGCGAAGGGTGTGTCCTGTTGGAGCGGTGTCAAATATCACGTGGTCAAATTCGGCGGTCGCCGCAGAATCTCCGAGCAGGCGAGAGAACTCGTCGAACGCAGCAATCTCGAGGGTGCATGATCCCGAAAACTGTTCCTCCATGCTCTGAATGGCTGCTGGTGGAAGAAGACCCCGATAGGGGCCCACCATTCGTTCGCGATACTCGGCTGCCGACTGTTCAGGATCAAGATTCATCGCGAACAAATTGGGTACCGCTTCAACAAGTGTCGGTTTCTGCCCAAGTTCTGACCCCAGAACCTCGTCAAGATTTGAAGCAGGATCAGTCGAAACCAACAGCACTCGTTTTCCGGAATCCGCCAGTCTGACTGCTGTCGCACAGGCAATTGAGGTTTTGCCAACGCCACCCTTGCCGGTGAAGAACAGATTGCGAGTTGGTGCATTTAGAAATTCCATTTGCAGGAGCCCCTTCCTGAAGAACTGTGCTGATGACATCAGCAAACATCGACACCAGACACCTGTGCTGCCGGCAGGTACCCCGGGAGTTCAGCGTTATCAGCAGCAGCCTGTA
>JAGQQE010000510.1 GCA_020426345.1 Planctomycetaceae bacterium
AGCAACGGCATTGCTCTCTGATGCCACTCCGGCGGAATTCGTCCAGGATCAAACCAGCGTCCACACAACAGCACGCGACAACCGTCAAGCTGTTCGGTCAGTTCGCAGATCGTCTCGGCGATCGCTTCATCGTCCACATTCTGAATGCGCAGGATAGAATCCTGAAGCAGTCCGCGAATCGTTGACCAGGACTGATTTGTCAGCGGCAGATTCCATCGTCCCGCCAGCGTTTCGCGCAGTCGATCCAGAGTCACGCGTTGTCCTCGTTCCAGAACCAGCGTTACCGTGGGCATAACAGAGAGCGTGCGATTGTGACCATCCGCCTGGCTTCGTCGCCACAACCAGCGGTCGATCAGATAGGTCTTGCCACATCCCGGCATTCCATGCAGCAACGCCACAACTCCCGCTGCGTCTGCAGTGCGAGTCGTACCCGTGCCTGGTGATGCTCCAAAAACTGAATCAAGCCAGTTCAATTCGTCTTCGTGTCCGACAAACAAGTTGGCGACACGACGATCAATCTTGTCTTCAGGACCGACGAATGAGGGACGGAATGACGGACCGGAAGGACTGTCCGACCCATCGCCTCCCGGTGAGGATGGCCGATAGGGCGGACCGCCACCACCGTCTCTGCCATCATTTCCGCTGGCGCCATCATGCGCGCTTCCGGGGGAAGCCTCGGGAGGAACACCCACACCGTGATAATGATAATGAACTTCCTGGTGGTCGTGTTTTTCGTGATGTGAATGACGATCACCCTGACCCGCCTGATCCATTTCATCCAGCAGATCATCTATCGACGCGCAGCGGCGGCCAGGATCACGATGCAGACAGCTTGCGACGATTCGATTCCATCGCTCGTCCAGTGCGGGATTAGCCCCGTGAACTGGTTCGTAGTTGGCAGCGCTGATGCGGCGCTGATAGTCGGCTCCGTCAAACGGGTGTTTTGCGGTTAACAGTTGGTAGAGGATCACGCCCAGACTCCAGATATCCTGCGTCACTCTGGGAGGGACATGACTGCCGTTGACCCATCCATCAAGAACTTCCGGAGCCATCCAGAGCGGCGTTCCGCCCGCTCGCGTTGAACCGGTTTGCAGCCAGCTTTCAGCCAGCCCAAAGTCAGAGACACGAGGAAGGCCATCTGCCCCGAACAGGATATTCTTTGGTTTCAGGTCGCGGTGAGTCAGCGTCGCCTTGTGGACGTCGCCAACTCCACGTGCAATTTCGGTGAACACCTTGATGACGTTTCCAGGGTTCCAGGGCACTTTGTTGATGCGATCATCCAGACTTTTCCTTTCGGCGTACTCCATCACGATGGCTGGTCGAAATGCTGCGAAGAATGGATCGTCCGGGTCGGGCGAAGCGGGATTGTTTGGAGCGTGGGTAAGGAACTTCGGGTCGTCCCATTCATCCCACAAATAGCAGATGTCGCGGATCTGAATCACTCGGCTGGATCTGACTGTCAGCGTCTTTTTGGTTTCTTCGAGCGCGCCTCCCGAGAACGCAGTCTCCTTCGGTGATCGCGGCAACTTGATCGCGACCAACTGATCCAGGAGCGTGTCACGATACAGGCCGACTCGACCAAAGCCGCCGCGTCCCAGCGCCTGCTGAAACTCGTAACGTCTGGAATATGCGGGCACGCCGTTGGATGTTGTCACACTGTCGGCTGCAATTCGCATGGCTCGACGAACAGCATCGGGGCTGCAGACAAGTTTGTCTGCGACAGACGATTCCGTGATGCGAACATGATCCTGCAATGCTCGACGACAATACACAGCCAGCAATTCGTCTCGCGCACGCTCCTGCGGAACCAGATTCGCTTTGGCAATCTGGTCGGCAACATCCGTGATACTGCAGCGCGGAGCACGCTCGAGCGATTCGCATAACTGTTCGAGTTCAGCCTGTTGAACAGAATTCAGGGGAGTGGATTCTGGCATACGTCAGGTCTCCGGGTTCAGAAATCGAAGCGCCGGAGCGATCGACTGGCGCACGCGTCGCCCAACAGCGTCACGTGAGAGGTTAAGGTTGTCGGCAATCTCTTGCTGAGTCCACCCTTCCAGCAGCAGAGTGACAATCCGCCGCCTTTCCGATTCAATCGGAAACGTATCGAGAATCTCCTGAAGTTCGACCGACAATTCAGCCGGAGTTGCCGGCGGGAATTCGCCGTAACCTCGGGCGGCGATATCCAGAATGCCAGGCCGCTCCGCGTCTTCCGCCTGGCTGGCCTGAACATGTTGGCCGCCACCTCGTTTGGCTGCTGCAGCTCGGCGTCGTTTGTCGACCCACTTGCAGTACAGAAGCTTGTACAGGCGGGCTCGGAGATCATCGGCCGTGTAGATTTCATTCAGATGAGCTTGAGGGCTTGCGATGATACTGGCCGCGACACTTTGAGCCAGATCAGATTCTCCGTTCACTCCATGATCCGGCGACCCCATCCGTCGATGCACGGCGGAGGCTATGTCGGCCAGGTATTCACAAGCCTTCAACGCAAGCAGATGCAATGCATCCCCCTGGCCGTTCTGAACTTCTGCCAGTACGGCCTGCGTATCGGGATGCTGTGGCTGTTTGGAATTATGGGCTGATTGATTCATGGCCGTATTATTCTCCGGGGGAAAAATGAAGGGAAGCAAGACGGGCGAGCGAATCGCATCATCACGGACGATCCGAATTTGCTCGCCAGAATCCTGTCACATCCGAGCATTGTTGTGGCACCACCGAAACGCGGCTTCACGGTTTTCGAAGAGCGGGCAAACCTCGCTCAATCGAGTCACATTCAGTACGCCACCGACATCGCCGACCAGGACAAGCCGTCGGAATCTCGTCTTCAGCGTTCGCGACGTGGAATGAAGAATCCCCGCGAGCACAGCGCCAGCCTGCTGAATCCGGGTTGTGTCGACGACAACAAACTGTGGTGTGTTGTCCGTTGTGTACCGAGCCAGTCGACTGCGCAGTGCATCCAGTCGCTCAGGATGCCGGCTCGTGTAGTCGGTAAACGGCAGGACGATCAGATCCACAAGACCGTGCGACGATTTTGATGAACCGCTCGACGCGGCATCGTTAGTTGGCTGATTGTCTGGTGATCTCGAAAATCGCCGATGAGCTGGTTGGGGATGGTGATCGGCCGGTTGAAACTGCGACGGAGCCTGACTGCTCATTGCCGGGCCACCGTCATCTTCCCACCGCCGCAAGGCTGCGCTGCTGCTGTCCATTGCTTTAGTCCTTTCAGATACGCAAACGTCTACGATTGCGACTGGCTGACAATGTCAGTCGCGTCTGAAAGGTGGTCCGCAGTCGAACAGGATTGTGTGCGGACGATTTCGAGATTTTTAGATTTCTGTCCCGGTATCGCCCTGGTAATCCCGGGGGAACTTGCTGGTGATGGTCCTGGACAAATTGATTTAGCGGTCAATTCAAAAAGTAATGGGGTAGCTGTGAGGCGAGTCGACTTCGATTCCCGGTGGGCCATCGAAATGTTGGGCTATGAATCGGTCCCACTGAAACAACATCGGTGCCATCCACCTAATCGACGAAAGCGGTTGCTGCCATTAGCGTTCAGGCGAGATTGATGTTGGGTTTTTTGAAGGATTTGTCCGATGCCGCGAGTGAATCGGGTGGAGATTTGTGCTGAGGATGAGGTTCAGGCATTTCAT
>JAGQQE010000511.1 GCA_020426345.1 Planctomycetaceae bacterium
GCAAAGGTGACTTGAAACCTGATTTGGTTGTGCCACCCGTTGCTGAATTTGCCGTCATCCCGGGTTGTCCGGAAGTCTCACCGTTGTGCGCAGAGTTCCTGAATGACCCTTAGCTGAACGTTTTTATCTCTGGTCCTGTGATTGCGGATTCATAACGACTTGTTAACGGGAGAAAACGATGCCCGATATTCCGGACGGTGAAACTGTTGAGGTTCAGGGATCGGCTGCAAAGCCCTATGTGCTGACGAATGTCGGTGGTGTGTATTCCTGCTCCTGTCCGGCGTGGCGAAACCAGTCGACCGCAATCGAAAAGCGAACCTGTAAGCATTTGCGGAAATATCGGGGTGAGAAAGAGGAAGAAGAACGTCTGGGCGGAGAGTTGCCAACAAGAGCCGTGAAGTCCAGTTCTGATGTGAAAGGCCCGCCCATGCTGTTGGCTCATGCATGGGACAACACTCAGGATCTTTCGGGTTGGTGGATCAGCGAGAAACTGGATGGTGTAAGAGCCTATTGGGATGGAAGCAGATTTCTGTCCCGGCAAGGCAATGAATTCATGGCTCCGAACTGGTTTGTGGACGGGCTGCCCTTAACGCCACTGGATGGCGAATTGTGGCTGGATCGAAAGGCGTTTCAGAAAACAATAAGCATTGTTCGTCGGCAGGATCGGAGCGAGCACTGGAAACAAATACGCTACATTGTCTTCGATGCGCCTGCGGAAAAATCCGTATTCGAAGAACGGATTGAGTTTCTGAAAGATCATTTTGCAACACGACAGCAACCTTACACAAGACTGCTGGATCATACACTTTGTCGGAACGTCAGCCATTTGCGGCGGGAGTTGCAGCGGGTGGAATCGCTTGGAGGTGAAGGACTAATGCTTCGCCAGCCAGGTTCGAGATACGAGATTGGTCGGTCGGCATCGCTGTTGAAAGTCAAGACGTTCCACGATGCTGAGGCAACCGTGATCGGCCATCAGAATGGAAGGGGCAAGCACAAAGGTCGTTTGGGAGCACTCGTCGTCAGACTGGCTGACGGGACCGAATTTTCGGTGGGCACTGGCTTCACCGACAAACAACGCGAGCAGCCTCCGGCGGTAGGTTCTGTTATCACGTTCCGATACCAGGAATTCACAGACGCTGGCGTACCCCGATTTCCTTCCTTTGTGCGGGAAGACGCTGCCGTGAATTCGTCCTCCAATGCAGTTCCTGCTGCGCGGCGGGCAGAATGGAAGCCGTCGTCTGGTTCGAAAGCAGGTCGGGCGACGAAAACGTCCTCGAAAAAGAAAATGGCTCCGGCGGCAGATGTTCCGACCGCAGGTGCCGCTGCTTCTTCCGATGATGCAAATCGCCGCTACTTTGAATTCAGCGACGGCAAATCGCATAAGTTCTGGGAGATTTCAGTGGACGGCAATGCTGTGACGGTCAGGTATGGTCGGATCGGAAGCAAGGGAACCACGAACCGCAAGGATTTTGCCGACGCCGAAGCTGCCCGGAAGCACCAGACGAAGCTGATTGATGAGAAAACCTCGAAAGGCTACGCAGAGGTCTGACGCCAGCACTGCTGCCCGGGCCGGCATTGATTTCTCCGATTATGGATGGAAATGTCGGCATCAGTGGCTGTGATCATGAACTTCAGGCAGAAATTGCTGTTCCATGATTTCCGGGTCTTGTCGTAAACTGCAGGAAACCTGGTCGGGACAGGTGGTTTTCCTGCGTTGTTTCGACCTGTGTGGTGACTGTGAGTTACCGCACAATTATGGATTGGACGGAGTACTGTCTTCGGCAAGGGCAGTTTTCAGGAGGGAAAGGAACCCGCAATGCCTCGCACAACTCAACTCAGACCGGCGGCCGCGGCAGAACTTGGCCGCGTTGTTCTGGCTGCAATGCTTACCGTAACTATTGGATCGGCCGCTTTGGGACAGACGGACCCTCGCATTGGACGAGCGGATACCAATTTCGACAGTCTGGGTCGCATGTTGACGGACCCGGGTATGACCACTCCGGGGCAAAGCATTCGGGGACCTGGCTACCTGAATTCACCTCCGCAGGTCGATCTTTCAAAGGTGGATCAGCGTGTCGTCGCGAATCTTTTGAAGGAAGCTGTTGTCGAATCTGATCGGCTTTACACAGCGCTGGATGCCGATTATCGACGAAACCCTTCGCTTCGCCCTCTGTTTCAGGATTTGTTCAAACTGCAGTCTCAGGCGAAACGACTGAATCAGGATCTTGCAAACCGCGTTCCGCTTCAGGATGTACTCGTTAACTTTCGAATGCTGGACAGTGACTGGCGAAACCTGTCACACCAGCTTTCGCAGACAGCTGGTTTGAGTGCGCAGACCCGCGAGAGCGTGGATCGAATCAACCGAATTGACCAGGAAGTTGGAAAACTGTTCAGCGTGGAGCCCACGCTGGATCGCGGTGCGTTGTTGTCCGAGCTTTCGACCATGAACAACGCACTTCGTGTACTGGTCGATGAACTTGAATACGATCCGAACACAGATCGCACTACCCAGCAACTGATCGTGGACGTGCGAAAACTGCAGCAGCAGACGAGTCGTATTGAATCGATGGTTTGGGACAATATTTCCCACAAGATGCTGGTGGATGAATACACTCGATTCAGTTTGATGTGGAGCACCACTCTGGAGCGTCTACGTCCACTGGGAAGCAACCGATATATTGAGCGTCAGGTGCGATACCTCGTCGACTCCGAGAATAAGATTCAGCAGCTTCTGTGGATGGAGAACAAATCAAACCGCGCTCAGTTAAAGCAGACCGCAGTCGCACTGATGCGCGACGTTGATGAATTCTATAACCGGACTGCATTAAAGTTGCTGCTGAATGTTCGTGAACCTGCGGCGGCCCTGCAGACTGCCAATGACTTTTATGGAACAGTTGAAAATATCAAGGACCTGATTGATCGAAACGAAAGCGATGCCAACATTGTTGATGCCTATCAATACGTGGAAGAATATGGCTATACCTTCATTAAACGCTTCGACGGATTGAATAGTCAGGCCGCTCGAATTGTGTTGCGAGAGATCGAAGATGGTATCCACACACTTCGCACAGAGTTGAATCTAAGCGGAACAGTCACTCAGATTGACTATCGTTCACTGATTCAGCTGGCAGCATCACTTGAGAATCTGGCGGATCATATGGACTATGACGTAAAAGACTGGCTGAACAAAGACCGCCAAAGTTTCCGTGCCGAGGCTCTTCGGGCGTCACAGAATTTTGCTTCTCGATGTCGTCGGCTTCACCTGATGGTGGAAGCTCAGGAAAAAATGTCGACACTGCAGAAGGAAGCAGATGGTGTCTATCAGGATTGGCTTGTGATTTATCGTTATCTCAGCCAATGTCGGACAGAAGACCGCACACATCTGGCTCAACTGGCTCGTGAAGTGACTCAGGCTATCTACGATATCAGCGCTCCATTGCAGCTGAATCTGTAGACCCGAATATACTCAGGATTCCCCTCCTCAGAAGCGAAGTTTGCGGATGCCCAGCATCTGTGAACTTCGCTTTTTTGATGAGCAATCCAGCGATTCAGGATTTCAGCATCGGGTTCGATTCAAGGGGCGCCGCTGTTTGTCCGGTCAGTTTAGATCGTGAACCCCTGCCTTTATCAGTGGAGCTGATTAAG
>JAGQQE010000512.1 GCA_020426345.1 Planctomycetaceae bacterium
TGATCATTCGAACCTGATTTATGAGGCGATGTGGCGCAATCGCAAAATGCTCCAGTGGTTGTTGATGAACGGAGTTAAGCCGGATTCTCCGCTTGCTGGCAATACACCGTTGATGTCCGCTGCAGCGGACGGTGATCTGAAAGCCATAGAGCTTCTTCTTCAATTCGGTGCAAATGTCAACGCAAGAAATGAAGAAAATGAAGTACCACTCGGGTATGCTTGTTCATGGAAGCAATGGCCGGCCGCTGAGTTGCTGATAAAGAATGGAGCTAACGTCAATGCGATCGAGAATGAAGGTAGAACACATCTCGATTGGCTGATTTTGAGCGAAGAGACGTCCGGGGCGGCTCTGCTGCGTTCGTACGGGGCGTTGACGTATCGGGAACTTGAATCGCAAAAAGGCATGTAACAAAAAGATACAGGCGAGTTGCCGTCGTCGGTTTCTCACATGGCAAGTAAGTCGCGGCAACCGCCTGATCTTGCTCGTTATGCCTGAATTCAGTTTTCATCCTTGAGTTCTTCGATCGCATAGACACCCTCGTATGCCCAACACTCATCGCTCCCAAATTGATGACGAAGCTCTAATTAAATCGATCTTTACCGATGAATTGATTCGGAGAGATCCCGAAGCCTTACGAACCGTCGTCGAGGAGATGGTTGCCCGTATTGTTCAGTACGACCTTGAGATCGGAAGTGGTGAGGACTTCATTCAATGGTTTCGATGGACATCTCCATCAGAAGTAAGACAGACATCTGCTTCGTTGCGTTCAATTGGAGCAGCGAAATCCGCTGGCATCTGTGAAAAAGCGATTCAGGTTGCCTTTCCGTCTGGAATTCCAGAATCGCTAACGGCTTACAAAGAACATCTCTATGCTCTTCAATATGAGCCCGCGCACAAAAAGCAGCTCCAGCAACTGGTCAGGCTTGCTAAAAAGCAGCTACCTGTGCTGAACGAAACGACGACTTGCTTGGCAATGTGGATTCGCGAACACCAATAGCGGCATAACAAAAGCATGCACCGGAGTTGCGGCCGGTGCCGAGCTTGACATGGACACATCACTGGCCGCAACCCGGTGATGCTGGTCGTTATTTGGCAGAGGAATCGTGATGTCTTCCATTCGCGGTGTTGGCGGAGTGCTGCTTCTTATTCTCGCCGTTCTCAAAATGATTGGACTCGCTTTCGAGTTGTGGCAGGGCGCTCCAGATCGCACAACGGGGTGGATCATCAAGCAGGCAGTCTATGCCGCAGCGTTCGCATCCATCGGTTTCGGGCTTCTTCGCCCGAAAGGCGCTGCCAGCAGTGACAAATAACACTCGCTACTCAGTCGGCTGACGGCCGGCGACCTTTCTTTGCCGCACGAAAGTCGTTGTCGTACTTCCTGGGTCGTCCGGCGTTACTGACATTGCTACGGATGAAACCTTTCTGATGGTGAAACATGGCTCAATCTGTGTGTGACCGAAGGATTGCTGCGCTTCACGCGTACTCTGTTTTATGAAGTACTGAGCGTCCATGCAGACAAAAAGAATCGCATCCAGAGCTTCCCGGGCGACAATCCTAATGTAAACTACTGCATGTGCTGTGTTGTTCGTGTAATCCCCATTAAGCCCCTTCTGCACAGCCAAACAACCAAGCTATGCACCGGAATGCGGCAGCCAGCCGCTATCACATGGAAACTCAAGCCGCCGCATCCGGTGATGGCGGGCGTTCGTTGCTTCAACAAGGCCACCTGATGCCGAGTGAGTTCGAAACATTCACGCCCTGGAACGTAATCGAGCGCGGGCCCTTGACTCTTGAGGCCATTCGTTCAATCCATGCGCCAAATGGGGACTTTCGAATATCACCTTCTTTGTACAAAGGCAGCACTCAGTTTGCATGCGCTTCGCGAGCGTGTCACGTCTATGTGCTCAGTGGCTCATGCAGCTACGAGATGAAAGGTCGGGTCTGGAAATTGGACGGCCCCTGCTACACTGAACTTCCGGCCGGACAATTTAACTTTCGTGTCGATTGCGATTCTTCTGTTGAACTCGTGAGCGTATGGGAGTTGCCCGTCGGCTTCCGGGTCCGCGATAGAAGCAACGAACCAAGCGATGGACCGGAGTCGCCGAACGGCCGTTTTTCCATGGGATGATCGCTCGCGGCGACCGCGGTCATCGCAATCGTTCGGCGTCAGAGCAGGAATTGTGACATATGGGTTCGCAGGATGGGAAATCTTCGGAAGGCATGGACACGAAAGTGTTGGTTCGGACGGCAGCTGAGACCATTCTGATGTTACGAGACGCCGAGCAACTCATGGGCGGAAGGCTTGGTGTGGAAGGTTTAGAACGAGCCATGCTCGTCTCGGCGATGCGATCCAAAGTGGGCGATGGCCTCGGCGAGCCGACCCTCCACGCCTTAGCAGACTTCGTGCCGATGGCGTTCGTGCGGATAGCGTTGTCGGACTCCGGTGTGAGTTTGCCCGACCATTTCGGCCGCAAGGATTCTCGCAACCGCATCCGCGAGTACCGACGCCTCGACGAGGAACTGATATACCGCGAAGCAGTGACGCTGGCCCAGATGTGGTGGCAGAGTCGCGCCGACGATGTTCGCTACGTCGCGCGCTGGAATGGTGCATTGGCGTTGGTCGAGAACGCCCTTGCCAGGGGGGCAAAAGGGAGCGACCTTGAGTTTGCCCCCACGTTGCTAAATGGGCCGGATGATGTGTGCCCCCCGCTGGCAAAACGCCCGACCTTCCCGGAACGACCTTGGTGGCTGTCGCAGTGGATGCCCAAGCCCTGGTGGAAGTTCTGGTGAGACCAATCGGTTGCATGTTCTGGTTGGAACAGCGGCCGAATACCGCAACAGTAAAGGCACGCCGAACAAGAAGCTGAACCGGAGTGGCGAAACAACCGGAATTGACGTGGAACGTCGCTCACTGCCACCCGGTTAGCTTAGACGTTCTTCCGCTAACCACCACGCGACCAATGGTGAGAAAATGACACTGCTGAAACCTGACGTGCTTCGAATCACAATTGCCGCTGTTGTCTGCATTGTGCTTGTTGGTTGCGGCTCCGAAAACACCCAGACAGACGGCAACGAATCAAGGTCTTCAAGTCCGTCCGGTTCGAATGACCAAAACACAACTCCGTTTGATGACACAAATGTCGCAAAGGTCAAGGTGCTCGCTGATGGGACGATTCTGCTGAATGACAAACAGGTCGTCATTGACGAACTTAAGACCGCTTTCGCAGAACTCAAAGAAAAGAACGGCGTGGTTTGGTACTACCGTGAAAAAGGGGCGGGCGAACCGCCGCCACAGGCAATGTCCGTAATGGAGGCCGTCGTGGATGCAAAACTCCCGATTAAGCTATCCTCCAATCCTGACTTCTCGGATTCAGTCGGCCCAGGTGGCAACTGAATCCGCGGAAGAACAAACGGTTGAACGTGAGCGGCGGATCACGTCGGAATTGAAGCAACGGTTTCTGGCCGCCGCCACGTTGACCGTAGCGTTATTTGGCAAACAGCATGACCCACGATCAGTTCTGGCAAATCATCGACACCGCGTGCTGTTCTGATCCACGATCCGCCGAAGACTGGGACCAACGACTCACCGATGTGCTAGCTCAACTGCCCGCGGAGGAGATCGTCGAATGGAATC